>JAFGAX010000184.1 GCA_016933415.1 bacterium
CGATCCGATACCCCCGGCTTCGGTGATCTCCGGGCTGACCGCGGTTTCGAACGACGACAGCACGGACATTTTCGGGTCCACTTCGGTGATCGGCGAGAATCCGATCCTCCTGTCCCTGAGCAAACGTCCGAGCATCGCCGTGGGCGAAAGCGTGTCCATCGCCGTGCTCGGCCGCATTTCCGACGCGCCTGAAACCGGATACTTCCAGCTCAACATTCCGAGCGGGGATTTCGTGGACGCCCGGGAGCCCAACTCCGGGAACAGCGTCTCGGTCAAGACCCCCGCCGGGGAGGACTGGACCTCCCTGCGGTCCGATCCGAAGAAAATATACCGGCCGGAGACGGAGGAATCGTTGTGGAACAGCCCGAATCCGTTCAGTCCGTCAAACGGCCCCACCGCCATCCATTACTATCTGGAAAAACAAACGGCCGTCTCGTTCCGTCTTTTCACGCTCACGGGCGAACCGGTCTGGTCCGTTTCCTTCGACGCCTCGGACGACCGCGCCTCGGCCGGACTGCACACGCTTTTGTGGGACGGCCGGAACGACCGGTCGCGGACCGTCCTGAACGGCGTGTATTTTCTTTTCATGAAACCGGCCGATGGAAAAATACGGAAAACCAAAATTGCGGTCATGAAATAAATGAGAAAACCGAATCGCAACAGGGGAATCATTCCCGGACCCGCAGGGGCCGGCCGGCGGACCCGGCTCGGAATCGCCCGGATGGTTTTCTTCGCGGCCTGCGCCGGAAGTCTGTCCGCCGGTGACGGCGGGGCGGGAATCGAGGATCCGTTCCGCATCGGCGCGGACGCCCGGGCGCTGGGCCTGGGGAACGCGGCGGTCGCGTTCCCGCAGGACCCGTCCGCCCCGCTCTGGAATCCGGCGGGCATGGTCGTCGTGCAGCAGAGGGGCCTGCTTCTGTCGCACACCGAACTGTTCGAGGACGTCCAGGTTCAGGCCGTTCATTACATCCATCCGACGCTTTCCGCCGGCACCTTCGGGCTCGGCGTGTCACGCATCGGCGTCGGGGGCATCCGCCGGATCGAGGAGGTCGGCGGCGCGGCCGGAACGGTTCCCGTGGACATGGGTGAATTCGGCTACTGGCAGGGAAAACTGACCCTCGGGTACGGCCTGACGCTTTTCCGCGGCATTTCCATCGGCACCAATTTCGTGACCCACCGGCAGGTCATGGGGAACGCGTCCGCGACGGGATTCGGAATGGACGCCGGCGTCCACGCCCGCATCCGGTGGGAGGGTTCGCCCCTCCACAATGTCCATCTCGGCGCCTCGATGTCCAACGTACTGCCGGCCCGGCTGCGGCTGGGAGGCGAATACGAGACCCTGCCCGCGACACTGCGCGCGGGAATCGCAAAAACGCTGTTCTGGCGCGGCGGAATGGACCGTTTTCTCGTTCTGGCGGACGCCGAACAGGGCCGGAACCGCGAAACACGGATCCACGCCGGGGCCGAGTACGCGATCGCGAACGCCCTGTTTCTGCGCGCGGGATTCGACGACGGCGAGCCGACGTTCGGCGCCGGGTTGTCGCTCCGGTTCTTCCAGATCGACTATGCCACGGGCCGTCTCGGCGATCCGGCGTTCTTCCCGCGCAGTCACCGGTTTTCGCTCATCCTGTTCCTCGGAAAATCCATTCCGGAACAGAGACGGCTCATCGAAGTCCGGCGCCAGGCGGAGACGCGGCGCCGGGTCGAACAGGAAATGGAGGAAGCGCTCCGCAAGCGCGTCGCCGACGCGTTGTCGGCGGGCAAGCGCCACCTCGCCTCCGCGGATTATATCAGCGCGCGTCTCGAATTCGGCTCCGTCCTGAGGGACGACCCCGGACACGCGGAGGCCAAACGCCTGCTCGACGAGACCAACCGGCTTGAAACCGCCTCCCAGCTGGCCCGTGAAGACCAGCTGCTGCAGGAAACACGCGAGAACGAAGCCCGCCAGAAAGACCTCGCCTTTGTCAGTCAGTGCTTCCAGGAAGGACTGGCGTTTCTCGACAAGGGCGCGTACTCGAAAGCCATCAGCCGATGGAACCAGGCGCTCGAGCGCGATCCGGAAAACGAACAGATCAGGAGCTACATCAGCCGCACCGCCGGCGTCCAGGAAAACGAAGTCCAGCGCCGCATCGGCCGCGCCCGCCAGCTGGTGCGGGAGCAAAAGGCCGCCGAAGCCTACCAGGTGCTGAACCAGGCCCGGGAAACGGCCGGCGATTCTCCGCGTCTGAACGCCCTGGTATCCGAGGAAATGAAGAACCTCGACGAGAAATTCGGATTCCTCAACGCCTATCAGGCCGGAGTCGAGCATTTCGAGAAGCAGGATTACGCGGCCGCGGCGGAGTTCCTCCGGCGCGCGACGGAACTCGATCCGGCGGACCAGAAGGCGCGCGAACTGTTCCGGAACGCGCTTGCCCGGTCCCAGGGTGCGCCCCGGGAAATGCGGCGCGACGCCAAGGACCGGTACGCCCAGGGCCTGCGCGCCTACCAGGACGGCGATTATGCGGGCGCCCTGCGGATCTGGGAAGAGGCTCTGGTCATCGAGCCCAACAACGTGAAAATCATCGAGGCCATTCAGGGCGCACGCGCCCGCCTCCAGACCTTCCAGAAAAACAAGTAACGGCCGGACGGTTCATCCATGTTCCGAAAAGTCATCAAGGAAGAGTGCAAGGTCCCCGCAGACGTCAAGTACCTCGGGGAAATGCGGAATTTCGTCACCCATGTCGGCCGCAAGTACGGTGTTCCGGAGCGGATTCTCAACTCCTTCAAACTGGCGATCGACGAGGGCGGGACGAACATCATCCGTCACGCCTACCGCGACTGGGACGGGTTCGTCACGCTCCGCATGATCATCCGCAACCGGGATGTCACCGTCTCCCTGATCGACCAGGGACACACCTTCGATCTCCGGCAGGTCCGGGACCCGGACCTCCAGCGGTACGTGGACATCGGCAAGAAGGGCGGACTGGGCATTTTCATCATCCGGCGCGTGGTCGACGGCGTGGATTACCGGAAAACCGTGGAGGGCAACGAGCTCAAGCTCGTCAAGAACCTGCCGCATTTTCCGGGACGCCAGCTCCGGCTGCCGGGCATGGGTCTTCCGATGAAACTGCAGTACGCCGTTTACGCCGGCATCCTGTGGACCCTGCTGGCGATGGCCGTGTGGTTCGTTTCGAACGCCAACCAGCGCTCGCGCATCCTGCGGTCCGATCTGGCCCTCGGCGGCACGCTGGCCCGGACGCTGGCCCACCAGTGCGTGGAGTCGCTGGTCCGGGACGAAACCATCGAGACCGCCCGGATCGCGGCCGAATTCCAGCGGGTCAACGCGCCCTGGCTGCTCGAAGCGCTCATCATTGATTCCGCCGGCGTCGTCCAGGGATCGGTGACGCCCGAGCGGATACTGGAGCCGCACCGGCCCGGACCGGTCGAGGCGCGGCTCTCGCCGTCGGTCACGCGCACACGCACGGACGACGGCCGGACCGCCTACGAGATCGAGGAGGCCGTTGTCCCGCCGCTGATGCGGATGCCGGTCGGAAGCGTCCGGCTCCAGTTCGACAAGGCGGTCACCGACCGAAAAATCCGCACCGCCCTGCTGGACGGGCTCCGGATGCTGTTCATCATCTGGCTGGTCGGCGCCGCCGGCATTTTCGGCCTGGTCTTTCTCATCACGAACCCCCTGCGGCGGCTGGCCCGGTGGATCAGCGCCGCGGGCCACGGCGAAATACAGGACGAGGTCGAATTCGACCAGTCGGACGAAATCGGTGAAATCGCCCACGCCTTCAACGAAATCACGGAGAAGTTCCGGAAATCCCAGGAAAACCTGGCGGAGCAGGAACGCCTGCAGAAGGAAATGCAGGTCGCCCAGGAAATCCAGCACACCCTGCTCCCCTCCACCTTCCCGCAGATCGAGGGCTATGAGATCGCCTCGTATTACGAGGCCGCGCGGGAGGTGGGCGGGGATTATTTCGACTTCGTCGAGGTGGACAAGGACACGCTGGGCATTGTGGTGGCCGATGTCTCCGGCAAGGGCGTTCCGGGCTCCCTGATCATGACCATGATCCGGACGGCGCTCCGTACCGAAGCCCGCGGCAACAAGAACGCCGCGGACGTGCTGGCCCGCGTCAACGACTTCGTGATCAACGACATGAAACGCGGCATGTTCGTGACCGTGTTCTACGTGATCCTCGATTCGCACAACCGCACCATCAATTACGCGAGCGCGGGCCACAATCCCATGATCCTGTACCGCGCCCAGACCAACAAGAGCTTCTACCTGAATCCGCGGGGATTCCCCATCGGGCTCAACCTGCCCGACAAGACCCTGTTCCGCAAATCGATCGAATCGGACACCATCCACCTGAAGGAGGGCGACGTGCTCATCGCCTACACCGACGGGGTGACCGAGGCGATGAACGCCCAGCGCGAGAAATTCGGGGAGGAACGCTTCCTGTCCGTTATCCGAAAAGGCGGCCACATGCAGGTCGATCCGCTCGTGGACCGCATCCGCGAGGAGATCAAGGAATTCACCGGCGGCGAAGCGCAGAGCGACGACATCACGCTGGTGGCCATCCAGGAGAAGATGCGCGCCGAGGACGTTCTCTTCAACCTCCGCTCGAACCTCATACGGCTGGTCACGGAGGAGGGTCTGAGCGCGCGCGACGCCTGCCGGAAAATGGGCGTCTCGACCTCGACCTATTACAAGTACCGGCGGCGGTGGGACAAGATGGGCGATGACGGCCTGCGCGAGCAGACGCCGCGCGCCGACGTCGAGGAAAACCATGTCGCCATCGAGGACAAGGTCAAGATACACGATATCATCAAGAACCATCCGGATTTCGGCCCCAAGCGCATCGCCGAGGAGCTGAACACCGAAAGCTACGGATTCACCGTGCTCGACGAAAAACGGATCTACGACGAGCTGGTGAAGAGCCGGCTCAACACGCGGGACCGCCGGCTGGTGTTCGCGGAGCGGGGCGGAAAGGGCAAGCGGACCAAACCGCCGGGCACGCCGTTCCTCACTCTGGACGGACAGATCATTTTCGACACCGGCAGACGGCGCGAGAGACCGCCGCTTCTCAGGCCGCGCCGGCCGGATGACGCGCCCACGATCAGCATACGCGCCTCGCAGATCAAACCGGAACCGGAGGCCGCCGCGCTTCCGCCGATTCCCGAGATGGACGCATCCGCCCCCGAGGAAAGCCTGATCCGGCCCGAGACGGACGCCGCCGCTGCGGGATCCCCAACCGGATCGGACGCCGAATCCGTCACGCCGCCCGCTCAGGCCGCATCCGTCGCGGACGACGGATCGGCCGGCCCTGCGGAAACGGATGACGGTCTGCTCGGCGGTCTTTTCGACTGGCTGGAAGAAAGCCCCGCTCCCGGTTCCGGGACGGAGTCGGTCGCGGGGCCGTCCGGCCCAGCTTCTGACGCGGGCGAACCGGCCGCCACTGCAGAACCGGCTTGGGAGCGCCAGCCGGATGCCGAGGACCGGATCGCCGAATCCGTGAGCGGAGAGCTCTTTGACGCGGAATTCGCCGGATTCGCGGAGGAACCCGCCGAGGCCTTTGACGGCGGTCTCTTCGAACGCATCGACGCCTCGCCCTTTGACAGCGACACAACCCTTTCCGCCAGGGGATCGCGCGACGAAAGCCGCATCGCGTCCATGCTCCGCGAAATGAACAGCCGCCGTCACATGGATTCGGGCAAATGGTTCTACAGACAGGGCCTGTACGCCAAGGCCATTGAAGAGTTCAAGCGCATTCTGGACGAAAAACCGGATTCCTGGGAAGCGTACCAGAGCCTCGGGGACGCCTGGTACAGGCTCGGCCAGCTGGAGAAAGCGACCGAAGCCTATGAGCGGGTGCGTCTGCTCAATCCGGAGAACCTGAACGTTCTGGAGAACCTCGGTGTCATTTTCGCCAACCGGGGCGAATACAAGCGGGCTGTGTGGCAGTGGGGGGAAATCCTGAAGCGGAATCCCCAGCGGTCGGACATCCTGGAACGGATCAAGCGCATGCAGAAACTCATCCGTAGCCAGGCGGTCTGAATCCGTCGGCAAGCGTATTCCCCGGCCCCGCGATGCGGGACGGGCGGCGGGGAACTTCAACCCTTTTCGGGCCGGCCGGGGCCCCCGGTAAAAAGGGTTGACAATGACCCTGATTTCTATTAAATTTCAAATGAAATATATATTTATCGATCTCTTGCGGGGGCTGTCCGATGGAAGGCATACAGGTATCGGTGGAAAAAGTGGGGACGCTCGGCGAAGTGTCGGTCATCCGTGTGGGCGGGTACATTGACACCACCACTTCCGCGGAACTGGAAAGGGCCCTCGATTCCCTCCTGAAAACGGGCGTGGTCCACATCATCATCGACCTGGGCAATGTGGACTACATTTCCAGCGCCGGCTGGGGCATATTCATCAGCGAAATCAAGGGCATCCGGGAAAGGGGCGGCGATCTCAAGCTGGCCCGCATGATTCCCGACGTCTACGAAGTCTTCGAGCTTTTGGAATTTCATTATATCCTCAAGGCCTATGACACGGTCGAGGAGAGCATCCGCGATTTCGACCTCGGCGGCCGCGAAGTCAATCTGGCCATGGAGCAGGAAGCCTCGGACCAGGCGCTCCAGACCGCGGATTCGGTGATCCGCAAGGCCCAGGAATCCGAAGCCATTCCCGAAGGCATCGACGACAAGGTTCTCCAGATCGTGCGTGAACACCCCTCGTGGGGTCCTTCCCAGATTTCCAAGGAATTGAACACCGAACGCTTCGGTTTCGTCCGGCTGGGCCTCATCGGCGCCTGGAAACTTCTGCGCAGGCTGGACCTGGGCAACCGGAAACAGCGGGAGCTCCTGTCCAGGAAAGAATCCACCGAATAATCGGAAGGACGCATGGGACAATCCATCACCCGGAAAATCATCCAGCAGCATCTGAAGGAAGGGGAACCCAAGGCCGGTTTCCCTGTTGCTGTGGGGATCGACCAGACCCTGACGCAGGATGCCACCGGAACCATGGCCTATCTGCAGTTTGAAGCCATGGGCATCAACCGCATCCGCACCGAGCTGTCCGTGAGCTACGTGGACCACAACACCCTGCAGAACGGGTTCGAAAACGCGGACGACCACCGCTTCCTCCAGTCCTTTGCGTCGAAATACGGCCTGTATTTCTCCAAGCCCGGCAACGGCATATGCCACCAGGTGCACCTGGAGCGCTTCGGCGTTCCGGGCAGGACCCTGCTCGGCTCGGACAGCCATACTCCCACGGGCGGCGGCATCGGCATGCTGGCTGTCGGCGCGGGCGGTCTCGACGTGGCCCTGGCCATGGCAGGACAGCCCTTCCACCTGACCATGCCGAAAGTCGTCAATATCCGCCTGTCCGGATCCCTGAAGCCGTTCGTTTCAGCCAAGGACGTGATTCTTGAAATCCTCAGGCGGCTCACGGTCAAGGGCGGCGTGGGCAAAATCATGGAATATTCGGGGCCGGGCGTGGCTTCGCTGGACGTGCCGGAACGGGCGACCATCGCCAACATGGGCGCGGAGCTCGGCGCCACGACCTCCATTTTCCCGAGCGACGAGAAAACCCGGATCTTCCTCAAAGCCCAGGACCGGGAATCCTCCTGGATTCCGCTCGCCGCGGATCCGGATGCGGCATACGACGAAACTCTCGAAATCGACCTGTCCGGGCTGGAGCCCATGATCGCCAGGCCCCATATGCCGGACCAGGTGGTCCGGGTGGCGGATCTCGCGGGCACTCGGGTTCAGCAGGTGGCCATGGGAAGCTGCACCAATTCCTCGTTCCGGGACCTGTCCGTGATCAGCCAGATGCTCAAGGGAAAGCGCGTCCATCCGGAGGTGTCCGTCGCCCTGGCTCCCGGGTCGCGTCAGGTGGTCCGTACCCTGATGGACCGCGGCGAATGGCAGGCCATCGTGGATTCCGGCATCCGCATACTCGAAAACGTGTGCGGCCCCTGCATCGGCATGGGATTCTCCCCGTGCTCGAACGCGGTCTCGCTCCGGACATTCAACCGGAACTTCGAGGGCCGGAGCGGCACGAAAACCGCCGGCGTCTACCTCTGCAGTCCGGAAACCGCGGCTGCGGCCGCGCTCACCGGCGTCATCACCGATCCCCGCACCCTCGGCGCTTCGGTGAAGCCCCCGGCCCTGCCGGACCGCTTCCCGGTGGACGACGCGATGATCCTGCCGCCCTCCGCGGATCCCGGAAAAGTCGAAGTGCTGCGCGGCCCGAACATCAAGCCGCTTCCCGTGAAAGAGCCCTTGCCCGGCAGTCTCTCGGGCGGAATCCTGCTCAAGGTCGGCGATCACATCACCACGGATCACATCATGCCCGCAGGCGCCAAGATCCTGCCGCTCCGCTCCAACGTGCCCGCGCTCGCGGAGTTCGTGTTCGAGGCCGTGGATCCGACTTTCGCCAAACGGGCCAAGGCCGCGGGCGGCGGTTTCATCGTCGGAGGCGTGAATTACGGCCAGGGTTCGAGCCGCGAGCATGCCGCGCTCGCGCCGATGTTTCTCGGGGTGACGGCGGTGATCACCAAATCATTCGCCCGCATCCACCTGGCCAATCTCATCAATTTCGGCATCGTGCCTCTGACTTTCGTGAACGAGGCGGACTACGACCGCATCGAGCAGAGCGACGAGGTGGAAATCGACGTGACCGGCTTGAAGGCCGGCTCTGAGGGAGCGGCCCTGACGCTGAAGAATAAAACCAAACGTTTCGACGCCAGCCTGACCCATTCGCTCTCTGCCCGTGACATCGCCCTGATCCGCGCGGGCGGGGCCCTGGCCTATGCCAAGCGATCCTCCTGAGCGGATCGCACCTTATCCATCCCGGAGACCCGGAAAATGACCAGCAAGAACGAAGCGACCGCGGGCGGCAGAATCCTGTGTGAAAACGGCCGCCTGAACGTGCCTGAACGTCCCGTGATCCCATTCATCGAAGGCGACGGAACGGGACCGGACATCTGGCGGGCGTCCGTCCGCGTCCTGGACGCGGCCGTTGAAAAAGCGTACGGCGGAAAACGCCGGATCGAATGGCTGGAAGTGCTCGCCGGCGAAAAAGCCTTCAAGAAAACCGGCAACTGGCTTCCGGACGAAACCGTAGAAGCCTTCCGGGAATACCGCGTGGGCATCAAGGGCCCCCTCACCACGCCCGTTGGCGGCGGCATCCGGAGCCTGAACGTGGCCCTGCGCAAGCTCCTGGACCTCTACGTCTGCCTCCGTCCCGTGCGCTGGTTCAAGGGCGTTCCCTCGCCCGTGAAAAAGCCGCAGGACGTGGACATGGTGATTTTCCGGGAGAACACCGAGGACATTTACACGGGACTCGAGTTCGAAAGCGGCTCCGACGCGTGCGTCCGGTTCGTGTCCATGCTGAAGGACGGTTTTCCGTCCGAGTATAAAAAAATCCGGTTCCCGGATACGGCCGGGTTCAGCGTCAAGCCGGTTTCCCGGGAAGGCACGGAGCGCCTGGTCCGCGCCGCCATCCTTTACGCCCTGGCCAACGGCCGCAGGAGCGTGACGCTCGTGCACAAGGGCAATATCATGAAATTCACCGAAGGCGCTTTCCGCAACTGGGGATACGCCCTGGCGGAGCGGGAATTCGGGGACCGGGTCTGGACCTGGTCGCAATGGGAGGCCGTGAAAAAGGAAAAGGGCGAAAAGGCCGCGGACGAACAGCAGAAAGCGGCCCTGGCGTCCGGCCGGCTCCTCGTCAAAGACGTGATCGCGGACATCTGCTTTCAGCAGACCCTCACCCGCGCCTCGGATTTCGACGTCATCGCGACCATGAACCTGAACGGCGATTACCTCTCCGACGCGCTGGCCGCGCAGGTCGGGGGCATCGGCATCGCGCCGGGCGGCAACATCAACTACGACTCCGGCCACGCCATTTTCGAGGCCACGCACGGCACGGCCCCGAAATACGCGGATCAGGACAAGGTCAATCCGGGATCCGTCATCCTGTCCGGAGAAATGATGCTCCGCTTCCTCGGGTGGACCGAGGCGGCCGACCGGGTGCTCAAGGGCATGGACGGCGCCATCGCCTCCGGAACCGTGACCTACGATTTCGCGAGGCTGATGGACGGCGCAAAAGAGGTGCGCTGTTCGGAATTCGGGGACGCCGTCATACGGAACATGTAACTGCCCGAAGGGACAGGCTGGTACCGGGTGTTCAAAAGGCAGATGCGCATCTGCCTTTTGACGTTAGAAAAAGCGCTTCTACGGCCGGACCGGGCCGGGTTCCGTTTCCGCTTTCGCAAGGGGAGGGGACGGGCCGCGGGAGAAACTTTACCGGCCCGGCTGTCGTTACATGGGGATACGTGATGGAGGCGGAATCCCGATGATCGCGGAGGGGCGGCGCATGTTCCGGACATACCGGCTGCTGACTGCGGCCGCGGCCCTGTCGGCCGCGGCCTGCTGGAATCCCTTCGCCCCCAGGCTGACGGATTCGCTGGAAGGCTCAGACCTGATCCTCACCGAGCAGAAAACCCCGGAGGACGTGCTCCAGAATTTCAAGGTGGCCTACGCCTTCCGGGATTCCCTGCTGTACAGCGACCTGCTCGACACCGCCTTTCAGTTCGTTTATTACGACCCGAACGAGGGCCCCTCCGGCCAGTTCGTGTCCTGGGGACGGGACGTCGACCTGCGCGCGACCGGCAGTCTGCTGCGCCATGTCCAGATCGCGGACCTGGTGTGGAGAAGCACGCTCAGCGAAACCCTGGGGGAGGCGGACGCGTCCATCAGCAAGGGTTTCGACCTCACGCTCGTGGCCGAGGATTTCGACGTCACGCTGTCGGGCCGCGCCCTGTTCGAGTTCAGGAGATGCCGGGATGAGAAATGGCGCATCGTGCGATGGACGGACGACACGGACAATTGAGCCGGTCCGTTCCCGGATCCGGGGCCGTTCCTCCCGGTTCATTTGCGTTTGACCGAAGACCTCATTTTAAAAGAAGAACACCGCGGATGATCACGGAAAAATGCGGGGTTGAAATAATCACGCCCCTCTCCGTGTTTTTTCCGTGTCCTTCCGTGGTGAGTCTGTTTTCAGGAGACAACCGCGAAGCACCGCCGAACGAGGCGGAATCGGTACAAAAATGGAGCACAGCGGCATGAAAACGAACCGGATCGGAACAATGGGACTGGCCGCCTGGCTGGCCGTGGGAACGCTTTTCCCCGCGGCCTGCGCCTTCGGGCAGATTTTCGGGAAAAACAAGGTCCAGTACGAAAAACACGACTGGGAATACCTGCAATCCCGCCATTTCGACGTGTACTATTACCGGAATAACCGGCAGCTCGCCGAATTCACCGCCGATGTAGCCGAGACGAGCTATGTCCAGCTCCAGAACACCATCCGTTTCTCCATGAGCGCACGCATCCCCATCGTGGTGTACAACAGTCACAACGACTTTCAATCGACGAATGTGATCAACGAACTGCTCGAAGAGTCCGTCGGAGGGTTCACCGAGGTGTTCAAGGACCGCGTGGTCATTCCCTTCCAGGGCAGTTACGAGGAATTCCGTCACGTCATCCACCATGAACTCACGCACGCGGTGATGTTCCAGACGTTTTACGGCGGCAAGTCGGGATCCATACTCACGGGCATGATGACGTCGAACCTGCCGCTCTGGTTCATGGAAGGGCTCGCGGAATACCAGAGCCTCGGATGGGACACGGAAAGCGACATGTACATGCGCGACGCCACATTGTACGACTACACGCCGCCCATCGAGGCCATGGTCGGAGGCTACATCGTCTACAAGGGCGGGCAGTCGCTCTACCGGTACCTCGCGCTGAAATACGGGGATCCCAAGATCGGGGAAATCGTGCACAAGGTGCGCATGACCAAGGATCTCGACAAGGCCCTCAAGCAGTCCATCGGGCTCAGCACCGAGGAACTGTCCAAGCGCTGGCACAGGTTTCTTCACCAGAGCTACTGGCCGGACATCCAGGGCCGGAACGAACCGGCCGACGTGGCCCGTCGCCTCACCGATCACGAGAAAAACCGGCATTTCATGAATTCCGCGCCCTCCCTCTCTCCGAAGGGCGACAAGATCGCCTATCTCACCGACCGTTCCGGGTTCACGGATATCCATGTCCTGAACACGGTCGACGGCAAGGACCTCGGCAAACTCGTGCAGGGCGAACGGTCCGACCTGTTCGAGCAGATGCACTGGATGCGGCCGGGTATGAAATGGTCTCCGGACGGCGAAAAGATCGTTTTCGCGGCCAAGTCCGGAGGCAAGGACGCTCTGTATCTCTTCGATGTCCGGACGAAATCCTTATCCGCCTCCTTCCGCCTGGACCTGGACGGCGTTTTTTCACCGGATTGGTCCCCGGACGGAAACCGCATCGCGTTCATGGGCATCCGGGACGGCTGCTCCGACCTGTATGAACTGACGATCGCGGACGGGAGCGTGGAAAAACTCACGGACGACATTTTCAGCGACCTGGACCCCGTCTATTCGCCGGACGGCGGGCGCATCGCGTTCGTATCGGACCGCGGCGATTCGCTGGCGGCCCCCCGGGGCGCATTCGCCATGCAGCGCTTCGATTACAGCCGGACGGATCTGTACCTGCTGGACCTGAAATCGCGGGCCGTCCGCAGACTCACGTCAGACCGGTCCGATGAAAAAAGCCCGGCCTGGGCGCCGGACGGCCGGAACATCGCCTTTGTTTCGGACCGGAGCGGCATCAACAACATCTACCTGCTGGATACGGAAGCGGACACGGTTCACGCGCTCACCAATCTGGTGTCGGGCGTCATCCACCTGTCCTGGTCGCGTGAAGGCTCCAGGCTGGCCTTCTCCGCATTCGACAACGGCGGTTACGACATTTACCTCATGACCAACCCGATGGACATGAAAACGGGCTCCGTCGAGCCGAAAAAGACGCTTTTCGCATCCGAGCCGCGTGAGGCCGCCGTGACCGAGGCTTCCGCAGACACCGCAGCCGCGTCGGACGCCGTTCCGCCCGGGCTCGATGTGCGCAACTACGTGTTTACGGACCGTGCCCGAAGGGGGCCGGCTCAGGGCAACGATAGGGAAAGCGCTTTTCTCGATTCGACCCAGTACAAGAACAGCCTGGGAGAATATAAAACCCACAAGTATAAAATCCGTTTCAGCCCGGACGTGGTATCCGGAGGCGCGGGCTACAGCCAGTTCTGGGGCCTGCAGGGCAGCACCTTCATCCGTTTCAGCGACATACTCGGAAACCATCAGTTCGACCTGTACACGGACCTTTTCTACAACCTGAAGAATTCCAATTTCCAGCTCGCGTATTCATATCTGCCCGGCCGCGTGGACGTGGGCATGTCGGTGTTTCACTTCTCCTACCGGTACTATACCTGGTTTCTGGACCAGGGGTATTACTATTTCGGCTACCTGCGCGACCGCTACTACGGCATGAGCCTGTTCACGTCGCGCCCCTTCGACCGGTACCGCAGGGTGGATTTCGGAATCACCGGGCTCGAAATCGCCCGCGACCTGGTGGGCCTGGACGAAAACTACTATCTGTATTATTACACATTCACGCCGCGCGAGATGGGGAGCATCTCCCGCAAGCGCCTGCTCATGCTGAACGCGGGATACACCACGGACACGGCCATTTACGGGTCCACCGGGCCGATGAGCGAGGGCCGTAGCCGGTATTCGTTCTCGTACAGTCCCTCGGTCAGCAACCGGTACGGCCTCGATTTCTGGACGGCCAAGGCCGACATGCGCCGCTATTTCATGATCAACCGGAACTACGCGTTCGCGCTCCGGCTCACGGGCGGCGTGTCGGGCGGCGCCAATCCCCAGCGTTTTCTGCTCGGCGGCATGTCCGACTGGATCAATTACGACTATCGGGAGGATCAGGACATCCCCTGGGGCGATTCGAACACGGATAATTTCTACTTCTCCTCCTTTGAGACGCCGCTTCGGGGGACTTTGTACTATGACATGATCGGCACGCGTTTCATGCTGACCAATCTGGAATTCCGCTTCCCGCTCGTCCAGTACCTCATTCTCGGCTGGCCGCTTCCCATCGGGTTCCAGAACATCCGCGGCGCGCTGTTCATGGATGTGGGCTCGGCCTGGGACAACGACAAGGCCTGGAAACCTTTTGCGGACGGCGATTTCACCCTGCCGAAGCTCAATGACCTGAAAGGCGGCCTCGGCTTCGGCGTCCGGATGAACCTGGGGTATTTCATACTGCGCTACGATTACGCCAAGGCGACGGACTTCACGAGCGTGTTCGGCGCGCCCGTTCATTATTTCTCGTTCGGGGCGGAGTATTAAGGGAGGGGACGTTGGCGCGTTCGAACGTTCGCACGTCTAAACGTAATAAAGGGGACCTTGATGCGCCCGGGATTTCATAATCCCGGGCGCATCAATAGACCGGGCATCCTTGCCCGGTAAAACCTGGAGGTTTTATGCTCTTTCGATCCGCACGCCTGATCCTTCTCCCGCTCTTCTGGACCGCCGCCGCCTTCAGCCAGGGCGCGTACGTTGTCCGCATGACCGTTGAACCGTCCTCCATTCCAGCGCCTGGAAACGGAAAGGCGATTGTGCAGGTCTCACTCTCCGAGGGATACCACGTCACCGCCCCCGGAGACGGCCTTTTTTCCGTGGTCCCGGATTCGGTTCCGGGCATCGCGTTTTCCGCTCCTGAATATCCCGAAGGCCTTCCGGACAAATTCGGTAAAGTGTACAAGGGCCTTGTCCGCGTGGAAATTCCCCTGCAGGTTCTCCCCGGCGCGTCCGCGGGCGATCGGATGCTCTCGGCCGTGGTCACGATTCAGCAGTGCGGGGAAACCCAGGGTGTTTGCTATCCTCCCGAGGATATCAGGACCGAGGCCGCGCTGACGGTTGCCGGGCCCGCAGAGACTGCGGCCGCAGGACAGGACAGTGATAAAAAGGACATCGCCGGCCGCGTGGCGGATGCCCTTGAAAAGGGTTCATGGACCGCGCTTCTGCTCGTGTTTCTCGGCGGTTTGCTGACCTCCTTCACGCCCTGCGTGTATCCCATGATCCCGATCACCATGGCGGTGATCGGCGCGCAAGCCACAGGCGGCCGCAGGTGGAGCGGGTTCGTTCTTTCCCTCTTTTACGTGCTCGGCATTTCCGTCACGTTTTCCGCTCTCGGCATGGCAGCAGCCAAAACCGGTTCGCTGTTCGGCTCCCTCATGAGCCATCCGGCCGTGACGGTGTTCATCGCCGCGCTCTTTCTCGCCATGGGGCTTTCCATGCTGGGCGCCTTCACCCTACAGATGCCGCCTTCCGTGGCATCCAAACTTCGCGGGACAAAGAAAAGAGGCTTTCTCGGCGCATTTCTCACCGGCATTGTCTCGGGCCTCATCGTGTCGCCCTGCATCAGCCCTTTGCTGGTCGTCATCCTCGCCTGGGTGGCGAAAACCGGATCCCTCCTGCTCGGTTTCGGCCTGCTCTTTTCCTTTGCCTGGGGACTGGGCGTTCTCTTCATCGTGATCGGAACATTCTCCGGCGCATTGAAGGCCCTGCCGAAATCCGGTCTCTGGATGGAGCTGATCGAAAGGGGTTTCGGCATCCTGCTCGTCACTCTGGCCGTGTTTTTCGTCAAACCCATACTCTCCCCCTTCGTCTACGCCTGCCTCTGGGCCGCTTATCTGGTGGTGCTCGGCACCTTTCTCGGCGCGTTCACGCCTACTGAAAAAGCGGACCCCCCGCGGAGTAAAATCCTCAAAGCCGCGGCCGTGCTTCTCGTCCTGACCGGCGCGATTGTCCTCTTTTCCGCGATTACGGGAAAGACCGGGCGGGCAGTCACGGTCTCGGATTCCGGACAGAAAACCGCCCTATCACAGGGCCCGGAATGGATCGACTCCGAAGACGCGGCATTCGCGGTCGCAATCGCCATGGACATTCCGATTCTTGTTGACTTTGCGGCGGACTGGTGCGCCGCCTGCCATGAGCTGGACGAAAAAACATGGCCGGATGCCGCTGTGCTCGAGGCCTTGAAGGGTTACATCCCCCTCCGGCTGGACATGACTCGAAACACCGAAGCAGTCAGGGCTCTGCAGAAGAAATACGGCATTGTCGGCATGCCCACTGTCCTGATCATGACCCCGGACGGGAAGGAACTGGGCCGTTTCACCGGGTTCAAGTCTCCTGCTGAAACCATACGCTTCCTGGAGGCCCATGCCGGCTGATACGCGGAAAATTTTCGAATCCGATCCGTACCTGAAGGAATTCGAAGCGACTGTGCTTGAAGTCAACGCCCTGCCGCAAGGACAGGGCGTTGTGCTGGATCGAACTTGTTTTTACCCCGAAGGCGGGGGCCAGCCCTGCGATTACGGGACTTTGGACGGTTTACCGGTTCGCTCAGTGACCGAATCGGACGGACGCATCATCCATTCCGTCGAAGGCGCCTCTTTCAAGCCCGGGGACAAGGTTCGCGGAGTTCTGGACTGGGACCGGCGCTTTGACCACATGCAGCAGCATTCGGGTCAGCATCTGCTGTCCCAGGCATTCGTCCGCGTCGCGAAAGTTGATACCGTGAGCTTTCATCTGGGGTCGGATGAATCCACCATAGACGTGGGAATCGCGGACCTGGCTGAAAAGACTGCCGCGGACGTGGAGGATGAGGCGAACCGGATCGTCTTCGAAAACAGACCGCTCCGCATCTCAGTCCGATCCGCAGGAGATCTGGACTCTATTCCCCTGCGCAAAAAGCCGGACTTGACCGGAGACGTGCGGCTGATCGAAATAGCTGATTATGACTGGTCCCTGTGCTGCGGCACGCATGTCCGGGCTACGGGTGAAATCGGATTGATCAAGATACTGCAATGGGAAAAATACAAGTCAGGAACACGCGTGCATTTTGCCTGCGGTTCGCGCGCGCTCAGGATTTTTCAGGCCAAGTCCGGTCTGGTGAAATCACTTTCCCGTCTTCTGACCGCAGGCGAGAGTGAAATCGAGACGATCGTTCTGAAGTGGCGGGATGAAAAGAAAACTTCTGAAAAGCGCGTGGCGGCCCTTCTCGACGAGGTCCTCACCGCGGAGGCGGGAAGGCTGACCGCTTCCGCAGTGGAAACCGGCTCCTGCAAGCTTGTTTCCGCTCTGTTCAAGGACAGGGACGTTCAGGAAGTGCAGAATCTCGGCCGGAAGATCGTTTCCTCTCCTGGAATGGTGGTAATTCTCGGGGCAGTCGGGGACCGTGCCACCCTGTTCTTCGGCCGGTCATCTGACGTGAAAACGGACATGAGGGAGTTGCAGAAAGCCGCGGCCGAGGTCCTGACCGGCAAAGGCGGCGGCTCCCCCAACTGGGCCCAATGCAGTTCGGAGCGCACGGATCTGGCGGAAGAGGCGATGGCCAAGGCGATAGATTTATTGAAGCTGTAGGGGCGACGCGGCGCGTCGCCCCTACGGCAAATACATATTTCAAACCTCCCGCGGGCTGGTACCAGCCCGCGGGAGGTTTTTTCTGTGTCACCCCCGCGATTTTCAGACGGGGGTCTTTCTTTCTGTACAAAGGATAATTGAATTCGCCTCTTGCTTTTCCCTGCCCACGGCATTATCTTCTCACTTCCTGTACGAGCATTGATTTACTAAAAGGGAGAAGTTCCGTGTTTCAAAAGCCCCTGCACAGAAAAATCAAAGCCGCGCGTGGAAATAACCAGCGGCTCGTGGCCCCCCTTCTCGGCCTTCCGGGCCTCAAGCTCGTCGGGACATCGATTAAAATCGCACAGCAGAACTTCGGAAAGCATTTCGAGGTTCTGAAGGCCCTGCATTCCAGGTTCAAACCGGACATTATTTTCCCCCTGATGGATCTGACAGTCGAGGCCAACGCGGTCGGCCGGACAACGGTATTCCCGAAGCACGACTCCGCAACCGTGCTGAAGGACCATTTCGAGATCGCCGAGCTGAACATGCAGAAATCCGTGAACATCAATTTCGATGTGCGGCTTCTCGGCTACATTGAAACAATGAAACTGATGAGTATCGGATTCCCGGACGACGTGCTCCGGGGCGCGTACGTCACCGGGCCATTCACCATGGCAGGCCAGCTCATGGGTGCTGAGGAAGCCGCCATGGCGGCTTTGAACGAGCCGGACAAACTGGATGTTCTCTGTCAGTTCACGACTGAAAAAACGGAGGAATACGCAAGACAGCTCATCGCGGCCGGGGCCCAGATCATCTGCATTCTCGAGCCGAGCGCGGTCATGCTGGGGCCGGATCAGTTCGAGCAGTTCTCCGCCCGCTATGTCCGCCACATCAGCGACGGATGCAGGTTCTCGGACGCGGCGACCGTATACCACATCTGCGGCAACTCGAACCACCTGATCGATAAAATGATCGAAACCGGAGTGGACGCCCTGAGCCTCGATTCCCGCGAAACGGGCATCGATCTGCCGGCCATAGCGGAACGCGTCCAGGGTAAAGCGGGTCTGGTGGGGAACATCAGCCCGACCGAAACCATACTGAAATCCGGGCCGGACGCGGTGGAGAAGGAGGTCAAGGCGCTTCTCGAAGCCATGGCGCCGTACGAGAATTTCGTGCTCAGCACCGGCTGTGACCTCCCGCGCGGAACGCCGGCTCAGAACATCGAAGCCTTCATGCGTGCGGGAAGGACGGCTGTTCAATAAAAATGCTTTAAGAACCTCCCGCGGGCTGGTACAAGCCCGCGGGAGGTTTTATCGTTTCTGAGGTCGCTTTGCTTCCGGAATTCACCCTTCAGGGTTTTATTCATGAAATGCTGAAGCCTTCATTAGCCAGCATCTGTCGATTGACCCAGTGAAAGTCGTCAATAATCAGTATCTGTTGCTTGATCCCGCGACAGCGGGATGGGGCCTGATTTGCTGCCTGATCATTCCTCATTTCGGGGTAAGTTCTTCAGGGGCTTCACAACCCCGGCCTAAAATGACTTGATTTACACAATACTATGTGTTAAATTTCACACAGAAAGGAGGCCGGAATGGCGACCAACCTGGATCTGGACGACAAGCTCATCATTCAGGCCCAAAAGATCGGCAAACACCGCACCAAGAGGGAAACCGTGACCGCGGCCCTGGAGCAGTACATCGCCCACAAAAAACAACAGGAAATAGTCGAATTGTTCGGTGAGATTGATTTCGATCCCGGCTATGACTACAAGAAGGCCAGAAAGCGGTGAATGTGCTCGTGGATACATGCGTCTGGTCTCAGGTCCTGCGTCGGAAAGAACCAGACGCGGCACTGGGGCGGACACTCCACGATCTCATCCAGGCGGGACGGACAGTTCTAATCGGTCCGATCCGGCAGGAATTACTATCCGGGGTCGCGAAGGAAGCCCAGTTCGCTCTGCTGAAGGAACGCCTTTCCGTGTTCAAGGACCTGCCCCTGGTGACAAGGCATTTTATCAAGGCCGCGGAATTCAGCAACAGTTGCCGTAAACACGGCATTCAGGGTTCCCACACCGATTTTCTGATCTGCTCCGTCGCACACCTCGAAAAGCTGGATGTTTTCACGACGGATTCCGATTTCACGCGGTTTCAGAAATTTCTGCCTATCAAGCTGTTTTAATCCCTGTTATGAATGGGCCGATAGTCCGGTTTCTAGCGCCAAGTGACCCCGGGGTCGGATGAATCTTACTCCCCCCTCCTTCTCCTCACCCATTCTTTATATTCCCTGAAAAGCTTCGGCTCCGGCTCAGAATAGACCCATACCGACGAACCGCATTCTCGGAAATATGGATTGTCGAACACAGCCAATCTCTCCGCCCGTCTGAAATACGAGCCGAAGTGAAGTGTGTCCTCATAAACAGCGATCAGGGTTTTTAACCGGAGGCTGTCCGGGGCCCAGAGCACGTAATTGTCGCAGAACGAGACAGCCTCTGGAACGCCGTCCCGCCTGCCGTAAAGACGAATCGATCCGGCCTGTCCGTAATTGTCCGCATAAATCACTGCGTCCTTCCTGACGGTTTCATCCAGCGCCATCCACACATCCCGCACCTTCCTGCCGACTTCGTCCCATCCCATCATATCCGCGAAATCCTGCGGAATCGGATGCACCTTGCCGTCCTCCCAGGTGAGGCCCGGCGAACCGATGGATTTGGCGTATTTCGCCATGGCCGGGGGCGAAAGCACGGGCATCGCGAAAGGAATCAGGGGAAGAGCCAGAACCACGGCGAACACCACAGCCGTGACCCGGAACACCCGGCCCTTCCATCCGGCCATCCTCTCCAGAGCGACTGCCCCGTACGCGAAAAGCGCGGGATACAGCCCCAGCGTGTAGTAACTCTTGCCGCGCATGGCCATCATGATGCCGAATACAATCAGGCATGCCCATCCGAAAGGCCGGAACTGTTTCCACCGCGGGGAAACCAGAAGCGCGGCCAGGCCCGCTATCCACACCCACACGCCGGACGGGCTCATGAGCAGTTGATCGATCAGAAAGCCCAGCCGGTTCACATTCACAAGCTGGGTCGCGTTCAATGCGGCCATGTGTTCCAATACCGGAAGATGGTGACTGAATTGCCAGATGACATTGGGAAGGATGATGACCAGAGCGATGCCGATTCCAGCCAGTCCATGCCTTGAAAAAACCTGTTTTCTGTCTTTGGTCATAAGCGCGGCGAGCACGAGGCTGAGCACGAGGGGCGCGATCATGTACTTGTTGAGAAAAGCGAACCCGGCCATGGGAAAAATCAGGGCCCACCATTTTGCCTCTCTCGTCTTCATCCATTTGAAAAACAGAAAGTCAAGCACGGTCCAGAACAGAACGTCGAAAGGCACGGGCTGAAACAGCCCACCGGTCCTGAGATACGCGACCGAAAACATAAATGCCAGGCCCGACAGAAGCACGGCAACCGTTCCGCCGCCCAGTTCCAGAACCATCCATCCCATCAATCCCATGGTCGCCAGGCTCGCGAGCACTGGAAAAAACCGCACCCAGAACGACGAGTCCGTGAATACGTTCTTGACGATCCACGACAGAGCGCCGATCATAGGCGAAACGGACACGTAGCCCCAGTCCATGTGATCCGCGAATGCGAGATAGAGATACTCGTCCCTGTGCAGTCCGGCCCGGCTGTTGAGGAGGAGCTGAAGCGCCAGCTTGGCGGCCATCAGCACCAGAAGAACGATGATTACCTTGCGGCGAGGAGAACCGGAATCCGATTTCATGAGGAAGGACCTTTCGGAAGACAAGATTTGTTAAAGCTGATCTTACGCTAATTCGGATAACTGGTTGCAGTAAATATCGTAGACAGGGTGGGCCGTAGGCCCACCATTGATCGGCCGGGGTTTCATAACCCCGGTCGAAAGATGCTGCTGGGTATCATGGTGCCGCTCAAACGGTAGTCATCGCGAGGCACTGACCCCGGTCTGAATCCGGGGACGGTCCGTGGCAATCTCAACGTACCCATACGTCAGTCATCGCGAGGCCGATCCGGTGGATCGGCCGAAGCGATCTCGTATAAAACGGTTTTTCTCGCCTTGAAAGCACTCTTATTCGTCCTTCCCCCGATGCGCCGTCTCCTGCTCATCCACCCAATCTTCCTCAGTATAGGACATCCCCCTGCGGCCCGGCACCTGACGAAGCGGTCCGGCTTTGTAGAATCGGCAACTCTTGGGCCCGTAGCAGAATGTCTCCAGCCGGTATTTGACTTGCGAAGGATTCCAATGGTCGATGATCATTTCAACAGGCATCCTGCAACCCCAAATGCACGTCGTGCATTTGGAATCGTATGTCCTGCTGTCGAGCCGCAGATGACCGCGCTCCCGGTATATCTCCAGGCTCGGCGGTATGCCGAAAAACGGGGGACCATCCGGAATCGAATCCGGAGGATTTTCAAGAATTTTAATGCCGCTCGTCTTATAATGCCCGGCTATTTCCATCCGCGTATCCGGAATGGTTGTCGAAACCGCGGCCAAACGGAAACCAACCCGGAATTTGTGTTTGTCTTGTGCTCCAGGACCGACTGCGACGATAAATTCTCCTGTGTTTCCTCCGATTTGCCCCTTGATACGGAGATTGTAACCGAGATAGTTGTGTTCACGCTGGTCAAGGGAGCGCAACAGCCGGATTCGAGACTGGATGGATTCGATGAGGCCGGACCAGCTGACTTTCAGGGGATCGGTTGAACTACCCATGGTCCATTTTCTCCTGAAAAAACAAACACCATAAATAAACGGAATTTATCCGGAAAGAATCAAGGCGTTTTTTTGGATGATCAAGTAGATGGCCGTGAGTATATAAAATTCTGTTGAGTTGAGTTCACTTCTTTGAGCTATTCCGATCGCTCGCGGTTTGAAATCCCGGATCGAAGGTCATGATCCTTGCGGGGAGTTAAATGTAATGCTTTAAGACCCCCGCCTGAAAATCGCGGGGGTGACACAACTGGAAAACCTCCCGCGGTCCGGTACAAGCCCGCGGGAGGTTCGGAATATGCATTTTCCCCTTTCCTTTTTCCCTTATTTTTCCTAATTTTAACGTATGCGCATGATCACATTGGAATTCGAGCTCGACCCCGAGGACGCGGGCACACTGCTGGTTGACGTGGACGATTTCAGGGATTACTGGGCGGGCCACGAGGTCCGCTTCACGATCTTCAGGGACACGTCCAACGGCAACCGTTACATCGGCACCTTTTTCACCGAAAGGACGGTGGACGACGTTGTCCGCATGATCCAGACGGACGGAAAAGCCAAGGAACTGTTCGACCGGCTCAAGGAAGCAGACGTGCATCTCGTGCTTTCCGTGCTGGAAGAATTGCCGTGAAACGGTTCATCTGCGAGCCCCTCAGAACGGTTGAAACTGAAAAAGGGGGCGTCCCGGTCTCATTCAAGTGGAAGGGCGCGGAGTACCGGGTGGCCTCCGTGCTCCGCCAGTGGCAGGACTATGATTACTCACCCCTGGTTCACAAAAAGACCTGGCGGACACGCAGGCACCGCAATTATTTCCGCATCCGCACCGATTCCGGAGAGGCATTCGAGATGTACTGCGACCGCGGCACCAAGCTCGATGACAAAAAACACTGGGTGCTGGCTTCCGAACTGGGGGATGGGGTTGAATGAATCCTGCGCCCGGGGTCGGGAAACCCCGGGCGATCGTGACGTTTTCCCGTAGGGCCTGCGGCCCACCCTACCGGACTAACCATTGTTAACCCACTCGATCGGGAGAAGAGCCAAACGTTTAAACGTGCGAACGTTCCTCCCCAAGGCCCTTCGGAAGCCAAGCAAGGGAGCCCGACTCAGGGCGACAGATAAATGAAATCCTCCCCCAAAACCCCCTCCTGGAAAACACTTCTCCGCCGATCGGTGGAAACGCCGAAAGCCCTGGCAGGACGGATTCCGATAGACCCCCTGAAAATCAAGCCCGTCACCGACCAGTACCCCATGCGGATCAATCCGTATTTTCTCGAACTTGCCATCAAAGCCGGCCGTCCGATTCTGGACCAGGTCGTTCCGGACCCCCGTGAACTCGAAGACTCCATCGGCATGGACGACCCGCTCGCGGAGGACGCCAACAGCCCGGTTCCCCAGATCACCCACCGCTATCCGGACCGCGTGCTGTTCACCGTGGCCAGCGTGTGCGCCGTGTACTGCCGTTTCTGCACGCGCAAGCGCCGCGTGGGTCGCGGAAAAGCCGTGTCCGTCAGGGAAATCGACGACGGCATCCGTTACATCCGCATGACGCCCGCGGTGCGGGACGTGCTGGTGTCCGGCGGTGATCCTCTTATGTTGTCGGATGAACGGCTCGAATGGATACTCCGCAGGCTCCGCGAAATTCCGCATGTCGAGACCATACGGCTCGGCACGCGCATGCCCTGCGTTCTGCCGTCGCGTGTGACCCCGGCTCTCGCGAAGACCCTGAAAAAAATCAGACCCCTGTACATCAACGTGCATTTCAACCACCCGGCTGAGCTGACGCCTGCCGCGGCCCGCGCCTGCGGCAGGCTGTCGGACGCGGGCGCGGTTCTGGGAAACCAGACGGTCCTGCTCCGCGGCGTCAATGACGACGCGTCCGTTCTGGCCGGCCTGTTCCGCGGCTTGCTGAAAATACGCGTGCGTCCCTATTACCTGCTCCAGACCGATCTCACGAAAGGCACGGACCATTTCCGCACGACTATAGAAACCGGTTTGGCCATCATGGACAGGCTGAGGGGCCACGTGACCGGACTGGCTTTGCCGCATTACGTGGTGGACCTCCCGGGCGGAGGCGGCAAGGTGCCCCTGGTGCCCGGATACACCCTGCGGAAGGAAAGGGGCGACTGGATCTTCCGCAATTATCTCGGCGCGGAGTACCGATACCCAGCGCCTGCCGGGTCCGAACCTTGAAGAGAAAACGTCTCAGACGGATCATCCGCATCGCGATTCTGGCCGTTGCCGGAATCGCGGCCGCGCTCACACTAACCGTGATCGCGTTCTGGCTGTTCTTCCCCGTGGGCCGCATTCTCTCCTTCATTGAATCGCAGAGCCGCACCGCGGGCTGGCCCGTGGAAATTCAAAGCCTCGCCTGGCGCACGCCCGGCCGGCTGGATTTCCGGGGTATGCGGATTTCCGTTCAGACCGGCCCTGAGACGGAAGCCGTCCGCTTCCTTGAACTGGAGCGGCTCTTCGTCCGTTTCCGCATCGCCCCCCTTCTGCGCCGCGAGCTTTCCATATCCGAAATCCGCATGGAAAATCCCGACCTCGCGCTTTCGGACAGTTTCATGACCGCGTTGCGTGAACTGGCCGCGAAACCATCCGAGCCGAATCAACCCCCGAAACCGCTTCCGCTCGGCATCGGCATCCGTAAACTCGAACTCCGCGATTTCAGTTTAAGCGCCGTCATTCCCGGCTCCCCTTCCCCCTCCGGAATCGATCTGGAAGGGCTGAATCTGGATATCGCCAATCTCTGGGTGCCGCCTGAAGCCGGCCAATCAGTGGACAATGTCCATGGCAACATCCGGCTGTTCGCGAAAAACGCCCGCCTGGCCGTTGACGCGGCGCATGGGCGCTTCCTCTTCCGCCCCGAAGCGGACATGCGTTTCCGCTGGGCCGGAAAAGGCCGGTGGACATTCGGCGGCAAAGCGGAACTGCTGGCCGCGGGAGCGGACTCCGGCAGGGTCGCGGGCGTCTTCTTCCGAATCAAGGGCAAGGGCATTGCCGAAGAAATCCTTCTGGATTCATGCGATGTGACGGCAGTATCGCGCATACTCGTGCAGGCCAAGGGGCTTTTCTCCATGCCGGACTCCGTGCCGTCCATTGACTTCACCCTTAAAGGCAGTCCTTTCCCTGTCGAATCGCTCAAGCCCGTTCTGCTCCGCTACCTTCCGGACACCCTGTCCGGGGTCTTGCGGCCCATCAACATCCGCGGGACCCTGGACATGGGCATTGGAAGCGTCAAGGGCGCGTTCGATGACCTCCGGTTCAACTTCGCGCCGGGCATCAGAGGACTGACCATGAGCAGTCCGCTTCCTCAATTAAAACTCGAAAACGCTGAAGCGAGCCTGCGTTTCAGCGGAACCGCCTCGACTGAAGGAATGCGCAGGGCTGAAGCGTCCGGCTCCCTCCGCATTCCCCTGTTCCGGTACACGATCAACGATTCCGTATCCGTTACGGCGGAAGAATCCGGTCTCGATCTCATGGCCATTCTGAACGAAAAAGGACTGCCAACGGCCGGAACGCTGAGCGGTTCGGTTCAAAAGCTGTTCGGCGGTTCCGTGAATCTTGAAGCGACCTGGGCCGCGAAAGGGTTCGGAGACAAAGCGCCCGATTCCCTGTCGGTTCTCGGCTCGGTGCGCCTGGCAGGCGCGGACCTCTCGCTTCTTCCCGCCGCTCCAGCCGGACTCTCGGGTCCTCTTGACGCCGGAGTCGACGTGAAACCCGCGGCCGGCCGGCGATTCCATGTCTCGCTGGCGGCCTCGGCCCCTGCCATCCATTATCCGTACGGCGGAAAGACCGAAACCCTGAAACCCGTGCGGCTCGACGCGGACATGGTCTGGCGGCCGGAGCAATCGTTTCAAAAATGGGTGCTCGAAAAGACGGATTTCCGGGCCCTGGACTGCATCACGGCCGAGCTCTCCGGAGAAATCGATCATTCGCAGGCCGGCTTCTCTTTCACCCTGAAGGACGCCATGATCCGGAACGCGGCCCTGCCCGGATTTCTGCCCGACACGCTCGCTGAAATACTCGAAGGCATGGAGGCTTTCGGAATGGAACGGCTGGACGCCTCGGTGCGCTCCGCGCCCGGCGACGGCCCGAATGCGGTGGAGATCACAGGAAGCCTGTCCGTGGAGAATGCCGGCGTGGTTCTGCCGCTGCAATTCATGCGGTTTTCGGGCCTGGACGGCCTCGTGGATTTCTCGGGCAATGCCGGCCGCCTGGAGGGAACCGGTTCCCTGACAGCCGCGGATCTGACTTTCTCGCGGATGCGGCCCGAACCGATCACCGGTACGACGGCCGCCTTCGGATTTTCATTCGATGCGCCGGATCGCGTTTCCGTGCGGGATTTCAGTCTGTCTGTACCGGATCTCGCTTTTCAGGTCAAAGCCGCGGTGGACGCGACACTCGACGGCGCCTTCCCTGGCCTGAAGGGACGGGCTGACTTTGTTTTCTCTTCATCCGATTCGGTGCGTATCACTCCGCGTCTTCTGCTGATCGGAAACGCCTCCGGAGGCGCGGCCGTTGTCACCGAGGGGGTGAATCCGCGGTTCCTAAAAATTGATGGGGAACTGCTGTCCGATTCCATGGCCGTTTTCAGCCCGCCCCTGGTCGAGGTCCGCGGCATCCGCGGCCGCATTCCGTTCACATTCGAAGGGGATCCGCTGAAAGGCCGGCTGGCCGTCACGGCCCGAAAAACCGTATTTCCGCCCATGGCCTATGAAACGGACCGCGGCCTTTTCATGCGCCTGTTCCCCGGTCTTTCGGAGATGACCGTCCGCTCCGTATCCGCGGCGGACACCCGCATCGAACACATCCGGCTGGATGTGTCCGTGGAGCAGGGGATGATACAGGTCCCCCGGTTCAGCGCCCGGCTTCTCGGCGGCAACCTGGCCGGAAGCCTTCGTCTCGACCTGAATGACGGCAAGCCGGAGTCCATGACATACGCCATCAACGCGACCGCGGCCCGCATCAATTCAGCCGTTCTTCTCGGAACCGGCGCGTCCGGGGAGAAATCCGAGCTGGACGCCTGCCTGGACTTCACCGGCAGGGGCCTGAATCCGGATTCCCTGTCGAACGCAGTGGGCGCGCTCGCCATCACGCGTATCGGGCCCCAGTTCACGGACCGGCTCCTCCAGGGGCTCGATCCGCAGGGAACCGAAGGGTCCATACGGATGACCCGGCGCCTGCTCAGCCTCTGGTACAAGCCGCGCCTTTTTTCGTTCGAATTGCGCCACGGATTCGTGTATCCGGCCCTGTTCATCGAGAAGCCGTGGTTCGTTCCCGTGAAAATGACGGACAAAATCACGTATGGAAGGCTGTCCGTGGACTTTTTCATGCAGAACATGGCCGTGTTCATGGAGAAATAAACCTGGAGCAGCGATGCATCCGAAACATCTGATCGGGCCGGCGGTTCTGGCCGTCTGCCTTTCGTGCAGCGTGCGTCTTCCCGAAGTGGTGAACCTGACAGGGGAAAAGACTTCGCTGGAAAAGGAAATACTCGGCACCTATTCCCTGATGCGCGAGGACACCTGGATGGCCGCATCGACACGCGCCGCCGAGCCGGTCCCGGAATCCCCGGTCATGTCTCCCGAAAAACGGCGATCCCTCGAGGCCCTTCAGCAGCAGGCGTTCAACCGCGACGACGTGGAGGAGTTCAAGCAAAATGGCTGGGTCGGCGAAACGAACGACGGCCGGCTCGTCCCGCGGCCCGTCGATGATACCGGTTTCGGCGCGGAAGAAAAGCGTTTCGTGGATGAGATACTCTCGGAGGAAAACGGCGACCGGCAGGTCATCGTGGATCGAGTGGTGGAACTCAATGACGCGCTGAAAAAGGCGGTTCCCGCGGATGTGGCCGCGGTGTTCGCCAAAATGTACCAGGACAACTCCCCGAACGGCACCTGGATACAGAAACCGGATGGAACCTGGGTCCGAAAATGAAGGCGCGCCTGTTGAAAATTCCCGTCCGGCCGCTCATCCTCTGGGCTTCCGCGGCTTCCCTGGCTTTCGCAGCCGGCGAAATGCCGGAGATCCGTCAGGTGACCGTGTACCCGCAGGCGGATTACTCGCCCGCGGTTTCCCGGGACGGAAGATGGCTCGCGTTCGTGTCCGAACGCTCCGGCAACCCCGACATCTGGGTGAAGCGCCTGCCCAACGGAGACGCCGTGCGCATCACGACGCACGAGGCGGACGACCTCGATCCGGCGTGGTCGCAGGACGGAAAGTCCATCGTGTTCGTTTCTAAAAGACGCGACGCGGAAGGCGACCTGTGGTCGGTCCGCGTCGACCCCCGGCGGGGCTGTGTTCCGTCCGGCAATCCCGTTGCGCTGACGAATCGCCTGGGCGCGGAACGCAGACCCTGTTTCTCTCCGGCCGGCAGGAAAATCGTGTACGTTTCAGGGGAAAGCGGGCTTCAGAATCTCCATTTGCTCGATCCGGTCACGAAAAAGACAACGCCCCTCACCCGAAACGGCGGCACGGATCCGTCATGGTCGCCGGACGGCCGCGCCATTCTGTTCACCTCATTCCTTCGCGACCCGGGCGGCGACATCGCGCTCCTGGAAATCGGCTCCGGGCCGGACGGTGAAATCAGCATTCACAGAATCACGCAGGTCACGGAAGGACCTGCGCTCGACGGCCGCGCCTGCTGGTCCCCGGGTTCAGACCGCATCGCTTTCGTGCGTCACGATTCGGACACGGACGGGGACGGACAGGTCACGCCGGTCGACCGGGGGCATGTCTGGGTGCGGCTGTGGAGCGGCCTTCCGGACAGTCTGGCCGGTCTTTGGCTCGCTGAGTTTCAGATCACATCGGGATTATCGGATGATTCCGGGCCCTTCTGGAGCCGGTCCGGGCTCATCTACTTCGAATCCGACAACGGGAAGAGCCCGGATATCTGGTGCATACCCGAAACCGGCTTGATCCGGCCGAGGCCCTCGGCCGCGGAAATGACAGCGGACGCGGAGATCCGGTTTTCCGAATCGGAAACCGAAGCGGCCTTCAGACAGCAGATCGTGGAATACAGGAAAATCCCGTCTCTCTTTCCGTCTGATTCGCTCTGGTCGGCCAGGGCCTGGCTGCGCATCGGCGAATTGGAAACCGTTCTGGGTCATGACAATCTCGCGGCAAAGGCGTTCGACCGGGTCATTTCCGGGTATCCGGGAAGAACCCGTGAAATCGAATCCGCGCTTCTGAAAAAAGCGGGCCTGAAATCCGAATCCGTGGACGACCGCATCGGTTTCTGCAGGAGGCTCATCGCCTCCGAATCCGCGGATCCCGTAATCCGGGCCGAAGCGTGGATTCTTCTCGGGGATCTGCTGACCGGAAAGGGCCTGCGCTCCGAAGGCTTTTCCGCGTACGGCCGCGTGCTCTCCGATTTCCCGCGCCTCCGGAACAGCCGCGGCCAGGCGCAGATGAAAATCGGGGACCTGCTGCGGTCCTGGGGGCAGGAGGAAACCGCCCGGCAGGCCTGGTTTTCCGTTCTCCGCGAGCTGGGCGACGTGCCGGTCTGGCGCGAACGGGCCGGACAGCGTCTTCTGGAGCGGATCACCGGCTCCGCCGAGGAGCAAATCGCGCAATACCGTCGCATGATCCAGTCATTTTCCGATTACCCGGCGCTCATGGCCCAGGCCCAATTCGCGGTCGTGGACGTTCTGATGCGTTCAGAACGGAACGATGACGCGGCCCGCGAGCTCGACCGCGTTCCGGAGCTCGTGCCCACGCAGGCCTGGTCGCACGCGGAAGCGAAAATCCGGAGCGCCGAAGTCAGCCGGCGCAGGGGAGACGAGCTCAGGGCGATATTCATACTGGAATCGGCCCAGAAGGAATTTGGATCGCTCGAAGGCGGACGGTACGAAAGCCGGATCCGAGAATCTCTTTTCAACGTGGCATTCGAATCCGCGGAACGGCTGAAAAACCAGGGCGACCTCTCCCTTGCGGCCTCCCGTTACTGGAAGTCGCTGACCACGGATCCGAACGACATACGGGCCCACCGGGGATACATCGAAATCCAGTACAGGCTCGGCCGCATCGGCGAGGTGTCGGACAAATACGGCGAACTTCTCCGTCAGAAGCCGAAAAACGCCATTCTCCTGTACGCATACGGCCTCGCCCTTTCCTACCGCGGCGAATCGGATCCGGAAATGCTGATCCGCTCCAATGCGGCCCTCCTCCAGTCCCTGGAGGAGGATTACCGGGTCGTGTATCCATACCGGACGCTGGGGTATAATTACGAACTGCTTGAAAATCATCAACAGCGTGAAAGAACGAAAAAGCAGCCTCTAGCTACGCGGGCCGTCAGGACCCTGGTTTCTCCGGCCTCCTGGCTTCTCGGCGCGCTTCCCTTCAGAAAAAAACAGCCGGAAGCCGGGTATCTGGAAAAGGCCATAGACGCACTCACCGAGGCCGTCGCGCTCAATGATGAAAACGCGGACCCGGCCATGGAAACCGCGCTCACGCAGAATCTGGCGAACAACTTCTACCATCTCCAGGAGTTCGGATACGCCAGGGCGCTCCAGCATTACAAGCGCCGCCTGGATCTGGACACCGCTTTCTCCACAATTGCTGAAAAGGCCGTATTCCACGAACGCGCCGGCCATGCCGCTCTCTACATGGACGATTTTGAATTCTCCGCCAGATGTCTTGAGACCGCTTTCGCGGCCTACGAATCAACGGGCCGTGAAGAGAAAGCCCTGGTCAGCCTGGGCCGACTGGCCCTTCTCCGCCAGCGGTCTGGACGGTATGAGGACGCGGTTCCGATTTATCTGAAACTGGCGCAGAAAGACGAAAACGCGGGCCGTCTCGAACGCCTGGAACTCGATTACCGGAACGTCGCCTACAATTACCTCCTGCTCGGGGAACACGAGGACGCACTCCGGTACAGCCGGAAGGCCGAAGCCCTTCTCGCGGAACGGAACATATCCCCCGGAAAGCCGGATAAAAATTACCTGCGTCTCGGTCTGTTCGGATTCACGGTTCCGGTCTGGGGCATGGAGGAATTCGGGAGGGCCTCGGCCGCGGGTTTCACGCCGGCCGATGAACTGGCTTTCGTGCTGAGCCTCGTCAGCCGGAGCGCCGAGGCGCTGAACCGTTACGGCATATCCATTTCCGCGGAAAAAAGACGGCTCGAACTCTTCCGCGGCGGCAAGGAGCGCCTCGGCGAGCGGATCAGCCTCAACCGTCTGGGCCTGCTCCATTTCAAGGCCGCGTCCTATGACAGCGCCTGGCGTTATTTCAGCGAGTCCTGCGAAGCCGCAGTCAAGGCGGGCGACGGCGCCGGCGAATGGGCCAATGCCGTCAACCTCGGCATCGCGGCCGCGGTCCGTTACGGCCTGAACGAAGACGCCTCGAACGTCGCGGCCGCAAAGGACATCCTCAAGGCCGCGCTGGGAAAAAGCGCCGGACCGGGGTCGAACGCATCGGATCCGCCCCTCTCCGCTGCGGACCGGGCTTCCGGATACGGAACTCTGGGCGTTCTGTATACCATTCTCTCCCGCGACTGCGTCTCGCCTCAGAGCGCGATTCCGCTTGAAACGGCTGTCCGCCTTTCACTCCGTTCCCTCACCTGGGCCGCTGATGCCGAGCGTCAATTCCGTACGGGGCTGGAACTCGCGGCCGGAGATAACCGGACCCGTTCGGTACTGCTCGCACAATCATCCGAGCTCGACCGGTTTCTGGGGGAGCACGCGTCCGCGGAGAAAAAACTCCGCGAAAGCCGCGACCTGCTGATCCGCCTGGGAGACGGCGAAATGCTTTGGCGCGCGGAATCCCGGCTCGCGGATCTACTGGCTTCCGCCTCCGCGGATCCGGATTCCGGCCGGCTCAACGAGGCTGTTGTCCTGTTCCGGTCCGCGATGGACCGGCTGGAACTGCTCCCCATCGAGGAAAATACGGCGGATATCCGGCGCATGGACCGTGAGGCGCGCGGCGATCTGTACGTGAAAGCGTCCGAAGCGCTGGTCCGTTCGGGAAACGCTCTCGAAGGTCTCCGAACCGCGGAACGCGGAAGACAGAAACGTCTGGCCGACATCCTCCTGCGCCGGCCCCCGAATCTCCGCAAGGAAAGGCATAAAATCGCCTGGGGCAATCTCCGCTTCACCCGTGCTTTGCTCTCTGAAATACGAAACGAGATCCTCGCCGCGTCCGCCTTGAATGAACGTCCCTCCCGCATGAGACGCCTGAAAACAGAGGAAAAAAAGCTTGAATCGGATTTCGCGGCCCAGATGCGAAGCCTCGAAAACGAAGACGGCCTTCTCGCCTATCTCGCGGGCGCCCTTCCCCCGGACGCGGAGGCGCGCATCGCCTCTCTCGGTCCCGGAGAGGGGGTTCTCTGTTTTCTGTCCGGCCCGGACCGGACAACGGCCTGGTTCGCTTCCGCGGACACCGTGGCCGCGGTTGTTCTGCCTCTCGGACGCCGCGCCGCCGCTTCGGCGATTCAGGCCTGGACAGATTCCCTGCGGGCCGGCGTTCCGGCCGATTCCGCCTCCCGCGCGCTCCTGAGCCGTCTCGTTCTGGTCTTTTCGCCCCAGCTCGCTTCGTGCGTCCGTATCACGGTCATTCCGGACGGGGCCCTCTGGTTCCTTGCCTTTGACCGTTTCCTCCAATCCGAAGCCGTCACTTCGGCGGTCGTGGATTACGCGCCCAGCCTCGCGTTTCTCGGCCTCGCGTCGGACCGCAGGAAAATCAACCAGCGGACCTGCGCGATGCTCGGCCAGGCATCCGACCGCGGTCTCGCGGGCGCAGGCCGGGCCGCAGGTCTTATCGAAACGTCCCGCTTCGGACCGGACGCGACTGAGACGGAATTCAAATCCATGCTGAAATCCGCTGATTTCGTCGACATCGCGACCTGGATACTGCCCAATCCGGACGATCCCATGGGATCCGCCATTGTTCTCCAGCCGGATGCGATGGACGACGGCTATTTCCGGACCGAGGAATGCTTCTCGATAGACGCGACCGCGAACTGCGTTTTTCTGCCGACTGCGACCGGATCCGCGGGTTCCGGCTGGTCGCCTGAGCTCTTCAGCTGGGGTTTTCTGTACGCGGGCGCACCCTCTCTGGTCTGGACCGCGTGGCCTGTGCGGCCGGAAATCCGGCGCGTGTTCATGCAGGCGTTCTATTCGGCAGTGGACACGCTCTCCTTCGCGTCCGCGGTCCGCGAAGCCGCGGCTGTCACGGCCGCAGCGCACCCTGAAAGCCGCGACCCCGCCGCGTTCCGTCTCATCGGATTCCCCGGAATGAATTCCAAAGAAAGGTCGGATTTCGCCTCCGAAAACCAGACGCGCTTCGTCCTGCAGGCGCGCGGCCTCGAGGAAAAAGCCGAACACGCGGACGCGGTCCTGGTTTACGAAAAAGCCTTGTCGCTCACCGAAATGATGGGTGATTCCACGGGAGTCGCCAGAATTGAGCAGGAAATCGTCCGTTCCGCCATGCGGGGAAGAGACTGGCGGAAGGCGGTTCTCTTTCAGAAACGCATGCTCGCCCGCGCCGAAAGAACGGGGAACACGTCCGGCCTGGTCGCCGGGTTCCGGAACCTGTCGGTTTTTCACATGAACGCTGGAGATGCGGAAGCGGCCGCAGCGGCGAAAAAACGTCAGATCGCGCTTCTCGATTCCCTCAGCCGGAACGGAGACGCGTTCACGGCTTTCGAGGATATGGCCTTCATCCGCGCGGGCCAGCGGCTGTACCGGGAGGCGGATGAGTGGATGGAAAAAGCGGTGAACCGGAGACGGTCTTCCGGAGACCCGGCCGGCCTGGCGCGTGCGCTCGTGCTCAGGGGCCGGTTCAGACTCGAAGCGGAAGACACCTGGGAGGCCCGGTCCCTGCTCGCCGCGGGCGTGGCCGGACTGGATTCGCTGAAGGACCGGCCCGGCGCCGAGAACCGGCTCCGGTTCGATCATGCGTCCGGTGTCCAGCTCCTGGGCCTTGCCTGCGAAAAGCTTTCGCGGTTCGACGAGGCGCTTGCCCTGCAGAAACAGGGAATCGAACTGTTCCGTTCCCTGAACCGGTTTCCGCAGACCGTCCAGGGGATGCAATACCTGACGAATGTTTATTGGAAAATGGGCAGCCTGGCCGCTGCCCTTGAACATCAGAACCTGATTCTCGACACGCTCCGGAATTCTGGCGATCAGAAGCGTATCGGCATGGCGTACGGCACTCTGGGGCTCATCCACCTGAGCTACGGGGATACGATGCAGGCCAAAATCGCGGAACAAAAGGCGCTCGACGCGGTCGGAACCGTACCGCGGCTTCAGGAGGACCGCGCGACATACTTGAAAAACCTGGGACTGATCGCCCTTCGGGAGGACCGGAAGGACAGGGCCCTCTTCTATTTCACCCGCGCCATGGAAATCGATTCCGCCCTCAATCTGCAGTCCGGGCTCGCCTATGACCGCAGGAACATCGGGGGCGTGCTCCTGGCGCTGGATCGGTGGAGTGAGGGAAAATCCCTGCTCACAAAAGCCGCTGAATCGTACCGCGGCCTGTCGGACCGGAAAAACACAGCCCTCAGTCTGTACGGCGTCGCGATAGCGACGGAACGTTCCGGGGAACTCCGCGAGGGACTGGCCCTGCTGGACAGCGCCCTCTCCGAATCATCAGGACCGGACGGCGCGGATCTCGCCTGGCGCCTGCACGGCCAGAAAGCCGTCTGGCTCAGCCGCCTTGGCCGGATTCCGGAGGCGCTTGCCGGAATCCGCGCCGCGGTCGACGCGGTTGAATCCGCCGCAGGCTCAACCGGGACGGAATCATTCATGCTCGGGCATTTTCTAAACCCGCAGGACGTGTACGACGAGGCGATACGCCTGTCCCTCGATTCGGGACGGATGGAGGAGGCATTCGCCTACGCGGAACGCGCCAAGGCTTTACCCGTGGTCAAACTTCTTTCCGGCCGCGCCGATCTTTTTGCCGGCAGCCGCAGGGAATGGATGGAGAGAATCAACCGGTCCCGGTCGGCCCTTCTGGAAGCCCGAAGCCGTCTCGCGCGGACCGGTTCGTTCGAGGCGGAACCGGATACACCGGATTCCTCTTCCGGGATCGCCGCAATGACCATCGAACTGAACCGTCTCGATTCCGAACATCGGAGACTGACCGGCGAACTGCGTCGGGCGGACCCCGATCTCGCGTCCCTCGTTTCGATCGATTCCTGCAGGTCGGACGACGTCCGGCTGGCTCTTCCGGACAGCACGGCTCTGGTCGAATACGTCACGGGCCGCAGGGAACTCTTTATCTGCGTGGTACGGAAGGATGGATTGTTCTGGCGCCGGGCGGATCAACCGTTCGAGGAACTCCGGGATCTTGTGATAAAATTCCGTTCTTCCGTGGAATCCAATCTGTCGTCCGACATCGAATCCAGGGAGCTTTTTCACAAACTCGTCGATCCGATCGCCGGGGATCTGGCCGGGATACGCGGTCTTGTGATCGTCCCGCACGGCATTCTGGCCGGACTCCCGTTCAGCGCCCTTCAGAACGCATCCGGTGAAACCCTGCTCGACAGCCGGCCGATTTCCTATGCGCCCTCGGCGAATGCATTCCGCCTCTCTCTGGCCCGATCCGAACGCACCGTCTCCGGCCGCCGGCTCGCCGGATCCGTATTCGCGGCCGCCGATCCCGATCTGGGCGACGAGCGGCTGAGCCTCCCGTTCGCGGACAAGGAGGTCCGCTCCCTGAGGAGATCCTTCGACGCGGTGAACGCTTTCTCCGGACCCTCGGCCACGCGAAAAACCTTCTTGGATCACGCGGCCGCGGCCACGGGAGTCGTGCATTTCGCGTGTCACGCTTCGGTTGTCCCGGATCAGCCCCTGTCCTCGGCCCTTCTCCTCGCCCCTGCGGGGGAGGACGACGGCCGCCTCTCCGCGACCGACGCTTTCGGCGCCTCCCTCCGATGCGGACTGGTGGCTTTGTCCGCCTGCGAGACCGGCATCGGGTCGAGCGGGACGGAGAACGGCGTTCCCGGCTTCACCTGGGGTTTTATGACCGCGGGCGCGCCGTCCGTTCTGTCCAGTATGTGGAAAGTGGACGATCTGGCGTCCGCTGTTCTGATGAAACGGTTTTACCGGTACGTGAAGGCGGGTCAGTCCAGGGCCGAAGCGCTCCGCAGGGCGCAGCTGCTTGTCCGCAATGCGGTGGACAGCCATCCGTCCGCCTGGGCCGCTTTCGGGCTGAACGGGGAGTTCAGGTAGAGAATCACCGTCATCGCGAGCACACGCTCCGGGAGGCTCCCAGCCTCCCGGAGCGTGTGGCCTGATACCTGTAGGGACGACGCGCCGCGTCGCCCCTACGCAAAATTCAGACCACCCAGGACGAATGTTCGTCACGGACGATCACCGCCCCTCTGTGCCGGGATTGCCACGTCGCACCGCATGCTTGCCCCGGACTTGATCCGGGGGCGGTGCTCCTCGCAATGACAAAACTCAAGGAGAACCATGCATTGAAATCCCACCACGACCTTCTCTCCACAGCCAAAGACGCAGCGGAAATCGGCGGTAAAATCATACTCAACGGATTCCGCGGCCTTAAAAAAAGCCAGGTCCGGATCAAGGGCTCGGGCGACTGGGTCACGGATCTCGACCACAGATCCGAGGCCGCGATCATCCGGCGAATCCGTAAATCCTTTCCGGATCACTCCATCCAGGCCGAGGAATCGGGCATTGGAGAGGGCCATTCCGATGTCAGATGGTTTATCGATCCGCTGGACGGCACCACGAATTACGTGCACGGTATCCCCGTTTTCTCCGTGTCCATAGCCGCGGCCGTGGACGGGGAAACGGTCGCAGGCGTGGTGCTCGACCCGGTGCACGACGAGATGTTCTGGTCGGTCAAGGGAGGCGGGGCCTTCAGGAACCGTTCGAGGATCAGGGTGTCCGATAAAAAAAGCCTGTCCGAATGCTTTTTCTCGTCCGGGTTTCCGTGGCGTTCCAAGCGGTATCTGCGTCCTTACCTGGACTCATTCGAGGAAATTTTCGACGCATCCGCGGGCATACGCCGCATGGGATCCGCGGCAATCGATCTGGCGTACACGGCCTGCGGCCGGTATGACGGATTCTGGGAGATGAAACTCAAGCCGTGGGACGTGGCAGCCGGCGTGCTGATCGTGCGCGAGGCCGGGGGAATCGTTTCGGATTTCCGGGGAGGCCAGAACTTCATGGAGACGGGCAACCTTGTGGCCGCGAATCGTGCCGTTTATCCGCAGATGCTGCGGATCGTGAAGAAGCACCTGAAGGGCGTGGAGTGAATTCAGTCATTGCGAGCCCGTCCGTCTTCTCGGGACGGGGCGCGGCAATCTCAGCTTCAGCCGGTTATACGGAGATTGCCCCGGATCAAGTCCGGGGCAGGCTTCGTCGCACCGCATGCTTGCCCCGGACTTGATCCGGGGGCGGTGCTCCTCGCAATGACACAAGTTACAGTGAAATATCAAGCATTGTCATTGCGAGCCCTGTTCCGGTTTCCGGAACAGGGCGTGGTCTTCAATACCTATCATCTGTTGCTTGATCCCGCGAAAGCGGGGCAATCTCGGCTTCAACCGTTTGTGCCGGGAATCACCCCTTCTTCCACCCAACCCGTTCCAGATCCACCGATCCGTTCTCCCTGAAGACAACACCTTCCGCCTCAAGCAGAGACCGCTGAATCGCCTCCGCGTCCGAGCCCGCTGGAAAACTGATCCTGCCGGACGCATTCACAACCCGGTACCACGGCACATCCGTTCCTTCCTTCAGCGTGTGCAGGGCGTATCCGGTCAGCCGGGCCTGTCCGGGAAATCCCGCGAGTCCCGCGATCCGGCCGTAGGTTGTCACTTTTCCGGCGGGAATTCTGCGGACGACTCCGAATATCCTGGCATAAGTCCCCTGGACCTCCTTCTTTTCCGGATCCCGGACCGTCCGCCTTTTCATGATCCGACCTCTCGTCATCTCAGCAATACCAGCCTGCCCCCGGATTCGATGTCCCCGGCGGAGAAATGGTAGAGATAAACGCCGGAAGACAGCGGCAGGCCGTTCTCGTCCCGGCCGTTCCATTTCAGTGAAGCCGGACCCGCGGCCAGGCGCCGGCGCGCCAGAGTTCGGACATGCAGACCCTGACTGGTGTACAGATTCAGCGTCACGCCGCTGTCGGCAGGCAGTTCGAATGCGAATACCGTCTCGGAATTGAACGGATTCGGATAATTTCCGAGCTTGAATCCGGACGGCGCGGCATCCCCGGACTGCACGCCTGTCTGGGTCATGTCCACGAGATCCGGGTAGGCCGCATAGAATGCGGCCAGCGCGGGGTTCAGATCCGCGAGCGAACCGTTGTCGTCCACGCCGTTCGAAGTCCACCCCATGCCGCCGTCAAAGCCGTTTTCATACAGCCGGATGTAGCGGTCCGCGTCTCCCTTCGCGGACATCTCGCCCAGCAGAACGGGCCGGTCGTCCGGCATGCCGTAAGCCGATACGGTTCTCGCCATGGGCGTGCTGAACCATGGATCCTGCCAGGAATAGTAGTGGACCTGGTAGAAATCCAGAAAGGCGTTTTGGAATTTGCGGGGATGCGCGTTTTTCAGGCTCGCGTCGCTCCAGAGATTGCCGACGCAGGAGGAGCACGACCCGTTCCATTTCACACATGCGGATCCGGTGGTGACGTACTCGGAACAGTGCTCGTGTATCGCGGCCGCGAGCATGGCGTGCATGCGTATTACCTGGGCCTGGGGCACGCCGTAGTTTTCGAAGATCCACTCGGGTTCATTGCATATTTCCCAGGCCAGCAGGTAAGGAGCCCCGTCATACCGTTCCACCAGGGGAATCAGAAAATGGTCGATGTAGGACTGTACCTTGTTCGTGTCCGCCAGCATTTTTTTGTACCGTTCATTGGTTTTCGGCATGTCGAACGACCAAAGGGCCGGCAAAATGTAAATCTCATGAACAAACGCGAGATCCATCAGGTCGTCCATGTGCGTCCAGAAAGCCTCCGTGGCTCCGCTCACCGTTCCGTCCGCGTCCGTCGAAGGCGACTTGCCGCCGTCGCAGTGAATCCAGACGCGCACGCAGTTGACATGGGCCTCCTTGAGGCGGATGAATTCCGCGTTCCACCAGTCATGATTGTACGAGCCGCCGAAATCGTTCCAGTTGTCCCAGGGCGTGTTCACGCCGTTCAGAAAAACCGGCGCAGTCCCCTCGTAAAACCGGTTGCCCTGAATGGTGATTTTCTGTGCTGACGCTGCAACTGCGGATATCATCAGAATGGCGGATAAAATCCGTTTGATCATGGCCGGCCTCCTTGTGGATGAACATAAGGAAGATATTGAAAAAAAACGGATTGTCAAGCTTGAACATAAAAATGCGCTCCGGGAGGTTCCAAACCTCCCGGAGCGCTAGAAAGACCTGAAAGGTCTGAAAGGCCTTTTCAGGTCTATTGTATTACCCGCAGCCAAGAGAATTTCTTATTTCACGCGAACGGCTTTTCGAACAGCGGTTTTCCCCTCGGAGCTCAGCCTGATGAAATACAGCCCCGAACCTGCGGCATCAGGCTCCCAGAAAAAGAAACCCCTTCCCGCCTCCCTGCTCCCGCGGAACAGCACATCCACTTGCCGCCCCATCGCGTCGAACACGGACAGATCCGCAAATCCGGCTTCGGCCAGGCTGTAATCGACCGTCACGCCGGATCGAAATGGGTTGGGAAAAACCGGATTCAGTGCGAATCCTGCATCTGGATCCCCGTTTCCATACAGGGCTGTGTTCAGGCTGTCCAGTACGGTTGAAGCCGATGAAGCGTCCCCTGTTGTGATCAATCCGAATGTCCGGTTCAAAGCGGATCGAACGGATGCATCGTCCGCACGGTTTTTCCGGAGTGTCCAGACCCGCAGCGGCAGACGCAGGTCCTCATGGACGAAATGGAACGCGGTATCGAGATGTTTTCTCTTGTCCTGGACCGTCTCCAAATCACGGTAGCCATTCTCCCTTGTGGGCTCGATCATGGTGCCTTCACCGTAATCGTTCCACGTAATGAGTTGAATCACATCCGGATTCCGGTCCAGAGCCGCCTGCAGAGTGGAGCGGAAGGTTTCACCGTCCCCGTCGTCCAGATAGCCGTATCCGCCGCCCTGACCCGCTTCTTCGTAAATGTCGTTGAACCCGGGGAATGCGCCAGCGACCAGAAAATCCCAGGACTGCGCCATCGTGTAAAACTGCGTCAGATACCGGTCCAAAGCATCCTGTGTCAAAATGCCGTCCGCATTCGACCGAGACATGGGCGGCCAGGGGTAGGCTCCCGCAGCGGCAGGCGACAGCCTGTTGTCCAGGGTGAAAAACAGCGGATCCGAGGACAGGCCGGAAAACATGGATTCCCAGTCCGAACTGTTGAAATAATACTGCGGCCCGAAGGTCAGGAGAAGCGGCCGGCCCGCCAGTTTCACGTACCGGGAATCCCCGAACCAGTTGCGGTCCATGTATCCCATGACCGTTTTGCCGTAAGCCAGGGCATTCGATGCCGCCAAATGGCCGTCATTCACCATGTGTTTGACGGTCTGGTCTTCGTAGACAACTGCGAAGCCAAGTCCTGCCCTGCCTACAGCCTCAAACAGGGCCGTAGTAGCCTCGTGGAGCGTCCCATAGTCCCGGTAATCCTCGTTCCCGTACCAGTCGACCAGAACGCCGTCTATCCCGGCCAGTATCATCAGGAGCGTCTGGTATTCCAGAAGGTCCGGATCGCGGGAGTCATACGGCCCGGTCAGCGGGTAATACTGCGAGGCAATCTCCCGTCTGCCGTCAGGCCCGACGCGGTCCGGATTGAAATGGTTCATGGTCCAGTGCCAGCCCCATCTGCCGCTGACCGGTTTGGACTGATACCAGGGCATCATATGCGCCAGAAAAAGCGGCCGGCCGGCATC
>JAFGAX010000185.1 GCA_016933415.1 bacterium
ATCAGGGGGACCGTTACGGAACGGACAAGACCCGGTTCCCCGGAACGCCATGCGATCCGGCCGCGAAACGGATTGAAACTGGCACGCATGGCTCTTTTCACGGCCCTCGGAGCGGCTCTCGGGTACGCCTTGTCGGGCGTGCCGAACGTGGAACTCGTGACCGCCACGGTTTTCATCGCGGGCGCGGTTCTCGGCCCGCGCGAAGGCGCTTTGGTCGGCGCCGCGGCCGAGGCCCTGTATACCTCCTTTCATCCCATGGGCGCACCAGCGCCGCCGCTGTGGGTCGCCCAGGTGCTGGGCATGTCCCTGGCCGGTATGGCCGGCGGATTCTGGCGCCGCTTCCCCGCGCAGTCGTTCATCCGGTCCCGCTATGGCGCAGCCGCGGCCGGCCTTCTCTGTGCGATCACATTCGACCTGCTCACCACCGCATCCTTCGCTTTCTTCATGCATTTCAACCTGGAACAAATCATCCGAAGCTTCATATTCGGTTTGTGGTTCACGTTTCTCCATGCGGCGGCCAACACCCTGATTTTCGCCCTTCTCGTGCCCGCGGTTCTGGCGCGGCTGGCGGCGATCGAAAATGTCCCGGGGAGCAAACAGACGGGGGAATGCTCATGAAGAAAGCAACCGCCTGGATTCTGGCCGTAACCGCGGCCTGGACTGTTTTGCCGGCCGTCGGCCGGTGCGATGAATCGGTAACGGAAAGAGCCGATCCTTTGACGGCCGTGACCGCTTTCGGCGCTTCGATATGGCGGGAAACGCCGGATCGCATCGGAAGCCTGCCTGGCATCTGGATGAAGGACACGGGCTACCGGGGCCAGTGGGCCCCGTTCCGGTTCCGGGGCAGTGAATTCAGCCAGTCCACGGTGCTCTGGAACGGGACGGATCTCTCCGATCCGCTCACCGGAACGGCGGATCTGGGATTCATGCCCGAAGCCTGGATCGACACACTCAGGGCCGCTACCGGACCTGATCCGTACGGCCGCGGCGCCATCGGCGTCGTGCTGGACATCGATTCCGGCATTCGGATCCCGGCGCGGCCCGTCACTGACATCGTCTACGACAAGGACGGCGGGGGATTCAACCGGACCTGCGCGTCCTTTTCCCGTCCTCTTTCCCGGAGGCTTTCATTCCGTGTCGGCTTCGCGGACCGGAACACGTCCGACGGTTCCACGGAACCCGAATCCCGGAACCGGACTCTTCACGGCCAGATTCATTTCAGAGTGTCCGACAGCTGGCGCCTCGAATACCTGCACGGATCCGGTGACTGGCACGCGGAACTGCCGTTCACCGCGGCCGTTCCCGGCGACTCGACCGCATGGAATCCTTTTCCTTTTTACCGGAACCGTTTGCTCCACCGGCTGAGGGCGGAAGAGAAAGGGCTGAATACCGTTCTGGACCTGACCTGGGACAGAACCCGTTACGGCCTGTCGGATGCACCGGAAATTTCCGCCAGGAACATGGAATTGTCCCTCCGCCAATCCTCGGGTACGAACCCGCTCCTGTCCTGGGGTCTGGCCGCGAAGCATGAAGCCCTGGCGCTTTCCGGACCGGATCCGGAAGGAGTCTGGACCGGATCGGCTTTTACGGACGCGGCCGTTCCTCTTCCCGCTGATTGGACGGCCGGCGGCCAGGTCCGGCTTGTCCGGTCCGCCGACGGCAACTTCCGTTCCGCGGGATCCGCCCGTCTCTCATGGCAGCCGGCCGGAACGGCATCGGCCTGGATTTCCTTTCACCAGGGACTGCGGGAACCGTCCGCAGGAGAGCGCACCGGCTTGATGTTCCTGCCTTTCCCGGCCCTGACAACGGATGACGCGGTGCGGACGGGCTGGAGATCGCCGCTTGTACAGAACCCATCGCTCCGGCCGGAGCGGAGCGTCAACTGGGAGGCCGGTTTCCGAACGCGGATCAACGACCGTATCCGGGCCGGATTGTGCGTTTATTCAAGGACCGTTTCGAACGTCATCGGACTGACATCGTCCGGCGCCTGGGACAACGGGGGACGGATGCGGTTCCGCGGGCTCGAAACGGACGCCGGTCTGGGTCCTTTTCTCGGTTTCTCCTGCTCGGCTGCGCTGAACTGGGGCCGATTTGAGGATGATAACGGGTTCACGCTATTCGACCGCCCCAATGTATGGGCCTCGGGAAGCGCCGTCTGGCGCTTGTCTCTTTTCGGAGGGGATCTCGTCCCCATGCTGTCCGCGGGATTCCACTCCTGGAGTGAATTCTGGTCCGAAATGCCGGGCGCCGGATATTTTTATCCCGTTCTTCTCCCGGCCGCGGTTCCCCTGGATTTCAAGATTTCGGCCGTTGTCATGGAAAAAGCATGCGTCAGTTTTGGATGGCGGAACGTGCTGTCCTCGTCCGCAGCCCTGGTTCCCGGATATCCCCTTCCGGTCCGGCTGACGACATTCGGATTCCGATGGATGCTGTTCGATTAGAAAATGGCTTTCTATCTATAAATTCCAAATTGCTGTTATGAACGATCGTTCGGTTTAAAAAGTCGCGCCCCGTCGGCCGGCGGCGGCGAGGCCCGAATTGAAGCTCCCCGCCGCCCGCTGCGCGGGACCAAGCTATGATAATTTTAAATGAATGAAGGCAAGCGGCGGGCCTTCAATAGTGTAAAGATAGAATAGCTTGGTGCCGCTTTGCGGCGAATCTTCTATCTGTAGAGAAAAGACATCTGATATTCGCTCGCTTACCCCGCGGCCCGCTACGCGGGATCAAGCTATTGTATTTATGAATTTTTGAAGACAAGCCGCGGGCCTTCAATAAAAACAAATCTTGTTGCTTGGTCCGGCGAAGTCTTCAATCGACAGCATCTGCAGCTTGATCCCGCATCGCGGGACCGGGGAATACGCTCGCTGACAGATTCATTCGATACGCCGGACGGCCGCCGGTCTCGAATGATCATCTCGTTTTATCATTTTCCAAAAGGAGCGATGGTCATGTGCAAACGATTGGCCTTTACACTCATACTGGCAGCGGGATTCGCCCCGCCATTATTCTCCGGAACAGGCCTTCTGCCGGATTCTTCATCGGCTGACGTCTCAGGGACAGTCATCGAGGAGGCTTCCGGCCGCCCGGTGCCGGACGCAGAAATCCGGATCGAAGGCTTCCCGAAATGCATCCTCTCCAGGGACGGAGGCGGATTCCTCGTCCGCGACGTTCCGGCCGGAAGGCGGACTCTTCGCGTGCGGGCCATGGGATACCGGGACATGGAAATGCCGAACGTGACTTTTACGCGGGACACCACCCTCCGCCTGTTCCTGAAATCCGACCCCCTGCGCATGGAACCTGTGCTGATCACGGGCACGCGCACGGACCATCTCCTGTCCGCGGTGACGGTAAGCGCCAGCGTGTTTTCGTCCGACTGGATCATGAACCGGAACGGCGCGACCGCGGCGGAATCGATGGAATCCGCGGGCCACGTGACTGTGAAGGACGGGGGTGGTTTCGCCGGCCTCAAGACTCTTTCCATGCGCGGATCCGGCGATTCCCAGGTCCTCGTTCTTCTGGACGGCCAACGTCTCAATGCGGCGCAGGACGGAAGCGTCGATCTCGGCGCGATTCCCGCCGAATCGCTTGAAAAAATCGAAATGGTCCGCGGCGGCCATTCGACTCTGGTCGGATCGGACGCTCTGGGGGGAGCCCTTCATCTCTTCACGCGGAACGCGGCCGCAGGAAAGGGCCTTTCGTTCGGAGTCCGATCGACCGTGGGATCCTTCGGAACCCGGGGCGGAGGCACCTGGGGATCCGCCCGCCTGGGCCGGTTCGACGCCTTCGCCTCCTTCAACCGGACGCTGAGCGACGGCGATTTCACCTATCGTTCCCCGATGGACGGAATTGAGCACACCCGGGCCAACAACGATTTTTCCGGGAGTCACCTGCTCGTGAAGGCCGGCACCGGCGATCCGGACGGCGGAAGAATACAGCTTCTGGTCAACCGGAACCGCTCCAACCGGGGTTCCGCGGATGCGGTCAACACCGCGTTTTCATCCGGACGCGCCAGGCGCGACGAGAAACTGGATCTGGTCAGCGCGCTTTTCGAGAAACGGCTCGCGCCCTCGCTCCGTGTCCGCGGCCAGGCGTTTCGTCAGGACCGGCTCTATGTCTACAGAAGTCTGTACGAAAATGACCGGCATGACGCCGACATGACCGGAATCGAGGCGTCCGCCGCCTGGGCTCCGCACGCCGCCTGTCTGCTGTCCGCGGGATTCGACGCGAGAAGGGACGGCCTGAACAGCACCAAATTCAGCGACCGTCACCGGGAAACCGCCGGAGGATTCATCCAGGCGGAACTCGATCATGGCATCCGTCTCGCCGGTTTGGACACCCGGTGGAAATGGATTCCAGCGCTCCGTTGGGAGCGGAATTGGCCTGAATCTGGCGGATCCGCCGGCGGCGATGCATATCCGAAAATCGGCGTCCTCGTCCGCCCCTTCCGGGATGCCGATTTTTCCCTGCGGTCCAACATCAGCCGTTCCTTCAGGCTGCCCACTTTCAATGATCTGTACTGGCCCGAGCAGATCTGGCCCGGGGCGGGAGGCGTGAGGGGAAATGAGAATCTGCTGCCGGAGACCGCCGTCACGGCGGACGCCGGGTTGGCCTGGACCTTCGGGGAATCCGTCCTGTTCACGGTTTCAGGGACGGTGTTCGACAACCGCATCCGCAGGCTGATCCAATGGGAATCGGATGCGGAGTGGGTCTATTCTCCCAGAAACGTGGGCCGCGCCCGCATCCGCGGGATCGAGGCCGGCGGACGTGTCTCCCTCCCCTCCGGCCGGTTCCATGCGGCGCTCTGGCCGGTCTGGATGGACGCCCGTGATGTGACCGCGGCCGGGCGGTCTCCAAGGCTGGTGTACAGGCCGGATTTCAGGATGGATGCCGAGATCGGCACTCGGCTGGGTGCGGTACGGGTCAACGGCACGCTGATGGCCGTGGGAAAGCGATACAGCCAGCCGGATCAGGCGGAAAGTCTCGGATCATTCGAGCGGATCGGCGCCAATTTCCTGTGGGGAAGTGACTGGTCCAATTTCAGGTTCTGGATCAAGGGCGAAGTGAACAACCTGGCGGATGAAAACATCACCTTCGTGGAAGGATATCCGATGCCCGGCAGGGAATTCAGGGTCACATTCGGAGTGGATGGTTGACCGAATGACTCAATCCTTCAGCGTAGAAAGCCCCTCCATTCAGGAGGGGCTTTTTCTGTCATTTTTTTTCTTGCATTTACGGATAAAATGAACAATATTAAGCATATCTGGTCCCGCCGGAGGCTTCATGATCGTTTCCAATGTGCACATCAAATCATTTAAATCCATCCGTGAATTAAGCTTCCCCATCGACCCCAGGATCACGGTTCTGATCGGGCCCAATGAATCCGGCAAGACCAATATTCTCAAGGCCTTCCTGTCTTTCCGAACCGATATGCCCTTGACCCAGGAACAGACCTGTCAGTACTCGGAACATTATCAACTCGGGAAACCCCCTGAAATCGGGCTTGAATTCAACACTTTGACTAAAGAAGAGAAAACGAAGCTGGGCGGGATGTACGAGGGATTCCGGGACATCGAATCGTTCATGCTGGTTCGGGAAGGCTCAAAAATTTCGGATTACAAGATACAGACGGGCGATAAGGTGTTTTCCCTGGGGAACGGCAAGCCGCTGTTCGACCTGCTCCCCAAGATACTCTATTTTGACACCATTCCGATCATCAAAGACCATGTCACCATGGAGTCGCTCGTCAAGAACGACGAGGACGCCCGAACCGAGGCCAATCTTCTGAAAATCGGCGGCGTCGAGGACCCGTCCGTGATTTTCGAGGACACCACGCGGGGGCGCCGCGCCACTGAAGAGACCGGCCGGGAGATCACCCGGCGTATTCAGCAGGTCTGGACCCAGGAGCCGAGTCTTGAAATCAAATTGCGGGTGAACGGCAAGATTCTCTACATCGATTTCAGCGACTCCACCACGGTGTATGACACGCCCAAATTCAGGTCGCCCGGATTTCTCTGGTTCCTCTCGTTCTACATCAACTTCATCGCCACAACGAGCGATGCCCGGACCAATGAGTTCCTGTTCATGCTGGACGAACCCGGCGCACACCTCCATCCCTCCGGCCAGAAAGATCTGGCCAACCTGCTCGAGAACCTGTCGCAGAAGAACCAGGTGATCTACACCACCCACTCGCCCTTTATGATCAACCGATCCACGCCGCAGCGCGTACGGGTGGTCAACAAGGACGTCAACGGCACGAGCATCGACAGTGTGGCCTACCGGGAAAACTGGAAACCCCTCCGTCAGTCCATCGGCCTGACCGTGGGGGACCTCTTTTTCTTCAGCAGCAAGGGATCCGTCAAGGAATTCCCTGAACGGAAAAACCTGCTCTTCAAGCGAAACAACAAGAAAGACAACCTTTTCTGATCATGAAACCGGGGCTTCCCTCCGGCTGCGGACGACGGTGAAGGAAAAAAGAAGGGAACCTTTCTTCGACAGGTTCCCTTCTTTTTTTTCATGTAAAAAAACGGGCAGCCTCACCAGGGGCTGCCCGTTTTGATGATCTGATGAAGGCCTTCTACTTTTTTTCCTTTTTCCCTGATTTCCCGTCCTGGTCGCCGTCCGCCTTTTTATCTTTTTCTTTGTCTTTGCCCCTCGGCTTCGGCTTGTCTCCGGACTTTTTTTCTTCCTTCTTTTTTTCGGCCTTCTTGTCTTTCTGGGCTTTCTGCGCTTCGTCGGCTTTTTCGGCTTTTTCCGAGGCCTTCTGCTTCTTCTTGTCTTTCTCCTTCTTCGCTTCCGCCTTGGCTTCGCGGTCTTTCTGCTTCTTTACGGCGGTCTCGAATCCGACCAGTTCCAGAACCGCGACCGGAGCGCCGTCTCCGGACCTTCTCCCGAGTTTCACCATGCGGGTATAGCCGCCGTTGCGGTCCTTGAAACGTGGAGCGACTTCATCGAAAAGCGCCTTGACGGCCGATTTCTGTCTCAGCCGCTGGAACGCGATTCGCCGGGCGTGCAAAGTCCCCTGCTTCGCGAGGGTGATCAGACGCTCGGTGAAGCGCCGGGCGACCCGGGCCTTGCCTTCCGTGGTTTCGATATGCTTGTGCTGCAGAAGGGCCGATGCCAGATTGGCCATCGTGGCCTTTCGATGCGCCGCCGTCCTGCCCAGCTTCTTGACAATATTCCGGTGTCTCATTGAACTCGCGTCTCCTCGTCCGTCGTTCGGATCAGGCGGTGTCGCCCTTCAGATATTTATCCACGTCTATGCCGAAATGCAGTCCCTTTTCCTCGAGAATCTTGGCCAGTTCCTGGAGCGATTTTCGGCCGAAATTCCGGAATTTCAGCATCTCCTGCTCGTCCCGCCGAACCAGATCGCCGATGGTCTGAATGCTGGCCGCCTTGAGGCAGTTGTGCGACCGCACGGAAAGCTCCAGTTCGTCCACGTTCATCTTGAGAAGCTTGCGGATCCGGACAGCCTCTTCATCGATCTCCGGCACGTCCTCTTTTTCGGTCTCGACGTCGAAGGAGATGAAGAGTTCGATATGATCCTTCAGAATCTTGCCCGCATACGTCAGCGCGTCGTCCGGAGTAATGCTGCCGTCCGTCCAGAGTTCAATCACCAGCCTCTCGTAATCCGTCTTGTGCCCCACGCGGGTGTTTTCGATGGAATAATTCACCTTGCGGATGGGGTTGTAGATGGCGTCGAGGGCGATGGTCCCGATGGGCTGGTCCGAGGTGACGTTCTCCTCAGCGGGAACGTATCCGCGGCCGCGGCCGATTCGGAGCTCCATTTTGAGCTCGGCATTCTTGTTCAGCGTTGCGATCGGGAGCTCGGGATTCAGGACTTCCAGGTCCGCGGAAAACTTCTGGATGTCCCCGGCCTTGAAGACGCCCGGCCCCTTCATCTGAACCGACACGCGGTCCGGCCGCTTGTTGAGCAGCTTCAGGCGGACCTGCTTGAGATTCAGCACCACTTCCGAAAGGTCCTCGACCACGCCCGGAAGGGTCGAGAACTCGTGCTGTGCGCCCTCGATGCGGATATGCGTGATGGCGGCACCCTGAAGAGAAGAGAGCAGGACCCGCCGGAGCGAGTTGCCGATGGTCACGCCGAAACCGCGTTCGAGGGGTTGTATGATGAATCGACCGTGGGTGTTGGAGTATGTGGCTTCTTCCCGCTCAACACCCTGCGGCATCTGCAGATTGAGTCGGTTCATGGACCTTCCTCGGATTAGTATCCTTGGGTTACTTCGAGTACAGTTCGACCACCAGGTGTTCATTGAATGTCACCGGCATGTCGGCCCGATTGGGCACTTCCAGGAAGGTGCCTCTCATCCCGGCTTTATCGAGCTGCAGCCAGGGCATCTGTCTCCCTTCCTTGATCTTCTGCATGGCGTCGTGGATGAGCGCCATTTTACGGCTTTTTTCCTTGACCTGGATGACGTCCCCCGGCTTCATCTGGTAGGAGGGCACATCAATGATCTTATCGTTCACCAGAAAGTGACGGTGACGCACCAGCTGGCGGGCGGTGACCCGGGAGGGGGCGAATCCCATCCGGTAGACGACGTTGTCGAGACGGCTTTCGAGCATTTTCAGCAGGATTTCGCTGGTGATGCCCTTGCGCCGGCTGGCCTTCTCGAATGTCTCGCGGAACTGCGATTCCAGAAGACCGTAATACCGCCGGATCTTCTGTTTCTCCCGGAGTTGCATGCCGTATTCCGACAGCTTCTGCCGCCGTGTCTTTCCATGCTGCCCGGGCGGGTACGCCTTTTTCTCGATCGCGCACTTGGCGGTCAGACAGCGCGAACCTTTGAGGAGCAGTTTCTCCCCCTCCCGGCGGCATATCTTGCAAACGGATCCCGTGTACCTTGCCATGAATGATTCCTTCGGTTTGAATTACACCCGTCTACGTTTCGGCGGCCTGCACCCGTTGTGCGGAATCGGGGTGACGTCCTTGATGTAAATGACCTCGAGTCCCGCCGCCTGGAGCGCCCGCACGGCGGCCTCCCGTCCCGCACCCGGTCCCTTGACGAGGACGCTGACTTTTTTGAGACCCAGATCCAGCGCTTCCTTGGCCGCGGCCGAAGCGGCGATCTGGGCGGCGAACGGCGTGTTCTTGCGCGCGCCTTTGTATCCGAGACGTCCCGGCGTGGCCCACGAAATCACGTTCCCGTAATTGTCGGTCAGGGTGATGATGGTGTTGTTGAACGTGGCCTTGATGTGGGCCTGGCCTTCCGCCTCGACCTTTTCCTTTTTCTTCTTGCGGGCGGCCTTTTTGGGTGCGGTAGACAAACCTGCCTCCTCGGTTAAATTCGGTCACAGGACCGTTATTATTTCTTGCGTTTTCCGGCCACGGTGCGGCGGCGGCCCTTGCGGGTCCGGGCGTTCGTGCGCGAGCGCTGTCCGCGGACGGGGAGTCCCCGGCGGTGCCGGAGTCCGCGGTAACAACCGATGTCGATGAGCCGCTTGATGGCCATCGTCGTCTCCGCGCGCAACGCGCCCTCCACCTTGAAATTCGCGTCGATCACCGAGCGGATCCGCGCGACGTCCGAGTCGCTCAGCGCTTTGACGCGGGTTTCCGGCGCAACGCCGGCTTCGGACAGAATTTTCCGGGAAGTGGAGAATCCGATTCCGAAGATATAGGTGAGTGCGGCCTCGACCCTTTTCTCTTTCGGTAGGTCTACACCTGCGATACGAGCCACTTGTCCTCCATGAAACGGCTAATGATCGATCCTATCCCTGTCTCTGCTTGTGACGGGGGTTCTTGCAGATGACGCGGAGCACGCCCCGCCGCTTGATGATCTTGCATTGATCGCATATTTTCTTGATGGATGCTCGAACCTTCATGGAACTCCGTCCTGTTCTTATTTGTACCGATAGACGATTCTTCCCCGCGTCAGGTCGTAGGGAGAAATCTCGATGGTGACCTTGTCTCCCGGAAGGATCTTGATGAAGTGCATCCGCATCTTTCCGGAAACATGCGCGAGAACCTTGTGCCCGTTTTCCAGCTGTACCTGAAACGTCGCGTTGGGCAGGGTCTCAAGTATGGTTCCGTCGACCCGTATCGCCTGTTCCTTGGCCATCAGCGCTCCTGGGAGTTGCCGTCAATTCCGGCGGTCAGAATTTCCGGCCGGTTTTCCGTGATCAGGACGGTATGCTCGAAATGCGCGGAAGGCGCCCCGTCCTCGCTCACCACGGTCCATCCGTCTTCGAGAATGCGCACCTTCTCGGAGCCGATGTTGATCATCGGCTCGATGGCGAACACCATGCCCGCCTGCAGACGGGGGCCCCGGTGTGCGGCGCCGAAATTGGGAACCTGCGGTTCCTCATGCAAGTCGCGTCCGATGCCGTGCCCGACCAGCTCCCGCACCACCGAAAATCCCGCGTCTTCCGCGGCGCGCTGAATCGCGTGCGATATGTCCGACAACCGGTTCGCCGGCCGGCACTGCCGTATACCCTCGGTCAGCGCCGCCCGCGTCGTTTCTATGAGCCGCCGCTTCTCCTGGGAAACCTCGCCGATCACGTAACTTTTCGCGGCGTCCGAAAAAAAGCCTTCCAGGTTGACGCCGATGTCGAGACTGACGATCTCGCCCTCCCGGATGGGCCGGGACCCGGGGATTCCGTGCACGACCTGCTCGTCGATGGAGACGCAGACCGTGGCCGGATACCCGTTGTATCCCTTGAAAGCCGGTTTGCCGCCGCCCCGGATGATCGTCTGATATGCGATTTCGTCCAGTTCCGCGGTGGTGGCACCGGGCCGGAGCGCTTTTTCGACGTCGCGGAACGTCCTGACCAGAAGCGCCGCGCTTCTTCTGAGTGCTTCGACCTCTTCGGCGGTCTTGATTGGAATCATGACCGGGCCGGTTCGATCTCCAGGGCCGTCAGGATTTTCTGAAAAATGGCATCGGGCGTTCCCAGTCCATCCACGGATTTCAGCAGTTTCCGGCCCTCGTAATATTTGATCAAAGAACGGGTCTGTTCGTCGTACACTTCGAGCCGGCGGCGGATCGTCGCCGGTTCGTCGTCTTTCCTGCGGATCAGCGGACTTCCGCAGGTCGGGCAGGCGTCTCCCGGTTTCCGGGCGGGATCGCCTTCCAGCACATGGCTTTGTTTTTCGCAGACCAGCCGCTGCGACAGCCGGCTGACGATTTCCTCCTTTGATACATCCACGGAAATGACGGCATCGATCGAAAGCGACATCCGTGACAGGAGCTCGTTGAGTTTCTCCGCCTGCACAACGGTCCTTGGAAATCCGTCCAGAATGAATCCCGAAACGCAGTCCGGCCGGCCGAGCCGTTCACCGACCATCTCGATGATCAGTGTGTCCGGCACGAGCTCGCCTTTTTCCATGAACTGGGCGGCCTTTCTGCCGAGTTCCGTGCCCCCGCGGACCGCGTCCCGGAGCATGTCCCCGGTGGATATATGCGCCCAGCCGAAACGGGCCTGCAGGTTCTTCGCCTGAGTCCCTTTTCCGACGCCGGGAGCGCCCAGCATGATGATGCGTTTGGTCGCGGTCATGAAACCGGTCCTTTTTGTGTCGCGGTCATCCATAACGCCGGCCGCGGATCCGCCCGCTCTTGACGAAACCTTCATAGTGGCGCATCAGCAGGTGCGATTCAAGCTGCTGGAGCGTGTCCAGCGCGACGCCCACCATGATGAGAAGACTCGTGCCGCCGTAGAACTGCGCGAAACCCGGCGTCACATGGGTGTATTCCGTCATCATGTAGGGAAGCACCGCCACGACCGCGAAGAAAAGCGCAGCCGGGAACATGATCCGTGAGATCACATGATCGATGTACTCGGCCGTTTTCTTGCCTGGACGCACGCCGGGTATGAATCCCCCGTACTTCTGCATGTTGTCCGCGACGTCCACGGGGTTGAAGGCGATGGCCGCGTAAAAATAGGTGAAAAACAGAATCAGCAGGCCGTAGAAAAACCAGTAGATCGGATGCTGAAGATCGAAATATCCGAGGATGGTCTGCAGGGTTTCGTTCTTCGGGAAAAACTGGCGCACCGTCTGAGGAACAAACATCAGTGACTGCGCGAAGATGATGGCCATCACGCCGAACCCCGAAACGCGGAGCGGAATGTACGTCGACTGGCCCCCGTATACCTTTCGTCCGATGACGCGCTTGGCGTACTGCACCGGAATCTTGCGGGTCCCCTCGGTGACCAGCACCACCAGGCCGATGACGACGAGCAGGACGGCGAGCAGAATGACCTCCCAGACCGCGTTCTGGGTTCCGGCCATCACCTGCCGCAGCTCATCCATCAGCGACCGGGGCAACCGGTCGACGATGCCGATGAAGATGATCAGCGAGATGCCGTTTCCGATGCCCCGTTCGGTGATCTGCTCCCCCATCCACATGACGAGAATGGTTCCGGCGGTCATGGTGATCATGACAAGGAGCTTGAAGGCGATTCCGGGATGGGGCACGGCCGGGATGCCCTGGCTGGTCGCCGGCAGGCTTTCGAGGAAAACGCTCGCGCCCAGCGCCTGCATCGCGGCGATAAAAACGGTGCCGTAGCGCGTCAGCTGGTTGATCTTCTTGCGACCCTCCTCGCCCTCCTTCTGCAGACGCTGAAAATAGGGGACCACCGTCCCCATGAGCTGCAGGATGATCGACGCCGAGATGTACGGCATGATGCCGAGTCCGAAAACCGCCGCCCGGCTGAACGCGCCCCCCGCGAAGATATCGTACATGCCGAAGAGGGTGTTCTGGCTCTGCTCGAACCATTCTCTCAGCGCGGCCGCATTGATCCCCGGCGTGGGCAGATGGCATCCGATCCGGTACAGAACCAGGATACCGAGCGTGAACAGGATCCGGTTCTTGAGATCCGGAATCTTGAATATGCTTTTAAAACCTTTCAGCATAATCGGACGACCTTTCCGCCGGCGGCCTGGATTTTCTGTTCGGCGCTCTGACTGAACGCATGGGCGCTGACTTCAATCGGCCGGGTCAATTCACCGTTGCCGAGGATTTTCACGGGTTCGACGCGGCTCCGGATCAGCCTGGCCTTGAACAGGGATTCGGGTGTGGCCTGATTCCCTTCAACCCGGCCCAGATCGGCCAGATTGAGAACCTGGTAGACGGTTTTGGAACGGCTGCGGAATCCCCTCTTCGGAATGCGGCGCTGCAGCGGCATCTGGCCGCCTTCGAACCAGGCCCTTTTTTTCGAACCGCTCCGGGCGTGCTGACCCTTGTGCCCGCGGCACGATGTCTTGCCGTGGCCGGATCCCGGACCGCGACCGACCCGCTTGGTCTTTTTCTTGGCTCCCTGCGCGAATGTCAAACGGCCTAAATCCATGATTCCCTCAGTTGGATGATGACGACTCGACTTCCTCGATTTTCAGCAGATGCCGGACCCGGAAAATCATTCCGCGGACGGCCGGAACGTCCGGATGGATGACCGTCTGGTTCATCCGGCGGAGGCCCAGAGCCTTCATGGTTCTCTTCTGGTCCTCTTTCCGCTTGATGGTGCTGTGAATTTTCGTGATTTTCAGTTTCTTAGCCATTGAAGGGATCCGCCTCTACTGAAACAGTTCCTGAAAATTTTTACCACGGTCGCCGGCGATGGTCATTCCGTCGCGCATGGTCGTGAGCCCCTTGATCGTGGCTTTGACCACGTTGAAGGGATTCGCGGACCCCAGCGATTTGGTTAAAATGTTCTGAATACCGGCCGATTCAATGACGGCCCGGACGGCGCCGCCGGCGATCACGCCGGTTCCCGGAGCGGCCGGTTTCAGCAGCACGCGTCCGGCCCCGTACTTCGCCTCGATGGCGTGGGGCACGGTTCCATTGATGATCCGGACCCTGACCAGGTTCTTCTTTGCGTACTCCGCGCCCTTGGCGATCGCGTCCGTCAATTCATGCGCCTTACCGAGCCCGACGCCGACATGCCCCTTCCCGTCGCCGACCACGACGATGGCGTCGAAACTGAAATGACGTCCGCCCTTGACCACCTTGGACACCCGGTTGATATGAACCACGCGTTCCCGGAGATCCAGTTCGCTGGGATTGATCTTTTCCGACATCCGCTCCGCTCACTTTTTGATGATGGGTCTGATTGGGGGTTAGAACTCGAGGCCCGCTTCCCGGGCGGCGTCGGCCAGGGCCTTCACCCGGCCGTGGTAAAGGTAGCCGTTCCGGTCAAACACGACCCGCGTGACGTTCTGTTTTTTGGCCTCTTCGGCGATCGCTTTTCCGACGACTCTGGCCACGCCGGATTTGCCCTTGGCCGCAGCGGCCTGCTCCCGAATCCCCTTCGAGAGGCTGGAAACGGCGCACAGCGTCCGCCGCGCGGAATCGTCCACCAGCTGCGCGTATATCTGCTTCAGGCTCCGGTACACCAGCAGCCGGGGACGCTCCGCCGTTCCGGTGACGCGTTTCCGGATGCGCTTCTTGATCTTCAGCCGCCGCGCCGCTCTGGGTGATGTCCGCTTGCTCATATCGAATCGTTCCTTCTGTCAGATTGGATGTTGAAGTCCCGTTCCCGGCGGGGCGGTTTTAAGCCGTCGTCTTTCCGGCCTTCTTGCGGACAAACTCGCCCTCGAACCGGATTCCCTTGCCCTTGTACGATTCCGGCGGCCGGAAGGATCGGATCTTGGTGGCCACCTGGCCCACGAGATGCTTATCGAAGCCCTTGACAAGGATGTGCGTGGGCGTCGGGGTTTCCAGCACGATTCCGTCGGGCGGGATGAAATGGATGGGGTGCGAGTAACCCAGCTGCATCACCAGCGTTCGGGACCGGATTTCCGCCCGGAATCCGACCCCGATAATTTCCAGCTTCCGCTCGAAACCCGTTTTCAGGCCGACCACCATGTTGTAAATGAGACTCCGGGTTAGGCCGTGAAGCGCTCTGTGGTACCGGTTGTCCGTCGGGCGCTCGACCCGCACGGTTCCCGCATCCACGATGACTTTGATGTCGGGATGGACATCCTGGCGGAGTTCACCTTTCGGCCCCTTGACCACAAGAGTCGATCCCTGGAGTTCGACCTGGATGCCGTCCGGGATCGTGACCGGTAATTTACCGATGCGAGACAAATCATGCTCCTTTGCGATGTCGTGGCGTTACCAGATGGTGCACAGAACTTCACCGCCCACCTTTTCCTGCCGCGCTTTCTTGTCGGTCAGGATGCCCTTGGAAGTGGACAGAATCGCGGTTCCGAACCCGTTCAGCACGCGCGGGATCTGCCCGGCGTCGACGTACCGCCGCAGGCCGGGCGAGCTGATGCGCTGCATTCCCTTGATGGCGGCTCTCCGGTTGGCGCCGTATTTCAGGTAGATGCGGACGACCCCCTGCTTGTTGTCGTCGATCGTCGTGAAATTCTGGATGTATCCCTCTTCCAGAAAAATCTGGGTGATCGCCTTGATCTGTCCGGAGGCCGGTACATCCACCTTGCTGTGCCGGGCCAGGGAGGCGTTGCGCACACGCGTGAGAAAATCGGAAATGGGATCGGTCATGGACATGTCCGTCGTTCCTTCTGCCTTGGATTACCAGCTTGCTTTCCGCACGCCGGGGATTTCACCGTTGAGCGCCAATTCCCTGAAACAGAGACGGCACAAGTCGAATTTCCCGAGATAGGCCCTCGCGCGGCCGCAGCGGCTGCAGCGGTGATGCTGGCGGACCTTGAATTTCGGTTCCTTCTTCGATTTGATGATCAATGCTTTGCGTGCCACTCAACCACTCCTTGGGATGGGGGACGGTGTCCCGTTACGCGGCCGCTTTTTCGCGCCGCTTGAACGACAATCCGAGCTCCTTGAGCAGGGCATAAGCCTCCTCGTCCTTCCGTGCGGAGGTGACGAAGGTCACATTGAGCCCCCGGATCTTGAGCACCTTGTCGTAATTGATCTCCGGGAAAATGATGTGTTCCTTGACCCCGATCGTGAAACTGCCTCGCCCGTCGAATCCTCTGTCCTCCAGCCCGCGGAAGTCCCTGATCCGGGGGACGGCGATGTTGGCGAACCGGTCCAGAAACTCGTACATGTGGCGGCGCCGGAGCGTCACGGAACATCCGATGGCCATCCCCTCCCGGATCTTGAAATTGGAGATGGACTTCTTGGCCTTGGTCACGACCACTTTCTGGCCGGAGATGGCGGTCATGTCCGCCACGGCCGCCTCGAGAAACTTGGGGTCCAGAACCGCGTCGCCGACGCCCATGTTCAGGACGATCTTCTTCAGCCTCGGAACCTGCATGACGGTCGAGTAATTGAACTGCTTCCGGAGCGCCGGAATGACTTCCTGCTGATACTTGACGAGCAGCCGGGGCACGTAATTGTTCTTCGGTTTATCCATCTGTCTTGAACTCCCTGAGGTCGCGTTCATGAGGAGGAGAGCATTTCCCCGCAGCTCCTGCAGACCCGGACGCGTTTCTTGTTTTCGAGGACGACCCGGCCGACCCGTGCCGCCTTGTTGCATTTGGAGCAGATCAGCTTGACGTTCGAGGCGTGAATCGGCGCCTCCCGCTCGATGATGCCGCCCTGGGGATTTTTCTGGCTCTTGCGTGTGTGCCGTTTGATGAAATTGACGCCCTCGACGATCACGCGCTCGTCCTTCGGGAAAACCTTGAGGACTTTGCCCTTTTTCCCCCTGGAATTGCCGGACACGACCAGGACGGTGTCATTCTTGACGACTTTCATGGATTTCCTTCTCCACGCGCTTTCGCGCGGTTTAGAGCACTTCAGGGGCCAGGGAAACGATTTTCATGAACTGCTTTTCCCGCAGTTCACGCGCCACGGGCCCGAAAATGCGCGTTCCCTTGGGTTCGTTCTGGTCGTTGATCAAAACGACGGCGTTGTCGTCGAACCGGACATAGGATCCGTCCACCCGTCCGACTTCCTTGCGGGTCCGGACGACGACAGCCTTGCTGACCTCGCCCTTCTTCACGCTTCCGCCCGGGACGGCCGTCTTGATCGAGACCACTATGATGTCTCCAAGGCTCCCGTATCTCCTTCGCGTGCCACCCAGCACCTTGATGCACATCACCTTTTTGGCGCCGGTATTGTCTGCGACATTGAGCCGCGTATACTGCTGAATCATGCCTGCCTCATCGTTCGACCGTTACTTGACGCGTTCGACGACCTCGACCAGACGCCATCGCTTCAGGCGGCTGAGGGGCCGTGTCTCCATGATACGGACGGTGTCGCCGACCCGGCACTCATTCTTCTCGTCATGTGCCATGAACTTCGAGGTCCGCTTCAGCGTTTTGCCGTACAGGGGGTGCCGGTATCGCCTGACGACCGCGACGGATATCGTCTTCTGCGTCTTGTTGGCGACCACCTTGCCGACCACTGTCTTTCTTCTTGCGCGTTCCGCCATTCGATTCCTCACTTCGGGGCTTGTGTCTTGGCCGCGGCCAGGGCCTGCTCATGCAGGAGGGTCTTGATGCGGGCGATATCCTTCCGGACGGCGCGCACCTTCACCGGATTGTCGAGTTGATGGAGGGCCAGCTGAAATCTCAGGTTGGCCATTTCCTCTTCGGAGTCTTTGAGCCGGATCTTGAGCTCTTCGACCGACAGGTTTTTCAGTGGATTGGTTTTCATCTCAGGCCGTTTCTCCCTTCAAGGAGGCGACGAATTTCGTTTTCAGAGGAAGCTTGTAGGCGGCGAGACGCATGGCTTCCTTTGCGGTTTCCCGCTGCACGCCTTCGAGTTCGAACAGGATCCGTCCGGGTTTCACCACAGCGACCCAGAACTCCGGATTGCCCTTCCCTTTTCCCATTCGGGTTTCGGCGGGTTTGATGGTGACCGGCTTGTCCGGGAAGATTCGGATCCAGAGCTTTCCGCCCCGCTTGATGTACCGCGTAATGGCGACGCGGGCTGCCTCAATCTGCCGGGCGGTCACCCAGGCCGGCTCGAGGGCTCTCAATCCGTAGGTTCCCATCGCAATCGAAGAGCCTCGGGTGGCCTTGCCGCGCCGGCGTCCCCTCTGCTGTTTTCTCCATTTCGTTTTTTTCGGTTGCAGCATGCTGAAATACTCCCGCGATGATCAGGTGTGAAACGGCTCCTCGTTAGGCCTGAACCCCGAACAGTTCGCCCTTGCAGATCCAGACCTTCACGCCGATGGTCCCGTAGGCCGTCATGGCCGTGGTCCGGGCGTAGTCGATGTCGGCCCGAAGCGTATGCAGCGGAATCCGGCCTTCCTTGTACTGTTCCGATCGGGCGATTTCGGCTCCGCCGAGCCGGCCCGCACATCGGATGCGGACGCCTTCGGCGCCCATTCGCATGGTCGAGGTGATGGCCCGCTTCATGGCCCGCCGGAACGAGACCTTTCCTTCGATCTGCTTGGCGACATTGTCCGCGACGAGGGCGGCGTCCAGCTCGGGACGTTTGATTTCATGGATGTTGAGCTGGACCTCCTGGGAGGTCAGGCGCTGCAGTTCTTCCTTGAGCTTGTCGACCTCGGTGCCCTTCTTCCCGATGACGATACCCGGACGGGCCGTGTGTATGGTCAGCGTGATCCGTTTCGGCGTGCGCTTGATCTCGATCTGAGAAATGCCGGCGTTGTTCAGACGGTTCTGGATATACTGCCGAAGCATCAGGTCTTCGCTGAGCTTCTTGGCGAAAAGCTTCTCGTCGAACCAGAGTGATTTCCAGGTCTTGTTGACGCCCAGCCGAAATCCGTTCGGATTCGTCTTCTGTCCCAATGCATCCTCCAGCGTGGATCGTTTATGATGACTTCTGTTTCCCGGACTTCTCTTTTTTCGCCGGTTTGCCGCCCGAGGCCTTCGCCTTGGGCTTCTTCACCGCCGCCTTCGGCGCGGCTTTCGCGTGGCCTTTCGCGGCATCGGACTTCGCCCCGGCTTGGGCCGACTGGGCCGCCTCCGGCGCCGTGTTCTTTTTCCGTTTCTCGTCCGTCACGACCACGGTGATGTGCGCGGAGCGTTTCAGGAGCATGGACGCCCGGCCCATGGGACCTGGATTGTTCCGCTTCATCGAGGGCCCCTGGTCGACCCGGATTTCCCTGATGATCAGATCGTCCGGATTGATTTTGGCCCCATCCTCGCGGCTCACGGCGTTCGCGGCCGCGGACCGGAGGATTTTTTCCACGGGCCTGGATGCGGCCTGGGGAATGAAATGCAGCGCATTGATCGCCTGGTTGACGGACTTTCCCCGTATCAGTTCGACGACTTTCCGCACCTTCTGGGGGGACATCCGCACGTATTTCGCGACGGCTCTTGCTTCCATGATGAGATGGACTCCTTACGCTAGGCGACTTTGGCCGATTGTTCGGTGGCCTTTCTGCCGCTGTGTCCCCGGAAAATCCGAGTCGGGGCGAATTCGCCCAGCTTGTGGCCGACCATGTTTTCGGTGACGAAAACGGGGATGAACTTGTTTCCGTTGTGCACCGCGATGGTGTGCCCGACAAAATCCGGGGGGATGGTGGAACGTCTCGCCCAGGTTTTGACCACTTTCTTGGCATTGGCCTTGTTCATGGCCTCGACCTTTCCCATCAGGTTCGAGTCGAGGTACGGACCCTTTTTAACTGACCGTGGCATTCAAGCGTCCCCTATTTTCTTCTCTTCACGATATAGATGTCGGACTGTTTGCGCTTCTTCCGGGTCTTGTAACCCTTGGTGGGTTTTCCCCACGGCGTGGTCGGATGACGGCCTCCCGAGGATTTGCCTTCGCCGCCGCCCATCGGGTGGTCGACCGGGTTCATGACGACGCCGCGGACCTTGGGCCTTCTTCCCAGCCACCGGGACCGTCCCGCCTTGCCGAGCTGGACGTTGAAATGGTCGGAATTCCCGACATGTCCGATGGTGGCACGGCAGACGGCGCGGATCATGCGCACTTCTCCCGAAGGCATCTTGACCTGGACGTAATCGCCTTCCCGCGCCATGAGCTGGGCGGCGCCGCCCGCGCTCCGGATCAGCTGTCCGCCCCGTCCGGGCTTCAGCTCGACGTTGTGAACCTCGGTGCCCAGCGGAATCTTGCCGATGGGCATCACATTGCCGGCCCGGATCTCAACACCTTCTCCCGACTGAAGGACGTCACCGACCTTGACACCGTCGGGTGAAAGAATATACCGCTTTTCTCCGTCCGCGTACACGAGCAGGGCGATGCGTGCGGAACGGTTCGGATCGTATTCAATCGCGGAGACTTTCGCCGGAATGCCGTCCTTGTCGCGCTTGAAGTCGATGATTCGGTAAAAGCGGATGTGCCCCCCGCCCCGCCGTCGCGAAGTGATGCGGCCCTTGTTGTTCCGCCCGCCGGATTTTTTGAGGCGGATGACGAGTGATTTTTCCGGCTTTTCCTTGGTCACCTCCTCGAAGGTCGAAACCGTCTTGTATCGGAGGGAGGGGGTGATCGGTCTGAATGATTTAACCGGCATGGCTTATTTGCCCTCGAAATATTCGATTTTGGATCCTTCCCGCAGGGTCACGACGGCCTTCTTGAAGTCGGGGCGGCGTCCGGAATACCGGCCCATCTTCTTGATCTTGCCGATAAAATTGGCCGTGGCGACCTTTTCCACCTTCACCTTGAAGCGTTTCTCGATGGCCTGCTTGATCTCGATCTTGTTCGCCTCGGGCGAGACCACGAACGCCACTTTCCGCTGTGTGTCCTGCAGGTTGGAGATCTTCTCCGTGACAAGCGGACGGATGAGGATTTCACGATTGGTTTTCACGATCCGAGAACCTCGTTGATTTTGCCGAGCGCGCTTTTCTGGATGAGCAGCATGTCGGCGTTGACCACGTCATAGGTCGAGAATCCGGCGGCCTCGCGCACCTGGAGCGACGGGATGTTCCGGCCGGAAAGCCAGACCGTGCGGCTCGTCTGCGGCGTCAGCAGGAGCGTCTTGGCGCCTCCCGTCTGGAGCGCGTTCAGAATGCCGGCCAACTGCCGGGTCTTGGCCTTCTCGAAGGCGAAATCCTCCACGAGCCGGATCTTGTTCTCCTTCGCCAGGGCCGACAGGGCGGACTTGCGGGCCAGCTGGCGGACCTTGAGCGGGATCCGCGTCTTGTAGGTGTGCGGTTTCGGACCGAAAACCCTGCCGCCGTGCCGCCATACCGGGGACCGCGTGGACCCGGCGCGGGCGGTGCCCCGCCCCTTCTGGGGCCACGGTTTTTTGCCGCCGCCGCTGATCTCGGCCCGGGTTTTGGCCTTCGCCGTTCCCTGCCGCGCGTTGGCCCGCTCGGCGGTCACGACCTGCCAGACCACGTGTTCGTTCGGCTCGATTTCGAAGATGTCCGGCGAAAGGTCGATCTGCTCGCCGGTCTTGGTTCCGTCTGTTTTCAGTACGTCCAATTTCACGCTTCCACCCGTTTCGTCGTTTACTTGCAGATTTCGAGAATGGTATTGCGCGCCCCGGGCACGCCCCCCCGCACCAACAGCAGGTTTCGGTCCGGCACGACCTTGAGCACCTGGAGGTTGCGGAGGGTTTTCCGTTCTCCGCCCATCCGGCCGGCCATGCGCAGACCCTTGAAGACGCGCTTGGGATAGGAGGACGAGCCGATGGAGCCGGGCGCCCGGAGACGGTCCGACTGTCCGTGCGACTTGGGGCCGCCCGAAAATTTGTGGCGCTTGACGACGCCCATGAATCCGCGGCCCTTCGAGACGCCGGTGACGTTCACGCACTCGCCGACTTCGAAAATGTCGACCTTCACCTGGTCGCCGGTCTTGATGGCGCCCTTGAAGTCGCGGAATTCCTTCAACACGCGGAGCGGAGCCGTATTGGCTTTCTTGAAATGCCCCTGCATCGGCCGGGTCGTCCGTTTTTCGCGGGCTTCCATAAACCCGAGCTGGACGGCGTCGTATCCGTCCCTCTGCCGTGTTTTCACCTGAACGACCGTGCAGGGTCCCGCCTCGATGACCGTCGCCACTTTCGGGGAACCCGCCTCGTCGAAGTACCGCAACATGCCGATTTTTTTACCCAACAGGCCTTGCATGATCTGGTTCGTCTCCAATCCTTGAGGCTCAGACCTTGATTTCGACGTCCACGCCGGCGGGAAGCTCGAGCTTCATGAGGGCGTCCACGGTTTTCGGGGACGCATTCAGGATATCGATCAGCCGCTTGTGGATGCGCGTCTCGAACTGTTCGCGGGACTTCTTGTCCACGTGGGGCGAACGCAGAACCGTGACGATGGACCGCTTCGTCGGAAGCGGTATCGGCCCGGAAATGGCCGCGCCCGTGGATTTCGCAGTCCTCACAATCCGCTCGGTGGACTTGTCGATGAGGATGTGATCGTATCCCTTGAGCTTGATGCGAATGGTTTGACCCGCCACGGAACTTCTCCTATGACTGTAAAGAGACTACTTGATGATTTTTCCGACGACGCCGGCGCCGACGGTGCGGCCGCCCTCGCGGATCGCGAACCGGAGGCCCTCCTCCATCGCGATCGACTCCAGAAGCTCC
>JAFGAX010000186.1 GCA_016933415.1 bacterium
CGAAAATACTGGAAGTCCTCTCGTCCTGCGCGAGCGTGACACCGCCGATGCGCTTTATGTGGACGATGCCGTCCGCCCCGTCCCGGCCCATTCCCGTCATCACCACACCCACGAATGAGGCGCCGAATTCCATGGCGAGCGAGTTCATCGTCACATCCGCGGACGGGCACACGTAATTGACCTTCTGGCCGTGCGCCAGCCGGATGCTCCGGTTGTGCCGGACGACCAGGTGCATCTCGCTCGGGGCGATGTACACGGTTCCGTCTTCCAGCCGGTCTCCGTTCTGCGCGATTCGCACCCGCATCCGGGTCCCGGAGGCCAGGCTGTCCGCCAGGGAATCGTTGATGAATTTCGGCATATGCTGAATCACGATCACGCTGGCCTTGAGCCGGGGCATTCCCTGGAACAGCGTTTTCAGCGCGCGCGGTCCGCCGGCCGACGCGCCGATCACGACAATGGTTCTGGGCTGGATGACCCATTCGGACATGGACGATCCTTCGCGGAAACGGTCAGGAACCGGGCGATTTCAGATACGACAGGTACTCCTCGCAGACCTGAACCAGCCGTTTGGCCTCGAACGGTTTCCGGAGGTAATCCAGGACGTATTCCTTCAGATGCTCCATCTTGATGTCCGGCTCTTCCTGCCCGGTAAGCATGCAAACGAGATTGCCGTCGTAAAGTTTTTCATCCACCACGGCCTGGACGGTGTCCCACCCGTCCATGCCCGGCATCACGATGTCCATGAGGATCAGCCCGCGGAACCCCTCCCGGAGACGCTCGATGCATTCCGTTCCGCTGGCGGCTGTCGTGACCCGGCAGCCGGACGCCTCCATGATCCGCTTGACGCTGTAACGGACCATCTCCTCATCGTCCACGATCAGGATATCCTTCATTCAGCCTCCGCTCCCGGCCCGGCGCCGCCGGCCCGCGCCGGCGCCCGACGGGCGTTCTGAATCTGACAGCGAGCGCATTCCCCCGCTTCGCGGGCGGCGGGGAGCTTCAATCTTTAACGCGTGAGACGCCGTCTCGCTTTTTTCGGAACCCGGCCGAATACCGGAACAATGTCGACATGCCGCTCGGCGCCTTCACCGTGACTCTCGGACCGGACGCCTCCCCGGGTCTTCAGGTATTCATGCACGATGAACCGCTCGAAGGAATCCATGGCGGGCAGGGACCGGGTTTCTCCGGACATCAGCACCTCCTGAACGAGGGTCTCCGCCATTCGCTGAAGTTTTCCGACCGGGACGATGTTCAGCACGACTTCCCCCCGGCCGTCCCGGAACGCCCGCACCTTGCACTCGGCCGTTCTCTCGAAATGCCGGTGAATTTGCTTCCGTTGAAACGGGTTGAAACCGGAAACGGTGAACGGCTCGATGGAATCGAGAAAATGCTCCATCGCGTTCCGGATCGTCTCCTTGACGTTTTCGTCCATGGGTTCCGGGGGCCGTCCGCCGCGGCGGCCGTTTCTTCTGTCCCCTCTTTCATTCTCCACTGCCGGGTCCTCTTCTGGATGAATTTATGAGGAACCGCCCGGCGGGCGGGCGGTTTCGTGAACGCAGATGCCTGCAAAAATCAAAGCCCCGCCCAGCCAGCTACCGGGGGTCAGAAATTCCGCCAGAAAAATCCGGGCGAATACGGCCGCAAAAACGGGTTCCGTGGCGTACAGAACGGCCGCGGCGGTCGATGATGTGCGGGGCTGGTAACGGGTCTGTCCCCAGAAACCGGCCGCTGTGGCGAAAACGCCCAGATAGACGATGCCCGCCGCGATTCCCGGCCCCCCCCCGAGACGCAGGGGACCGAAAAAGGGGGCCGCCAGGGTCGCGAGCACCGCAGTCCAGAAAATCATCATCCAGGCGTACGGCAGGGATTCATCCCGCCCGACGAAGGATTCGATCAGAACGATCTGGACCGAGAAGGCAACGGCTCCAGCGGCCGTCAATGCGTCGCCTCGGTTGAAACCGCCCAGGCCGGCTCCGGCGATCAGCACCACGCCGGCGGACGCGAGCAGGAGACCCGCGCCTTCCTGAAGGCGGAGTCCGCGGCCGCGGAACAGACGGTTCCAGACCGGCACCAGAATGACGCTCAGGGCGGTCAGAAATCCCGAATTCGAAGCTGACGTATATTTCAGCCCGGCGGTCTGGCAGAACATGCCGGCGAACATCGCGGCGCCGAGGAAGAATCCCCGTCTCCATGCGGACGGGGAAAGCGTTCTCCGGTGTTTCAGAAAAAACGGAAGCAGAAGCCCGACGGCGATCCAGAAACGCGCCGCAAGATAAAGGGCCGGATTCAGGTCGCGGACCGAGGCTCGCATCAGCGGGAAACTGGTTCCCCAGATGATGCAGAGCACCAGCAGGACAAGATCCGCGCGCAGTTTCTCCGGGCGGTCCGTCAAATATTTTTCCGCGTGTAGCGATGGGCGAACCGGTATCCGTTCATGGTGCAGACATCGGCCAGCCGCCGTTTCGGCACATGGATGACCCCGTCCGGGTCCGCCCAGGGAAGGACTGAATCGCCGCATTCTTCGGCGACCGGAAATTCGAATGGATTTCCAAGGCCGATCACGGAGTCGACGTGCAGATGATGCGGAATTTTCAGCTTCTTTTTGAGGCGTTTCCGGTGCAGGTCCTCGATTCGGATTGCGCCGAGGCCCAGTTCCATTGCCGCCAGCGAGGCGTTCTGAACCGCCGCGGCCGCGTCCGTCGAACCGCCGCTCTTCTTTTTCATCAGGTCGATCAGAACCACGATGTAGGCGGCCGGCCGTTCCCCGGCTCTGGGGGCGGACAGGGGCGCAGCGGCATTTTCCCATTTCACGCAATCGAACACTTCAGACACTCGCCGGGGAAGGTTCACGATGACATATTCGCATGGCTGAATATTGCCCGGAGACACAGCCCAGCGGGCCGCATCGACAATCTGCAGGAGATCTTTCTCCGTCACGGGTTTGGATTTGAAACGCCGGATGGTGCGGCGTTTCTGCATGGCGGCGTACAGCGACGGCATCGAATCGACCTCGTTTGGACTTGCACAATTTGATTATTTTAATAAATTTGGATCGAATAATCAAGCGTTTTGTTGCCGTCTTCGGACGCGCGCATCCGCAACCGTCAATTGGGTCTTGACTTTCTGTTTTGAAATTATTAAATTTATCATATTGAAAACGAGGCGTTTTCATGCATTCTTTCCCGTCCCATCTTCGGTTCGGCTGTTTTGTCTCTTATTGGGTCCGCAATTTCGGGCGGGATCGCTGAAATACTGTGTTGCGCTTCGCATCCGGCCCACTTGATCCAAGTGGGCTTTTTGATTTTGGAGGATTGATGAAAGACCGGCTGGACCAGCTTCGCAAACGCATCCTGGACATCGACGGGGAACTTGTCCGTCTGCTCGCCGAACGCGCCAGACTCGCGCTCGAAATAGGCCGCATCAAATGCGACCTCGGCGTCCCCCTGCAGGATCCCGACCGCGAGCGCGAAGTTCTGAAGAACGCGAAACGGATTCCTCACCATCCGCTCGAACCGTCCCAGGTCGACGCCCTTTTCACCCGCATCCTCGAGATCTGCCGGGACGCCCAGATCCAGGCCGCACCGGCGGCCGGGAGCGGCCGGTCATGATCGTCGTCATGCGCGAAGACGCTTCAGACGCACAGATTCAGGCGATTTCCAACCGGATCCGCGGAATGGGATTCGACATTCACCCGGACCGCGGCGCGAACCGTACCGTTCTCGGTGTGATCGGCGACACGAGCCGTCTCGATCCCCGTTCCCTGGAAATGGAGGAGGGTGTCGCCGAGGTTCTGCGCGTCACCGAGCCCTACAAGCTGGCAAGCCGCGCTTTTCATCCCAACGACACCGTGATCCGCATCGGGGACGTGGCCATCGGAGGCGACGAGGTCATCGTCATCGCAGGGCCGTGCGCGGTGGAAAACGCCGAACAGATCCGGGAAACCGCATCGCGCGTCCGGCAGGCCGGCGCCCGGATACTGCGGGGGGGCGCGTTCAAACCCAGGACTTCACCCTACAGCTTTCAGGGCCTCGGCGAAAAAGGGCTGGAACTGCTGCGGGACGCGGCCCGGGAGCAGGACATGCTGTGCGTTTCCGAAGTGATGGAGCCGGCTTACGTGCGGAGCGTCGCGGACCGCGTGGATATCGTCCAGGTCGGCGCCCGGAACATGCAGAATTTTCCGCTGCTCAAGGAAGTGGGTAGGATCGACAAGCCCGTGCTGCTGAAACGCGGCATGTCCGCCACCATCGAGGAACTGCTGATGGCGGCCGAATACATCATGGCCAGCGGCAATCCGCGGGTCATGCTTTGCGAGCGCGGCATCCGCACCTTCGAAACGTACACGCGGAACACCATGGACATTTCCGCCATCCCTGTCGTGAAGAAACGGAGCCATCTCCCCATTCTTGCGGATCCCAGTCATGGAACGGGGCGCCGGGACAAGGTGGCGCCCATGGCGCGCGCGGCTGTGGCGGCCGGCGCGGACGGACTCATCATCGAAGTGCACACGCATCCGGACCAGGCCCTGTCCGACGGCCCGCAGTCCCTCTACCCGGACCGCTTTGCCGCGCTGATGGAGGAGTTGAAGACGATCGCCTGGGCCATCGGCCGGCGGATCGGAGCCGGGTCCGACAGGGAACCGGAGAGAAACCGTTGAAGGGATTCCGCCGAATCACGGTGGTGGGCGTCGGCCTCATCGGCGGTTCGCTTGGCCTGGCCCTGAAGCGTAAACTTCCGGACACGCGGGTCAGCGGCGTCGATTCCCAGGAGGGGGTCGATGCCGGGCTGGCCGCGGGCGCGCTGGACGCGGGATTCCCCCGCGACCGACTGCAGGAAGCCGTCTCGGAATCCGACCTGGTGTTTCTCTGCGCGCCGATCGACGCCATTCTCCGGCTCCTCCCGTCGGTGGCCGAGGCCCTTCCGGCCGGCGGCCTCGTCACGGATGCGGGGAGCACCAAGCGCAGGATCGTGGAAACCGCGGACCGGGTCTTCCCGTCGGACCGCCATTTTATCGGCGGGCATCCCATGGCCGGAAGCGAGGGCCGCGGCATCCGCTGGGCCGACGCCCTTCTCTTCGAAAACGCGGCCTGGGTGCTGACGCCCTCCCGGCCCCTTCCCCAAAACCGCATCCAGCCTCTCGGCGACCTGATCGAACGGCTCGGCGCCAAGGTTCTTTTTCTCAGCCCCGTCCTGCACGACCGCGTGGCCGCGGCGGTCAGCCATCTTCCCCAGCTTCTCGCGGTCACATTGATGAACTGGGTTTCGGATCATCAGGAGGAATCCCCCCACTTCCTCAAGCTGGCGGCCGGCGGGTTCCGGGACATGACCCGGATCGCGTCCAGCCCCTACGAGACTTGGAATCCGATTCTGTCCACCAACCGGGAGGAAATTCTCTCGGCTCTGGACGCATTCACCGGCAGGCTCTCGGACACCCGCGCCCTGCTGGAACAGGACCGGCTCCGGAAGGCGTTTGATTCCGCGGCCGAAAAGCGGCTTTCCATACCGAGAGACACACGCGGCTTTCTGCGGGCGCACCACGACCTGCGCGTGCGTGTCGAGGACAGGCCCGGCGTGATCGCATCCATCGCCTCGGCTCTGGCGGAACGCGGCATCAACATCAAGGACATCGAAATTCTGAAAGTGCGGGAAGGCGACGCGGGCACACTGCGGCTTTCCTTTGAAACACCGGACGCGCGCGCGGAAGCGGCCGAGACGCTCAAGGGAATCGGATTTACGTCCGAACCGCTGAGCGGAATGTGATCCCCGGTTCTCCCGCCGTTGCCGGCGGGGGATTTTCCGGAGTCCGGCAACAGGAAGGGAGCATGCATCAGATCGTGAGAACAGCGGCGCGCTGGCGCGCCGTTCTGTCCGTTCCGGGAGATAAATCCATATCGCACCGCGCGCTGCTGTTCGGCGCGCTCGCCTCGGGCCGGTCGAGAATCACGCGGGTGGCGCCCGGCCGGGATGTGGCCAGCACTGCGGACTGCCTGTCCAGCCTGGGGGTCCGGATTGAGCGCGAGGACGGAAACGCCGTCGTCGTGCACGGCAGAGGTCCGTCCGGACTCTCCGCTCCGGCGCACGATCTGGACGCCGGCAATTCCGGCACCACGATCCGGCTTCTGTCCGGCATTCTCGCGGGCCGGCCGTTCCCCTCCGTCATCACGGGCGACGCTTCTCTCAGACGCAGGCCCATGCGCCGCATCGTGGAGCCCCTGGAACGCATGGGCGGACGCATCGAGACGTCGCCCGAAGGCACGGCTCCGCTTCGAATCCGGGGAACCCGTCTCACCGGCGCGGATCTGACGCTTCCGGTGGCCAGTGCACAGCTGAAATCATGCGTTCTCCTCGCGGGTCTGCTGGCCGAAGGCCGGACTTCGGTGACGGAACCCGCGATGTCCCGCGATCATACGGAACGCATGCTGGACGGCATGGGCGTGCGGATCCGCAGGGATGGCCTGCGGCTCGAGTTGGAAGGCCCCCAGACGCCCCGGTCCTGCGATTTCGACGTTCCCGGCGACATCTCCTCTGCCGCATTTCTGATGGTCGCGGCCGCGTGTATCCCGGAATCGGAACTGACGATCGAAAACGTCGGCGTGAACCCGACTCGCACCGGCATTCTGGACGCGCTGAGGCGCATGGGATGCCCGATCGAGGAATTGAATCCGCGGACCCTGCAGGGCGAACCCCGGGCCGACCTGCGTATCCGCACCGCCTCCCTCTCCGGAACGGACATCGACGGCGACCTGATCCCGAAAATCATCGATGAAATCCCCGTTCTGGCCGTGGCCGCCTGCCGCGCCCGCGGACGGACCGTGGTGCGCGATGCGGCCGAACTGCGCGTCAAGGAAACCGACCGCATCGCCGCCGTGGCGCGGAACCTATCCGCCATGGGCGTCCGCGCCGAAATGTTCGAGGACGGTTTCGCGATCGTGGGGCCGCAGCCGCTCCGCGGTGCCGTCATTGACAGCATGGAGGACCACCGCATCGCCATGGCCTTTACCGTGGCCGGACTTCTCGCGGAAGGCGAGACGCGCATCGAAGGCACGGAATGCGCCGACATCTCGTATCCCGGTTTCTTCGACCTCCTGTCCGGAATAGAATATGCCTGATCCCGTCCGCACATTCTGCGTGATCGGCGATCCGATCGGCCACACGCTCTCCCCCCTGATCCACAACGCTGTTTTCAGGCGGCTTGACGTCCCCATGGAATATGAAGCGGTTCGCGTCCCACCGGACCGGTTGGCCGGTTTCGTCAACGAGGCCAGACGGACCGGACGGCCGGGCTTCAATGTCACGATTCCGCACAAGCAGGCCGTGATCCCGTTCCTGGATGGCACCCGGGGGGACGCATCCCGGATCGGAGCGGTGAACACCGTTGCCGCGGTTGACGGAAAGCTCATCGGGACCAACACCGACGTGGACGGATGCAGGGCCGCGCTGGCGCGCATCGGCTGGGAACCCGGGGACGGGAACGTCCTTCTGCTCGGCGCGGGCGGCGCGGGCCGCGCCGCGGTCCGCGCGCTGTCGCTGGAAGGCCTGAAGAAATTCTCCGTCTTCGAGACCGACCGCAGCCGCGCGGAATTGCTGAAGACCGGACTGGCCGAACCCATGGACATGGAAATGGAAATCCTCTCCTCCATGGACGCCCTGGAGTCCGCCGTCCGCCAGGCCGGTCTGCTGATCAACGCCACGCCCGTGGGCATGTGGCCGGCCGTGGACGCCTTGCCCCTGCCGGATTCCGGATGGCTGTCGCCATCGGGCCGGGTGTTCGATATGGTGCCCAACCCCGTGGAAACGCGGCTGATCCGCGAGGCGCGTAAACGCGGATGCCGGACCGTGCCCGGCATCGTCATGCTCGTCGCACAGGCCCTGGCCGCGGACACCGCCTGGCTGCGCCGCCCCATGCCGGACGGACTGCTTGAAACCTGCCTGACTCTCTGCATCCAACACCTGGAGGCCCATGGCCATGCTCCGGATCCTCACGGCCGGTGAATCGCACGGCCCGTCGCTTGTCGGCATACTCGAAGGCATGCCGGCCGGACTTGCGCTGAACCGCGAAAAAATCGTCGCCCAGATGTCCCGCCGCCAGGCCGGACTCGGCCGGGGCGGCCGCATGAAGATCGAAACGGACCGTGTGGAGATCCTGTCCGGACTCCGATTCGGCGTGACGCTCGGAACGCCGATTGCCATGCGGGTGGCGAACCTGGACTGGGAAAACTGGAAAGACCGCATGGACCCCTGGAGCGGCCGTGAGGACGACCCTGTCCGCATCCCCCGTCCCGGGCACGCGGACCTGGCGGGGGCCGTCAAGTACGGACACACGGACATCCGCAATGTTCTGGAACGCGCCAGCGCGCGGGAAACGGCGATGCGGGTCGCCATCGGCGCGGTGCTCCGCCAGATGCTGGAACCGTTCGGCGTCTGGATCGGAAGCCATGTCATCCGCATTCACCGCGCCTCCGCAGAGACGACGTTCCGGGACCTGCTGGAGTTGAAAAAGCCCGAAGCCGAAATGGAAATTCTGAAACGCGCCGGACTGGCCGAAACATCGGACCTGCGCTGCGCGGACACGGCCGCGGCCGAGGAAATGCGGTCCGCCGTGCGGGAGGCCGCGGAAAAGGGCGACACCGTGGGGGGCGCCTTCGAAGCGGCCGCACTCAACGTTCCGACCGGTCTCGGATCGCATGTCATGTGGGACCGCCGGCTGGACGGTCGCATCGCCGCGGCCGTGATGAGCATACCGGCTGTGAAATCGGTGGAAATCGGCATTGGTGCGGACGCGGCCGGCCGGCTCGGATCCGAGGTCCATGACGCGATCGTGCCCGGAGACGACTGCCCGGCACGGTCGACGAACCGCGCAGGCGGCATCGAGGGCGGCATCAGCAACGGACAGCCGATTCTGGTCCGGGCCGTGATGAAACCCATTCCCACGCTGAAAAAACCGCTTCCCTCGGTGCGGCTCGACACCGGAAGCCCGACGGACGCGCACCATGAGCGATCCGATGTGTGTGCCGTGCCTTCCGCGGCCGTGGTCGCGGAAGCCATGCTGGCCATGACCCTCGCCGAGGCCTTTATGGAACGGTATGGCGGCGATACGTTCGACCAGATGAGGAGGCGTTTCGATGAAATCCGGTGACGGACACGTCTACCTCATGGGATTCATGGGATCCGGCAAGACCCGCGTGGGCCGGATACTTGCCGATTTCCTGAGGCGGCCTTTCATCGACACCGACGCCCACATCGAGGAGGAAACGGGCCTCTCCATCAACGCCCTTTTTGAAAAGAAGGGCGAAGCGGGGTTCCGGGAAATCGAGCGGAACGTGATCCGGTGCCTGGCGGACACCCGGAGATGCGTCATCTCGCTGGGGGGCGGTTCGGTGATTCACCCCGAGAACTGGGAAGCCATCGTCCGTTCGGGCACCACGATCGCCCTCTCCTACCCGCCTGAAATTCTCGCCGGCCGACTGGAACGCAAGAAGGACAGACCGCTCCTCAACCAGGCGGGCGACCATCAGCGGATGGAAATCATCCGGACCCTGATGACGGAGCGGGAGCCGTATTACCGCAGGGCTGATCTCGTGCTTCACCTGAACCGGGAAATCGACCCGGAAGCCGTGGCGGACATGATCCGCAGATACGTGGAGGCGCTTCCATGAGCATCGTGCGGGTTCCGCTTGAGGACCGGAGCTATTCCATCCGGATCGAACCGGGCCTTCTGGGGGAGGCGGGCCGGCTGATCGCCGATCTGGGAATCCGGGGCCGCGTCGCGGTCATCTCGGACCGGACGGTTTCCGGGTTGTTCGCCAAAACCCTGATCGGCGCCCTGCAAACAGCCGGTCTCGAGGCCTCGCTGTTCACCGTTCCGGACGGCGAGACCTCCAAATCGCTGAGTCAGGCGGAAAAACTCTACACCGAACTGATCCGGTTCGGGCTCTCCAGGGACGGCCTGATCGTGGCGCTGGGCGGCGGCGTGGTCGGAGACCTGGCCGGGTTCACTGCGGCCACGCTCCTGCGCGGCATCCCGTTCGTTCAGGTCCCGACGACCCTTCTGTCCCAGGTGGATTCCAGTGTGGGCGGCAAGGTCGGCGTGAATCACAGCCTCGGCAAGAACCTGATCGGCTGTTTTCACCAGCCGGTCCTGGTCATCATGGATCCGCTGACGCTCGACACACTCCCCATGCGCGAGCGCTGGTCCGGCGCGGCGGAAATGGTCAAGGCCGCCCTGATCCGGGACGCCGTGTTCTTCGAGCGTCTGGAGCGCGAACTGGAAGACTGGATGGTGCTGGAGGACGCCGGCCGCCTGTCCGAGGCGCTGGCCGCCTGCTGCCGGATCAAGGCCGAAGTGGTGGGCCGCGATGAACGTGAGTCCGGCCTCAGACGCATACTGAATTTCGGACACACCGTCGGGCACGCGCTTGAATCCGCCTCAGGGTACGGTGTCTTCCGGCACGGAGAGGCCCTCGTCTACGGGTTGGCCTGGGCGCTCGATCTTTCCCGGACCTTCGGTCTTCTGGGTGAAGCGGTTTTTCAGCGGGTGGATTCCGTTTTGCGCCGTTTTCCACTGCCGCCGATCCCGGAATCCGTGGATGCGGAACGGATCGTCGAGCACTTCACGCGGGACAAGAAAAACAAATCCGACGGACTTCATCTCGTTCTGCTGAACGACATCGGCAGGCCTGTCATCCGGCCGGTGCGGGACTTCGATTTCAGGGAATCCGTCGGCCGGCTGCTGAACCGTCAGATCATCAACCTGTAGAGCGCGAGGGGGGTGTATCAATCATGGCGCGGAAAAGCGGGACGATCCGGATTCTCGTCATCAACGGCCCGAATCTCAACCTGCTCGGGGAACGGGAGCCCGGAGTATACGGACGTAAAACCCTGCCGGAAATCCAGTCGGACATGCGCCTGCACTGCAAGGGGAAACCGGTGCGATTGCGCTTTTTTCAGTCCAATCACGAAGGCGCGATCGTGGATTGCATACACCGGAACCGGAAATGGGCGCACGGCATGGTCATCAATCCCGGCGCCCTCACCCATTACAGCTATTCCCTCAGGGATGCCATCGCGGCGGTCGGCATTCCCGCGGTGGAGGTGCATCTTTCGGATATCCGGAAACGCGAGCCCTTCCGCCGGATTTCCGTCACCCGGCCGGTCTGCATCGGCCAGATATCGGGAAAGGGCCCTGCCGGGTATCTCGCGGGAATCGATCTCCTGCTGAAAAACATCTACTGTGCCGGATCCGGTCCGGAATCGCGGCGGAACCGGAACACGCGCCTGTCGGTCAGTGCCACGCGGTTGAGGAAACCGCGGAAATCCGCGTAATCCGCCGGTTCCACCCGGACCCGTGACAGGCGCACGGTCCGGCTGTACCGCCAATCCCGATTAGACAGCCTTTCCCACTTCCAGACCGCGCGGCCCGCGCCGCACGAATCTTGCCCCGTAAACCCGGGTGGATCCGCATCGCCCAGAACGCCATTCGCCGCCAGAAGCACGGTGTCCGACACGGCCATCGGAAACGGCAGCGCAACGGGCCATACGCGGGACGAGTCCGCGAACGGCGCATTCCAGTCGTAGATCGCCACCGTCCCGGGCTGAAAGGATCCGTCGTCCGGCATGATCGCGGCCGCCGAGAAAAACGCCCGGATCCGCAAGGGATTTTCCAGAGAGTCCAGCGCTTCGGCGGATGCGGAATCGCAGACCGCGCCGGGAAA
>JAFGAX010000025.1 GCA_016933415.1 bacterium
AGGTCGATCTTCACCAGGCCCGCGTCCTCGGTCTCTTCCTTCTCCCATTGCACGATGCGCACGCCTTTGGGCGCGATCTCGACCGGCACGCGGGCCGCAAGCCCGTCCGGCGCCACCACTACGCCGCCGCAATGCACGGAGAGATACCTGGGGATGCCCTGCAGCCTGGAAGCCCATTTCAGGATGTCGGGCCAGGGCGGGCCGAGGTCCAGACCTCTGAACAAAGGATGCGCGGCAATGACGTCTTCCACCGAATCCCGTCCCCAGAACCAGAGATGCGACAGGCGGTCCGTGACGCGCTTGATCTCCGCGTCCGGGAGGCCGTAAACCTTGGCTGTCTCGCGCACGGCTGCGCGCAGCTGAAATCCGGCATGGTTCGCCACCATGGCTGAACGTTCCGGCCCGTATTTCCGGAACACATCATCCAGAACCGCGTCGCGCTCGTCCCAGGGAAAATCCACGTCTATGTCCGGCGGATCCCTGCGTCCCGGGTTCAGGAAGCGCTCGAAGAACAAATTGTGCAGGAGCGGGTCGACATGCGTGATGCCGAGCGCATAGGACACCAGGCTCGCTGCTGCTGATCCGCGGCCGCAGGTGCGCGGCGCCCGGCTCACGATGTCCTCCACGATCAGGAAAACCGCTGAGAATCCCTTCCGGCCGATGATGTCAAGCTCGTAATCGAGCCGCTTCATCGCCTCCGGTCGCAGGCCGCCGTGCCGGCGCCTGAGTCCGGCCAGACATTTTTCGCGGAGCAGTCCGGCCGTGTCTTCCGGGCTTTTCCCGTCGAAGGACCTGGGCAAAAGAAGCGGGAAGTCCGCGCGGAAGCGGCAGGCCTCAGCGAGCGCTCCGGCATTTTCGAGCGCTTCCGGGACATCCGGGAAAAAACGGGCCATGCGGCAGGCCGGCATCAGCCAGGCCGGTTCCGGAGCCAGTTCCGAAGCGGGAAGCCGCGAGAATTTCGTATTCAGATGGACGGCCCTGAGCAGGGCGTGAAACGGCTGATCTCCGGGATGCAGGAAATGAACCCCTGCAGTGGCCACGGGTGGAATGCGCCGCTCCCTCGCGAACGCAAGCACAGGGCGCCACAGCCTGCCCGCGCAGAGTTCCGCATACACATGGGGGCGGCCGCAAAGCGCGGATAACAAGGGGATAGAGTCCGTGAGCACTGCGAGCCCGGCCGCATGCTCAAGCACTGCGCGGGAAAGCGAAAACCGCTCGTCGCAATGCCTCCCGGTCAGGATGCGGCACAGGTTCGGGTATCCCTCCTGGTTCAGGACCAGAAGAACGGCCCTTTCCCCGGGCGCGACGACCTCAGCGCCGACGATCGGCCTGATGCCTGCCTCCTCTGCAGCCTGCAGGAAAAAAACGAGCCCGTACAGGCCGTTCGTGTCCGTAAGCGCAAGGGCATCCATGCCGAGGGCTTTCGCCCTGCGGCACAGATCATCCGGCCCTGCGGTCCCCCTCATCAGGGAAAAATGGGAATGGACATGCAGATGGACAAACGGCATGACGATGCGCCTCCAGGTGCGCGGTTCAGGGCGGGTTCCCCCGCATATGGAAGCTTTCCTGCAGCGAGCTGCCGGAGAATCTCCGCTCTGCAAGGAAAAAGACATTCGATTCGTCCGCTTACCCCGGGTCAGCGCCCGTGGCAAGCCGCGAGACAAGGCCAGGAACAAACCCTGTGGAAAGCCAGGGGCATGCCCGCCGTCTTTGGGGCTGGAAATGCGCGCGCTGTCAGATCCCCTGCACTCCGAAACCGACCGAGGAAAATCCATATTTCCCGCGCAGCGCCTCCATGGCGCAGGCCAGCCTCTCCTCCCTGTCCAGTTCCGGGGTTTCTTCAAACAGCCGCAACTGTACACCAGAAGGCGCCAGGTCGGTCAGGGTGAGGGACAGATACCGGACGGCCTGTCTGGAACGATTGGCCTTGAGAAAAGCGGGCCCGATCGAACGGAAAAGGATGCGGCCCAGGCCGGCCGGGCAGTTTATTCTCACCCGCCGAACAGCGTCCATGCCGCTGCTGTAGCGGATGAAGAGCCATGCGGTGCGGGCAAAGACATTCTTGGCCCGCATCCGGCTGCAGGCCCTTTCGGCGAGCAGGCGCAGCACGGACAGGAGAACGGCGTCATCGTTCGTGTCCGCGGCCAGCGTTTCCTCTTCCAGCACGAAGGGTTTGACTTCCGGAGGACGGACAGGCGCCTCGTCTATGCCGAGTGCCTGTTTGTGCAGCAAGAAGCCGAACCTACCGAAAACCCGGACGAGTTGCGGAAGCGGAATGCCTGCAAGCTGCTCCACCAGGCGGATGTTGAACTCTGCCAGAAGCGGCCCCTCTGCCTTCCGCACCGCAGGCAGAAGCCGGACGGCCAGGGGGGCGAGAAAAGGCGCCTCGCTTCCGGCCGGGACCTCGCAGAGATCGCCGCAGGAACGTATCACGGCCGCAGCCACGCCGCTCACCAGCTTGTTGGATGCCAGGCCGGCGGTTCCTTCAAAACGCACGGAATCCGAAACATCCCGGAGGATGCGGGAAGCGGCATCCCGGATTCCGCCGAAAAGCCTGCCGGTCCCGGACAGGTCCGCATAGAAACGGCCCCTGTTCCCGGATTCGACCAGGGGCGCATAGCGGCGGAGCACGCGGGCCACTGCCTCGGCCGCCCTGCCG
>JAFGAX010000187.1 GCA_016933415.1 bacterium
GATGCGTGCGGCATGGTGCCCGTTCCGGAGGACCAGCTTCCGGTTCTCCTTCCTGAAAAAGTCCAGTTCACGGGCGCCGGGCAGTCGCCGCTGACCACGAATCCGGAATGGTTGACAACGCCCTGCCCGTCCTGCGGAAAACCCGCCCGGCGCGAGGCGGATACCATGGACACCTTCGTCTGCTCCTCCTGGTATTACCTCCGGTATCCGGATCCCAAAATCGACACCGCGCCCTTCAACCGGGAGCTCGTTGCAAGGTGGCTTCCGGTGGACCAGTACGTCGGCGGTTCGGAACACGCCGTCATGCACCTGCTCTACGCGCGTTTCATCACCAAGGTCCTGCACCGGCTCGGCTGGGTGCCTTTCGATGAGCCGTTCACGCGCCTGGTCCACCAGGGCGTCATCACGAATGCCGGCGCCAAAATGTCGAAATCGCGCGGCAACGTCATCAATCCGGATCCCTACGTCGAGAAGTACGGGTCCGACGTGTTCCGAGTCTACCTCATGTTCATGGGCGACTACACGGTCGGAGGCGACTGGTCCGACGAGGGCATCCAGGGCGTGCACCGATTTCTCAACCGCGTCTGGCGCATCGTCGAAACGGTGCTGGAGAACCCGCCCCGCGGCGGCGAGACCGTCCGGTCGCCTGAACTGGAGCGCGCGCTCCATCATGCCGTACAGGCGGTCACGCACGACCTGGGACGGTTTCAGTTCAACACCTCCATCAGCCGGATCATGGAACTGGTCAACGCACTCTTTCTCTACGTCCAGGATCTCGGCCCGGACGAACAGAACGCTTCGGTTCTCGGAGACGTGATCGAAAAGCTGGCCCTTCTCATCGCGCCGTTCGCCCCGCACCTGGGTGAAGAGCTCTGGGTCCGGACCGGTCACGCGGGCAGCGTGTTCAACGCAAAATGGCCCGAATGGGACGCGTCGAAGCTGAAAGCCGAGACGGTTTCCATGGCCGTTCAGATCAACGGCAGGGTGCGGGGGCAGGTGGAAGTCGCGGCCGGTGCGGAGGATGCCGCGGTGCTTGATGCCGTCCGGA
>JAFGAX010000188.1 GCA_016933415.1 bacterium
CGCAATTATTTTCCCATGACAGGGTAGCCCACGGTTTTAACCGTGGGGTAACAGGATTGTGCGGTTTTAATCGCAATTATTTTCCCACGACAGGGTAGCCCACGACTTTAGTCGTGGGGGGGGTAACGGTGTTTTCACGTTTTTCGGGGAACCGTTTTGACGGTTTCCTCTGCGGAAACCGATGAATCGGTTTCCGAAATGTTTGGTTTTTCGTTTACCCCACGGCTAAAGCCGTGGCTTAAATCGTAAATAAAAAAACGTCTCAATGTCTTGGCCCCACGGCTAAAGCCGTGGCTTAAATCGTAAATAAAAAAACGTCTCAATGTCTTGGCCCCACGGCTAAAGCCGTGGGCTACGGTATCGCCAGAGGGGATGTTTATGCCTTTCACCCACTTGCACGTCCACAGTCATTTCTCCATGATGCGGGGAACCGCGGGGCCGGACGAGCTGTGCCGCAGGGCGAAGGCGGCCGGCATGGACAGCCTCGCGCTCACGGACACGAACGGCCTGTACGGTCTCGTGTTCTTCATCCAGTCCGCGGACGAGGCCGGCATACGTCCGATCGTCGGCGCGGAGGCGGTCGCAACCGACGGCCGCGCCGTGCTTCTCTCCCGATCCGATGAAGGCTACGAAAACCTCTGCCGCATCCTGACGCGCCTGCACATTGAGGAAGGGTTCTCGCTCCGGAAGGCTCTTCAGGAATCGTCCGGCGGGCTCGCGGTGCTCACCGATTCCATCCCGCTCCTCTCAGCCCTGAAGGGCAGGCCCCACCTGTACGCTGAGCTGGCCGCCGGACGGCCCTGGCGGCCGGTGCTCGCGTTCGCCAGGGGCGCGGGCGTGACTCCGGTCGCGACCGCAGGCGTATATTTTGCGGAGCCCGCGGACCGGGAATTCCACCGTCTGCTGCGCGCGATAGACCTGAACGCCAAGTTCTCCCGCCTCCCGGCCTTAGAGGTCGCGCCAGAGTCCGCCTGGCTCATGCCCCGGGAGCAAATGGCCCGCCTGTTCCCCGACGTTCCGGAGGCGCTCGCGAACGCCGCGGCCCTGGCGGACGCGTGCTGTTTCCGCCCCGATTTCAGCCTCGCGCTTCCCGAGGGGTTCGACGGCATGACACGGGACGAAACCCTCGGGCATCTGCGCGAAAAATGCCTCGCCGGCCTCAAGCGCCGTTACGGACGCGTGGCGGAAGAGGCCCTGAAGCGGCTCGACTACGAGCTCGACATCATCGGCCGCAAGGGCTTCGCCTCCGTGTTTCTCATCGTCGAGGACATTGTGGCGCGCGCGCCGCGCACCTGCGGCAGGGGATCCGCGGCCGCGAGCCTGGTGTCGTACAGCCTCGGCATCACCCAGGTCGACCCCATCCGCCACAACCTCTTCTTCGAGCGTTTTCTGAACCCGGGCCGCAAGGACCCGCCGGATATCGACGTGGACTTCCCTTGGGACGAGCGGGACAGGGTGCTCGACTACGTGTTCGAAAAGTACGGGCCGGAGTGCTCGGCCATGGTGGCGAACCACGCGGGATTCCAGCTCCGAGCGGCCGTGCGCGAGACAGCCAAGGTGTACGGCCTGCCGGACGCGGAGATCAAGCGGGTCACGGACCGGCTGTCGCATCTCTGGTTCTGGGGCGTGGATTCCGTGGAAGACGTGATTGCCACGCATCCGCTGTTCAAGGGGCTCGACCTCCAGCCGCCCTGGCCCGAGATCCTGAGCCGGGCCTCGCGGCTCCAGGGCGTGCCGAGGCATCTCTCCGTGCACTGCGGCGGCGTGGTCGTGGCGCCCGACGGCATTCTGAAACACGTACCCGTGGAGAACGCGCCCAAGGGAGTCCGCATCGTGCAGTGGGAAAAGGACCAGACCGAGGACGCGGGCCTGGTGAAAATCGATTTGCTGGGCAACCGGTCCCTGGCCGTGATCCGCGATGCGCTCGCCGCGGTACGCCGGAACACGGGCCGGCTCATCGTGTACGAAACCTTCTCCCCGCTGGACGACCCGGAAACACTGGACCTGATCGCGAGGGGCGACACCCTGGGCGTTTTTTACATCGAATCCCCGGCCATGCGACAGTTGCAGAAAAAGACGGGAAAGGGCGACTACGAACATCTCGTGATTCACAGTTCGATCATACGGCCCGCGGCGAACACGTTCATCCACTCATACATCCGCAGGCTCCGGGGCGAGCCGTACGAGCCGCTCCACCCGGTGCTCGGACGCGTGCTCGGCGAGACCTACGGCATCATGGTGTACCAGGAGGACGTGACCAAGGTCGCCATGGAGCTGGCCGGGTTTTCGGCCGAGGAGGGTGACGGCCTGCGAAAAACCCTGTCCAAGAAGCGGAACGCGAAACGCATGGCCGAGTACCGCGGGGCTTTCGAAGCGGGCGCGTCCGGCCGGGGCGTGTCCAAAGACGTGATCGACAAGGTCTGGGACATGATCCTGAGCTTTTCCGGCTACAGCTTCTGCAAGCCGCATTCCGCGTCGTACGCGCTGGTCTCCTTTCAGTCCGCTTATCTGCGCGGCCATTACCCGGCCGAGTTCATGGCGGCCGTGATCTCGAACCAGGGCGGATTTTACTCCACATTCGCCTATCTCTCAGAGGCGCGGCGCATGGGCCTTCGCGTCCTGCCGCCGGACATCAACGCAAGCGAAGCGCATTACATCGGCGCGGGCCGCGACCTGCGCATCGGGCTGATGCAGCTGGTCGGTTTGAAGGGGAAGGCGATGGAAGCGGTTCTGGACGAAAGGGAAAGGGGCGGGCCTTTCGCGTCTTTCGAGGATTTTCTCCGCAGGGTGCGAGTCGATCCATCGGACGGCCGCATTCTGATCAAGGCCGGGTGCTTTGACTCCATCACGGAGGGAAGGAGCAGGGCGGAACTGCTGTGGCAGATGGTCGCTGGCGCGATGCAGGAGAGGCGGGGGCCGGCTCAATCCCGATCGCCAAGGGGTTTTCCGGGAAATAAAAAGCTGGATTCCCGTCCGCTGACGCGGATCGCCAAAAATGACTTTCGCGGGAATGACACATGTGTTGCCGGATCATTTCGTGACAATCCCGATCGGGGATGTTCCGGCCGCCAGGCCGAGCTCGACCTCTCGGACGACGAGGCCCTGGTCATCCCGCGGCTGGGGGACTACGACTTCCGGACCCTGCTGTTTCACGAAGTGGAGGTTCTGGGTTTTCCTCTTTCCGTGCACCCGCTCGAACTGTACCGTGACTGCCTGACCGGGCTGAACCATGTTCCGGCGAAGGACATGGGGAAATACGCGGGCAAGCGCGTGACCATGATCGGATGGTGGGTGACGAACAAGATGGTGTACACGCGAAGCGAGGAGCCGATGTCCTTCATCAGTTTCGAGGACACGACGGCCCTGTACGAGACCGTGGTGTTCCCTGAGCCGTTCCGGAAATTCTGCGCGACCTGGACCCAGACCCGGCCGTATATCCTGACCGGCAAGGTGGGCGAGGAGTTCGGCAGTCACACCCTGCACGTGGAGGAAATGGCCTTTCTCGACACCCGGCGCAAGGGCCAGCCTGTACTGGAGGGGCATGCGGGGAGGATGCGAATGCTGGGGGCGTAGGAAGGAAAGGAGACATGGATTTCGGGAACTCCCGCGGGTTGTTTAAAACCCGCGGGAGGTTTCACAAATAATAAATCACCACAAACCCCGGTTTTTTTTCGACAAGAATCATACGGGCTTGGAGGCCGGTGGAAGTCGACCGGCCCGTCGCTTACTTAACAGTTCGTAATATTTTGTCATACCTGTTTTATTTATCGGAAAATACGGTTATATTTATATATAGTTACCGTTCGCGGGACTGCGGAGATCTTCGATCACCCGGATATTCGTATCGATTTTCAGGTTTTCTCCGAACCGGCGGTTCGGGATTTTCTTCAATGGATCATTTTCCCCAGACAACGCATATTCATCCGCTGTCGATAAACCGATAGTCCATGACATTCATGGGATTTTCATCCGATCTCCGGTCTTCATGGAATATCGGATACCTGATCCCGCAGGGCCTGCGGACCGAAGCGTTACCTTATTATAAGGAGAATCCACGTGAAAAAGAAACGCGGTCTGTCGGCATTGTCCGGCTTGGCGCTTCTGCTGGCGGCTGTCACGATGATGGGAGCGGCAGAGTCCTGGGCTGGATCCAAACCGGTTCCACCCAGGCCCGAAGGCCCCTGTGACGTCTACGCCGCGGACGGCTGCCCCTGCGTCGCCGCACACAGCACCACGCGCAGCCTTTATGCCTCCTACAACGGCCCCCTGTACCAGGTCATGCGTCAGTCGGACGGCAGAACCCTGGACATCGGCGTCATCCAGCCCTCCGAAGGGGACGCGGGCGGGACTGCGGACGCGGCCGGCCAGGACGCTTTCTGCGCCAACACGGTCTGCTGGATCACCACCGTGTATGACCAGTCCGGCAAGGGCAACCACCTCGTCCAGGCGCCCCGCGGCGGGTTCAGCGGCCCGGCCATGGGCGGGTTCAACAACATTCCGCTCGCGGACATGGCGCCGGTCACGATCATGGGCCGCAAGGCCTACGGCGTGTTCATCGAACCGGGCATGGGTCTTCGCTGGAACGACGCCCGGGGCACAGCCGTCGACGACCAGGCCGAGGGGCAGTACTGGGTCGTGGACGGCCATCACTACAATTCCGGATGCTGCTTCGATTACGGCAACGCGGAGACCGACAGCCGCGATGACGGCGACGGCACCATGGAAACCACTTATTTCGGCAACGCGTCCTGGTGGTATCACGGCCAGGCTCCGGGCCCGTGGATCATGACGGACCAGGAGAACAACCTGGTCGGATGCGTCAACCCTTCTCCCGACGACAAATACTGCCCGGACCTGCCGAGCATCCCCTGGCGCTTCGTGACCGCCACTGCCGACGGCGAACCGCACCACTGGAGATCCATGGGGGGCGACGCGCAAAAGGGAGGCCTGCGGGTGATGTTCGACGGACCGCGCGTCATCAATGACAGAAGCAGTTACGACCCGATGCGCAAGCAGGGAGCCATACTCCTGGGCAACGGCGGCGACAACAGCAA
>JAFGAX010000026.1 GCA_016933415.1 bacterium
ACCGGATTCCCGTGACCGTGATCCGGCCGCCCGTGGTGTTCGGCCCGCGGGATACGGACGTACTCAGGTTTTTCAAGTCCGTTGACCGGGGGGTCATTCCCGCTCTGGGAGGCAGGGATTCCTGGGCGGGTTTTCTATACGTCGAGGATCTCGCGGAAGGACTGATCGCGGCGGCGGATTCCGATGCGGCCGCAGGCCGCACGTATTTTCTCGCGACCGAAGGCGCACTGTCCTGGACTGAATTCGGCCGTTTGATCGGGCAACGCCTGGGAAGGAGAACGTTCCGCGTGCCGGTTCCGAAACCGCTGCTGTTCAGCCTGCTCCTCTTTCACGAAGCGGCCGGACGTCTGCGGGGCCGGACGGGAATTCTCAATCTGCGGAAATATCCGGAGTACCGGAATCGTTTCTGGCGTTGCGACGCCTCGCGTGCGGAACGGGAGTTCGGATTCCGGCCTTCCGTGCCCATGACCGACGCCGTGGACCGCACCCTCCGCTGGTACCGGGAGGCCGGATGGATATGAGCGGCGCTGTCGTCATTTTCACCGCGACCGGTTCGGAGGAGGACGCGCTCCGCATCGGACGCGCGCTGGTTTCCGAGGGACTGGCCGCGTGCGTGAACGTCATCCCATCGGCCCGTTCCCTCTACCGCTGGAAAGGCGTATTGTGCGATGAACGCGAGGCGCTTCTCCTCATCAAGAGCCGCAGGGACCTTTTCAGCGCGCTCCGTGAACGCATCCGGTCCCTGCATTCCTACGAACTGCCCGAAGTGATCATGCTGACCGTGCAGGACGGAGACGAAACCTACCTTGAATGGATCCGGACCGCCACACGGCGGGCCGGATCCGGAACGGAGAATCCATGATGCGGATTCCCCGCGCCCGCCTGAAGGACCTTTTCGACCGATTCGCGTCCCGAACCGTTCTCGTGGTCGGGGATGTCATGCTCGACCGGTATATCTGGGGCCGCGTTTCCAGAATCTCCCCGGAAGCGCCGGTTCCAGTCGTCGAAATCGAGCGGGAATCCTTCATGCTGGGAGGCGCGGCCAATGTGACCCATAATGTGAGCGCTCTCGGCGCGGCCGTGATTCCCGTCGGAATCGTCGGGCCTGATCCGGAGGGGCAGGCGCTGGTGCGCCTGTTCGAGGATTCCGGCTTTCCCTCGGACGGTCTCATCACCGATCCCGGACGCCCCACGACACTCAAGACGCGCATTCTTGCCCATCACCAGCATGTGGTGCGGACGGACCGGGAAGCGCGGTTTCCGATTTCCGGCGAAACAGAAGCCCGCATCGCGTCTTTTGTCGAATCGAAGATGAGCGGTCTGGATGCCGTCATCCTGGAGGACTACAACAAGGGTCTGCTGTCTTCCGGGCTGATCGGCCGCATCGTCCGGATCGCCTCGGCCGCCGGGAAACCCGTTTTTGTGGATCCGAAATCAGAGCATTTTTTCGAATACCGCGGCGTCACGCTTTTCAAGCCCAACCGCAAGGAAGCCTCGGAACAGCTCGGATTCGAGCTGAAATCAGAGGAGTCGCTCCGGAAAGCGCTGGCGGTTCTCATCGAACGGCTGGACTGCGCGGGCGCGCTCATTACGCTGGGCGAGGACGGTATGGTCCTGCAGCAGAGCGGGGGTGATTTCCGGAAAGTACCGACCCGCGCAAAAGCCGTTCACGATGTGTCCGGAGCAGGGGATACGGTGATTGCGGCCATGGCCGTGGCCATGGCCGCGGGCGCGGGATTCGAAGAAGCCGCAGTCATTGCCAATCATGCCGCCGGAGACGTATGCGGCGAAGTCGGGGTTGTTCCGGTGAACCGGATCCGGCTTCTCCGGAATCTGCTGGATGAAAGCGCCTGACCGGATCGGGGTCAGCCCTGTTTCATTCTCTGATCAAGGAGAGTCCCGATGCTTTCGACCATTATTCCCATTCTTCTCATGGCCCTGATACTGGTGGTTCTGGTTTTAAAACCGGAGCTTGGCATGCAGTTCAAGGCGTTCACCGAGAAGTCGCTCTTCGACGCGGAATGGAAACCCTCCAGCAGGGGAACCCGCCTGCGCTTCGTGGCGGCGGGCATTTTCATAGAGGCGGTCTTTCTGTTTGTGCTGATCGCTCTGCTCATCTTCAAATGATACAAAGCAACAGGCCGGGATCTTTCGACCAGCCGGCCTGTCACAGGGAGGGAGAGAATACAACGTGGAGGATAGGTAGGTACATTAATAATTACGCAAGAAACATACAGAAGGTTCCGACGGACGGCTCGATTTGACAATTTGTGACAATTTCAGGGGACCTGTCTCATTTTGTTGTAATTTAAAGGTTAAAGCCGCAATTTTCAGGAATCCGGATGCATCCGTCAGCCCAGCCGGAACCCATCCGGATCAACCTCATCCAACCCGATCCATGGCATGACGACAAACGTATTCATCCTCTACACCGGCGGAACCATCGGCATGGGTCCCAGGGATCCGGAAGATCCTATCAGCCCGCTGGAGCCCAAATCCATCGGCGACTTATTCCGGTTTCTCCCGGATTTCCGCCTGTACGGGGAAAAGAAAGGCATCCGGACACGCAACGCCGGTCAAAAGCCGAAGCCGGATGCGTTCGGCGCCGGCGGGCTTCCGTTTCTGGATCTGGACAACGGTAATACCATCCGTTTCGGGAGCGCCTCGTTCGAGAAGCCAGTCGATTCGTCCGATGTGGGACCGGCCGACTGGCGCCGGATGGCGGAAATGATCGCATCCGTATACGACGCTTATGACGGGTTCGTGATACTGCACGGCACGGACACCATGGCGTACACCGCTTCGGCGCTGAGCTTCATGTTCCAGAATCTCGGCAAACCGGTGGTCATCACCGGTTCCCAACTCCCGGTATCCGGCGTTCGGACGGACGCGGTTCTCAACCTGATGAACGCGGTTTTCATCGCGGGATACCAGGCATCGGACCTGCCGCTTATCCCAGAGGTGGTCATCGTGTTCGCCGACCGGATCGTACGGGGGTGCCGTGCCAGCAAGGTGAGCACTTCGGATTGGGCCGGCATCGATTCGCCGAACGCGCCCCTGCTCGGCACGATCGGAGAGCGCATCAAGATCCACGATCAGGAGATCCGTCCTGTTCCGCTCCGGCCTTTCGCCGTGAATCCGAGGCTCGATGAGAATGTCTTTATCATCGATTTGTTTCCGGGGTTCCGGAGCGACCGGATCGAAGGTCTGTTCCGCGACCCGGACATTCGCGGCTACATTCTGCGCACCTACGGAACCGGGAACATTCCGAATGACCGCGCGCTTCTCGGGTTGATCCGGAACGCGGTTGAAGCCGGCAAGATCGTCATGAACCTGAGCCAGTGCGGCACCGGAACGGTCGAGATGGGATTGTACGCCGCGAGCAGCGCGCTGATCGATATCGGCATGCTCAGCGGCTTGGACATGACCCGCGAGGCGGCTGTCACCAAGATGATGTGGATACTGGGATCCGGCGCCGCCCGTCCGGAGCAGGAGCTGCAGATTGACCATCGGGGCGAACAGTCCGGGAGCCTGTATCCTATCGCCTTCGGCGGCGTTCCAGAAGAAAAAGCCGCGCCGGCATGCCGGCGCTCGCGAATCCCGGATATCCGCCTGAACCGGGCGCGCATCACAGGATCGAGTCTCCGGATTTCGGATCTGGGCGTGAAAGGCGCGGCCGTGGGGGAGAGGACCATCCTGCACGTGTACCTGAACCGTCCCGAAGCGGATCACCGGACGCCGCCGGACGACGAAAAACGCATCGCCACACTCGAATTCGATTGGAACGGCAGGCCGGAAACCCGCATCAAGGTCGTGACCCGGAAGACACAGGCCGGAATCGGCGACGGCGAGGTCTCGCTCACGCTGGCCGGCGGCCTCCCGGGGCACCGGTTCTATTTTTCCGGCCTCCATCTGGAAATCGTCGCCGATGCCTGACCGCCGGATGAACAGCGGAAAACGCGGAAGACGATCCGTAATCCGATTTTTTCCGCCGCCGGATTCCCTGCGGACAGCCTGTCGCATCCGCCCATGGGAGGGATTCATGAACCGCACCCTGGTTCTCGCCGCGGCGCTCGCCGCATCACACAGCCTGGGAAACGATATGTCCTTCCGAATCCAGTCCGGCCGGATCCAATCCGGGTCCGGCGTTGAAATCGTCCTGTCCGGCTCGGTTCCGTCCATTCCGGCCGAAGACATTTCCTTCAGCGACGGTCTGGCCCTTCTTTCAGCGCATCAGGAGGGCAACCGGCTTTTTCTGAAGACGTCTCCCGTGGACCTGCGAAAAAACTACAGGGTACGGATACGTCATGCGGGTGAGAGGGAATTGCTGGCGGACGGTCTGCTCGATTCGCTGTTCTCGGAGAAGCCGCTGGGATGTGTCCGTGAGGCCGGCGGTCTCGCGTTCCGTGTTTTCGCTCCGCGGGCCCTTTCGGTGAAGCTCGCGTTGTACGGCCGTGTCGACGATGCGGATTGCCGCCTGGCAGGGATGACGCGTGATTCGGACGGCGTGTGGGAGGCCTTCCTGCCGGATCCGCTTCCGGAGCGCTGGTACGGATACCGGATTTCCGGTCCGTCCGGCGAAGCGGAAATGTTTCTTCCCGGCACGACCGTCGCGGATCCGTACGGCCGGGCCCTGGCCACGCGCAACACTTATCTTCATGAAGCGCGCACCCTGATCCCGGACGACCGCCCCTTCGACTGGCAGGGAGACCGGCGGGTCACGCACGCGATGGAGGATCTGATCCTCTACGAAATGCATGTCCGGGACATGACCGCTCATCCGAGTGCGGGTCTGGATCCGTCGCTCCGGGGAACCTATGCCGGACTGGTCC
>JAFGAX010000189.1 GCA_016933415.1 bacterium
GGCAAGATTTCTCCTTGGCTGCGCCTTCGTCGAAATGACACCGGGAACAGGTACCCGGCAAGATTATCTCGTCTTGAAAATTGAAAAGGCAGGGGCGGGCCGTGCGTCCGCCCGAATGAAGGTTGCCGGCGATCACCGCCCCAGTCATTCTGATGAACCCCATAATCCCTGTCATTCTGAGGAGCGGAGCGACGAAGAATCTAACGGTGTAAGACAAGGTTGAAGGATTTGAGATTCTTCGCTGACGCTCAGAATGACAAATTGGACACACCCCGTCTCCGGCACGCTGCCGCATGCCGGAGCCACCCCTCTTGATAGAGGGGAGTTAATGGGATCAATTATTTTGCCGATTTTTAAAGAGCGTCTCCAGCACTTTCATGGCCACGGGGCCGGCGTGGTGGCTGCCCTGTCCCGAATTCTCGCAGATCACCGCCACGGCATATTGCGGCTCGTCCACCGGCGCAAATCCGATGAACCACGAATGATCCGTCTTACCGGTCACCTCCGCCGTGCCCGTCTTGCCCGCCACGGGGATGCAGTCCTTCCACGGCACCCACTGCCTCAACTGCAATCCCTCGACCGGATGCCGGTACAACCGGGGCATCCCACCCCCGGTGCCCCGGATCATCACCGATTCCATGGCCTTCGCAATCCGATCCGCCGTTTCCCGGGACACGATCCGCTCCCCCGGTCGCGGCTCGAAACGCACCACCTGTCCGCCCTCGAAGCGGACCCCCTCAACGAGGTTCGGATCGATCCGGATCCCCCGGTTGGCGATCACGGACGCCACCAGGGCCATCTGAAGCGGCGTCGCCTCCACCGTCCCCTGCCCGAATCCCGTCCTCCCAGTCGTGCCCAGGTTCCGCTCATAATCCCGCGATGTATACGCCGTGTATCGGGTCCGCAGAAAGATCCGTCCGGTATCGGGATTGCGGGCGGTGACCAGCTCGTCCAGCTCGTAAATCCGGGAACTCAGCCGGTCCGGCTCCGGCAAGCGCCCGGCCAGTTCCGACGGAAGCAGCGGCAGGTCCCGGTTGAACCCGAACCGATTCGCCATGGTCTTGAGTTCCGATTTCAACCGGATGGCCGCTTCACAGAAAAACACGTTGCAGGACACCCGGATGGCCGATTCGACATTCACATCACCGTGCGCGTGCCCCAGGTGCTCGTCCACCTTGGTCTCGAAATGCCGTCCCTTGCAGTCATAGTGAAATCCGCCATCCACCGCTTTCGATTCCATCAGGGCGGCGGCATTGACGATTTTGAATGTCGATCCCGGCGGATACCGGCGGTTCCAGCACCGGTTCAGACTCAGGTCGGGATCGTGGATCCGCTGCCAGTTGACCCGCGACGCGTCGGACGGGTCGAATGCCGGCACCGATACGGCCGCCAGGATGTTTCCGGTCCGCACATCCAGAACGACTCCAGCGCCGGTGTAGCCATTCATGGCGTTGTAAAGTGCCTGTTGCACGGCGCTGTTGATGGTCAGGATCACGTCCGGTGGAGGGGTTCCCGCACCCCATATAAGCTGGCGAATGTGCGCGCCGATGCCGACCGGCTGCCGCCCGGCCAGGAGAAGATCCAGCACCCGCTCCATGCCGGAGGACCGATAGACAGGATGGATGGCGCCGGTGACCGGATACCCGGCAGCGCCCATCGGGTACCGGCGTTTTCTTTCCGGACCCTCAGCCAGCACATCCAGATTCCGGTCCAGGATGGCGCCGCGGCGGACCTGCCGCTTCAGGTTTCCCGGATAATGAACGGATACGGACGATTCGGGCAGGACCGGCCGACCCTGTTCCACCTCCATGTGCGGGATCAGACTGCGGATCCGGTTTTTCGTGTAATGGCTGTAAAATATTCCCGAAAGCACTGCTTCATCCAGAAATATCCGGTCTTGTGCATCGAGCCGGATCGCGCCGGAGCGCACCAGCCGGTCGACCCGTTCCAGTGTGACGGCATCGACGAACAGCCGGTCCAGGCAGGTTTCGCGTGAGAAAACCTGCAGGTGGGCCGTGAAACCCAGCAGAACCAGCGTCAGGAGAATCACGCCGGCCTGCACGATCCGGATATCCCGGTAGAAGGCGGAATGTTTTCGCCGGTTCATGATTCTCTCTCCCGGTCGGCGCAGGCGATCCGATACAGCAATCCGGCCTGGAAGAACTGCGTCAGGAGCGATGATCCTCCATAGCTGATGAACGGCAGTGTGATGCCGGTCAAAGGCAACAGACCCGTGTCGCCGGCGACGATGACGAAGGTCTGGAGAAAGATCATGGTGGAGATGCCGACGGCGGCCAGGCGGCGGAACGGATCGGCCGTGCGCAGGGCGATGGACAGGCCCGCCAGGCAGAAGACCGCATACATCATGATGATGACTGCGGATCCGGCAAAGCCAAGTTCCTCAGCGAACACGACGAAATTGAAATCCGAATGTACTTCCGGGATCCGGAACGACGAGCCCTGCCCCCAACCGGTGCCGAGCAGCCCGCCGGCGCTCTGCGCCCAGAACGCCCGTACCGCCTGCTCGCACAGTTCGAACGGTTTCAGCCACATGTCGAACCGCGTGCGGACGATGGACGGGGTATCCAGCATGTACGCAGTACCGGCGAGACCCATCGTAAAGACAGCCGCAGCGGCAACTCGGAGCCATCGTCCGGTTGCCGTCCCGTACATGGCAGCCAGCACACCGAACATGATGATCAGGGGGCCGATATCCTTCTGGATGACCAGAAGTCCCAGAACGAGTGCGGCCATGATCAGGTACGGCAGGGCGTTCCGGCGGGAATACCCGTGGGGATCCACGACGCCGCGCTGTCCGAAAAAGGCTGAGGCGAACAGCACAACGAAAATTTTGACCAGCTCCACCGGCATGAACTCGAATCCCGCGATCCGCATGCTGAGGGTGCGTCCCGCGCGTTCCACGCCGAAGGCGAGGGTTCCCGCAATCAGCAGGACTGCGGCGATCACGTAGGTGTATCGGAGGCGGCTCAGGCGATGAATGACACGGTAGGTCGTCAGCCGCACGGTCAGGCTGAAGACCGCCAGACCCAGGATGACCCAGATCATCTGGTAATACGCCAGGGCGCTGTGTCGGCCCGTGCCGGTCACGGCGGCCAGGTCGAATCCCAGCCGGAACAGCTGGACCAGTCCCAGACCCGTCAGGCAGATCATGACCGGAAAAACGATGAAATCGCTGCGCCGTTTCCGGCGGATGCTGAAATAGGTCAGGTAGGCTGCAACGGCAAATACGATGCCCAGCAAGCGGTCGCCCCAGGTGCGGTCCAGGGTCCGGCTGAAGGACCCGAATCGGATGACGGCGACGGCGGGTGCAGACGCATCCGAAAAGGTCAAGAGGGTCAAGTAAAAACCGGCCAGAACCACCAGGACGGCCATCCCCAGAAGCAGGCGTTCCCGCTGGAGGGGCCGGGTCAGGACCGGGATCACGGTATGTCTCCCCGGGCGGCATTCAGCTGCTTTCTGAATTCGGCCAGCCTGGGATGCCGAAAACCGCATGATTCCAGTTCCGAAATGATCGTCTGCGCCGCCAGGTCGTTCCCGTCGAGAAGGTGTTCGCCGATCCGGTGAAACCATTTCCGCTCGATCCGGCGGGACAGACTGGCCAGTTTTCTTTCGATTCCGGACCGGTCCGTCCCGGGATCGCCTCTCGATGCCGATTCTTCGGTCAATTGCCGGCTCCGGGAAAGATACCGCCAGGCTTCAACCAGATTTTCGCCGCCCTGCTCCGATGCGAACCGATCGGACAGGTCCGACAGGGCCGATGCCAGGTCAAGGACCGGCGCATCCGGATCCAGCCGGTTCGTGGCTTCCAGGAGCGCCGCGGCACGGGATGCTCCGGAAAGCATGCCGCGGTCCGGTATCCGCGCCGCATCGCGGTAGATGGCGGCCAGGTGCCGATCCAGTTTTGTCCGGAACGGGAAGATCGAAGACATGGATGTTTCGGGCAGTTCCGGTCCCGTCAGCGCGGGAAGATCGGGGAAAGCCGGTTCGAATTCCAGCCACGGCAGCCGCCGACCCTGTTCCACCCGGAGGGACGACCGGCCGTCGACGGTCAGGCGCCATTGATGGCTGTTGAACCAGGACCGCCAGGCTGCAGCGATCGACAGGCCGGTCAATCCGAATATCAGAAGGATGGATGTGATGCGCAGAACGGTCTGCATCCGGCGGACCAGGCGGTTCAACCGGATGGCCCGGCGGATCCGCACATCGTTCCGTTCGGCGGTTCCGGTCATGACAGTCTCCGGTGTTCGAACGCGGCATCCCGGCTGAGGAAAACCGTCTGGCGGTCGGGAATCCGGACACGGGTCCACGGTTTCAAGGGCAGCGACTCGATCCGCACGCCGTTCAGGCTGTCCGTGTCCATGACGGACGTGTGTTTCCGGCGGACCATCAGGACTGCATGGCGGTTGGAAACGGCCGCGTGGTTCACGGCGACGTGCGATTCGGGGCTGCGGCCGATGAGGTAGTTGCCGGCCGGCAGCCGGATGGTGTCCAGGGTGTCGGGACCCAGAATCCATCGCAGTTCGACCCTGGGTTTCCGTGCCCAGCGGAACCGGCCGGATGTGATTTTCCGTTCCGCCCGGACCTGGATCAGTATCACCACCGGGAACACCGCCAGCAGGCCCAGGAAGATCAGGTGCAGGATGCCGGTCGTCAGCATGTCGGCCGGCCCGTCAGCGCCTGTCGTCCGGGTTCCCGGCTGCCATGGGATCCGTCCGGTCCATGATGGGTTCCTTCATGAAAATCGTCCGGAACTGCATGGGCTGCTCGCCGGAACGTTCCGCCGGAAGGCGGGGAATGGCGGCGTCGATCCGTGCGTCAACAAAGACTTCTCCCGTCCTGAGTTCGGGATGGCTGCGCAGGGACAGCTCGATGCGCCCGTACGGGTTCCGGATGCCGTCCTCCCGGCAGACATCCGCGGCGGCCTTTTCGAGCCGGCTGCCGAGTTCCCGTTCCAGTCCGCCCAGTTTGAACAGATCGTCCCGTGAAAGATATACGTCCAGGTGATTCCGGTTGGTCCAGACAGTGAAATCCGGCATGACCATCGTGTCCTTCCGGATCGATTCCCGGATCCGCTGCACACAAAGCTCCGCCAGAAGGGACGGCGCCGGCATGAACAGCATCCGGAACCCGGACCATATCAGCTTGATTCCGCTTCTGAATCGCATCGACGATCCCCCTGCTCCATCCTGATTTGACGTTCTGGGTGACCGTATTTTACATGAAACCGCATCCGACTTCGACAAGTGGTCGTCATTTTTTCCGATCGTCCCGCATCGTTGCAAATCCGGCCTCCTAAGTATACATTGATCCCATGAGACGCTGTTCGCAATGCCGGACCGACATCCCGGCGGGCGCCCACGCCAAGAAATGCCGCGATCCGGGCTGCCGGGAACTGTTGTGCGATGCGTGTTACTATATATTTCACTATTGCCCGGATCATCTGGCGGCCGGCGGCCGGCATGTGACCGGTCCGGATGGACCCTGCGCGGCCGCGGCCGGCAATTTCGAATTCTGGCTCCGGTTCTATACATCACTCACCGATCCGAAGGACCTGAAGACGAGGATGGTCAATCTGAAGGAGCTGGTTTCATTCGACGGATCCCGCATCCGGGCGGTTTTGCAGTTCCGGCGTGGATCGACGCTGGCGCTTGAGTGGATCTGCGTGTCCGGCGGTCCGGCGGCGGAGCCGGTCGTGATGAATCCCGCGGATTTTCTGAATCGGCAGGTTTTTGAAAAAAACACTGTGCCCGATCCGTCGGGGCCGGTGTGCACGGGGGTTTTCTCCCCGGCAGGCTGGCCGGAACCGGCCGGAACGGTTCTGGAAACCATTTTCAGGGAGAGCGGACGCACGGTGATGCTGATCGACGGGAAACGGATTTTCATGAACGATACGGACCGGATCGCGCGCTGCCTGAAACCGCTGTTCGTTCCCTGGTCCGTCGTTGAAGAAGTGAGAAAGGTTCGGGAAGTGATCCGGGAACTGCTGGAGCGGTATATCCGGATCCATGGCGACACTGCGGCGGAAGCGGCCGATGTGCCTCTGGATCTGGTGATGTACACAGCCCGGCAGATGGCACAGGAAAACCGGTGCGGCATCCGGAAAACCGCAGGGGGAATCGATATCGTCAGGGCGGAAGTGTAAACGGGTCCCATTCGGAGGATGGCCATGAATTTTCTCGTAAAATGGTTCAGGAGATGGCGAAACAGGCGGAAAGCCGGTGATCTGTTGGATCAGGCCGGCCGGCTGGACCTTCGGAAACAGGAACTGGAAAAGGACCGGCGCCGGCACCACCAGCGGATGGATGAATTGCGGCAAGCGGCGGAGACGGCTCAGAAAGAAGGGAATACCGGCCGCCTGGACGATCTGCTGGCCGATATGAAGGAACTGGACGGAAAACTGAGAAACACGAATTTTCTGCTAAACAACCTGGACCGGAAACGGGACAAGATAATGAAGGCGGTCCAGATCATACAGACGGCCACGGACGATGTCTTCTCCGCTGAAGACATCGATTTCGATATAATCGAAGACCTGGATGCCGAGATCGCCGTCCGTTCGGAAGATTTGGATCGCGATGCCCGGCGCACGGACCGCCTGCAGGCGACGGTATCCGACACCCGGGAACGGTTCAGCGATTCCCAGCGGAATGAATTACTCAGGCAGTTCGACATGGAGCCGGACGGACAGGTGGCGGAACAAGAGGTCCCCGCGAGCAAACGTGTCGCAAAAGACGATGCGGAACATGCTGAAAAGTTATTCGATGAATCGATTGAACCCATTCGAGAAACCGATGAAGGGGAGAAGACCCAATCCTGAAGATGTTCTTTTTCCGGAAATATGGAGGCGAAGGCAATGTTTGATTTTTTAAAGAAGAAGACGGATGTCAGAAAAGCGCTGGAAAAAACGTCGGTCACCGAGCTGCGCAAGCAGAAAAAACGCCTTGAGAACCGCATCGAGGATCTGGGGATGGAGATCGAGGAGAGAACCCGGCAGAAACGGGATATTCTGGCGAAGGGTCAGATGCGAAAAGATCCGCGGACCCGGGAATCGCTCATGGTCGACCTGACATCTCTGGATTCCGAACTGGATGAGCTGGATTCCCGGCGGTTCGACCTGGTGCAGCAGAAGCTGATCCTGAACCGGTTCATCGATTACAAGCAGAAAAGCGCGAATCAGAAGAACGCCAACATCATCGAGATGCTGATCGGCATGAACACCGACAACGCCCACGAGGTGATCGACCAGATCGAGGACCTGCTCGGCGACGAGATCGAAACGTCCGATCTGATCCGGGAGGATCTCCAGCAGCTGACCCGGACCATGGACCGGTCCCACGGCCGCCGGAAGAAGATGCAGCTGGCCGGAAACCGGAAGTACATCGAGTTCTGGGAGGACGGGGACCGGGAGAGCGAAACCGGTGAAGACGTGGATGTGGCCGCCCGCGTGGACGATTTTTTGTCGGCGGAATCCGAGACCGCCTGATTCCGCCGGGTAACCGATTCTTCCGGGAACCACCAATATCCTGACAGGAGACCATCATGGCCGGATATCGTGAGCAGCGACAGCAGCAGAAGATCGACTCCGCCATCCAGCGGTACAAGCTTTTTATCGAGAAGAAGGAATACCAGTCCGCGGCGGACGCATGCGAGCAGGTATCGCGTCTTTATACCGAGTTCGCCGCGATGGCCGGCGAGACGTACGAGGGTGCGGAACAGCAGAAAAAGCGCCGGAACCAGGCCCGGAAATTCAAGGATCTGGCCGTGCGGGTCCGGACCGGGCGGGTCGGAGGGGGCGACTCCGGCGATGGGCATGATGGAACGCCGACGCCGGAAGCGATATCGGGGGAGCATGCCGATGCGGTGAAACGGCTGGTGGTGAAATCGCCGGTCACCTGGAACCGGATCGGCGGGCTGGAGAAGACCAAGCACGACATCAAGTTCGCCTACGGTCTGACCATGGCGCAGTTGCCGGAAGGCATCCGGATGGAGGCCTGGCGCAACATCATGTTCTACGGACCGCCGGGAACGGGCAAGACGCTCCTGGCCGGCGCTACGTCCAACGGCCTGGACGCCACGTTCTTCAACGTCAAGGTGTCGAGCGTGATGTCCAAGTGGTTCGGCGAATCGACCAAGATCATTTCCGAATTGTACGACATGGCCCGGGAGATGCATCCGTCGGTCGTGTTTTTCGACGAGTTCGAATCCATTACGCAGGCGCGGGATTCCGGAAACGATTCCGGGCCGGAACGGCGCATCCTGTCCACGATTCTGGCGGAGCTGGACGGGTTGACGGAGAGCAACGAAACGGCGGCCCGGTATGTCATGACCATCGCCGCCACGAACGCGCCGGCGGATGTGGACAGGGCGGTCCTATCCCGGTTCCAGAAGCGGGTGTTCATCCCCCTGCCGGACCGGGCTGCCCGGGAACAGATCCTGAAGATCAACATCACGGACCTGAACATACCCTGCGAGGCGGACCTGGGACGGCTGGCCGAATCCATGAAGATGTACAGCGGCCGGGAGATCAGCTCGATCTGCAAAATTGCGATCTCCGCCATGATCGAAGAGAAGAACGACCGGATCCCCGGCCTGGTGGACAAGGGAAAGGACGCCGTCAGCGAGTACCGGATGCAGATCCGGCCCCTGACGGAGAAGGATTTTTCGAAAGTTTTGAGGGAGATCCGTCCGGCCACGCCCGAGAAACCAACCAAAACCTTCGAGCAGTGGATCACGAACGTCCCGGCGGACTGATCAAGGAAAATTCGGTGAAGAACGTAATTCCCCTCTAGAAAGAGGGGTGGACGCGCAGCGGCCGGGGTGTGTAATTGGATCAGGCATGGAGATCCAAGCACGAGAAACCAGACAA
>JAFGAX010000190.1 GCA_016933415.1 bacterium
CCGTGACCGGGACGTTCCGGGAGGCGCGTTGAAGGATCTCGTCGACATCCGGAGATACGAGCTCAAGTATGCGATCACCGAAGACGTTGCCTCGGCGATCAAGGCGCACATCGCGCCGATGGTCGGCCTGGACCGGCACGTGCACTGCGGCGAACCGGGGTACATGGTGAATAACCTGTACTTCGACACGCCTTCCCTGAAGTTCTACTACGACACCAAGTTCCGCAAGCCCATGCGCTACAAGGCCAGGGCGCGGTACTACGGCCTGAAGGCCGGAGACTGGATATGGCCCGAGATCAAGTACCGCCAGGGAAGCGTGATCTGGAAGAAGCGGTACCGCATGCCGGTTGACCGCTTTCCCGGTCTGTTCGAAGCCGCGCCTTCCGAGCGGCGGGAGCCCGAGATACGCGAACGGCTCGACCGGTTCGAGGACATTCTGCACTGGACCGGCGCGAATCCCGTTCTGCACGTCCGGTATTTCCGCGAGCCCTACGTCTTCTCGCTCGAATCGTACGGCCGCATCACGTTCGACCGCAGTCTCTGTTACCGCCTGGTTCACGGTTCCATGGACCTCGATTACCGGGAGTCGGACATGGTTTTCTACGACGACCCGGTCACCACTTTGCACGCGGAGTCGCCAGTTCTGCTCGAGATCAAGGTAGAACCGCTCGTGCCCCAGTGGGTCATTGCGTTTATCCGGAAATTCGGACTGCACCAGAGGCCGTTCTCGAAATACTGCTACGGCATCGATCACACGCTCGGATCCATCACGCCTTCGCGGAATTCGATTTTCACGTATTCGACGTACCAGTGACGTAAAAGTGCCTGGCGCCGCAGGGGCGGGAGCCCCTGCGGAGATACCTTTTTTTCTCCGCGCCGGGGCTCCTGCCCCTGCGCTGGAAGTATGATCCGGTAATTGCCTGGTCCTGCTTTGCGCGGAGATAAAAACCCCTTTAAAAATAATCCTTTATTTCGTATCTTTTTCAATCTTTCACCATCCCGGTCACGCTGACAGGCGCATCTTGAACCGGATACACCCCTTCATCCTCTCCCTCGCACTGGCCGCTGCATCCATGGGCCAGACGATCCGGTTCCCGGACCCGGCCTTACACCGGCTTGAGGTTGTGTCCACGGGCCGCGATACCGTGCTCTCTCTCGGCAGACCTTTCATCATCCCCGGATCCGATTCCGTATCCGTTGATTCCGTCCGCCTGAGCCGCTGGCGGGACTACACGGTGGCCGAGACGGCCGGAGTGATCCGCTTCACCCGGCCGCCCGATAGCGGACAAGTCATACGCATCCACTTCCGCAGTCTGCCTCTCAGGCTCGGTACTGAATTTCGGTTGTACGAGGCATCCGCTCCGGACAGGGCAGGCGGCAGGCCGGGGCCCGCCGGGTCCGCATCCGCGACCGGCCGCGCCGGGGTCCGGCCCCCGGCCGATGATTTCGCGGATCATCTCCAGAAAAGCGGCTCCATTTTCCGGGGCGTGAGCCTGGGCACGGACCAGGGCATGCGGCTCCAGTCCGGCCTGCGGCTTCAGGTGTCGGGCCGCATCGCGCCCGACGTCGAGGTGGTCGCGTCCCTCACGGATCAGAACACGCCGATTCAGCCCGAGGGCAACACCCAGACCCTGCAGGAAATCGACAAGGTGTTCGTCGAGATCCGGGCGCCGCATTTCAGGGCCACGCTCGGAGACTTCCAGTTTCAGGCTCCGGCATCGAGCCTGGCCGCGTATTCACGCAAGCTCCAGGGCGCGACCGGAACGGCCGAAGGAAGCCTGGGATCGGTCACGGTTTTCGCGGCCGCGTCCAGGGGCGAGTTCACGACAAACCATTTCAACGGAACCGAGGGCAACCAGGGGCCCTATCAGCTCACGGGCGAGGGCGGTACGCTCGAAATTATCGTCCTGGCCGGCACGGAAACAGTGTGGATGGACGGCCGGCTTCTGACGCGGGGCGAGGACAACGACTATGTCATCGAGTACGCCACCGGACAGATCACCTTCACCCGTAAATGCCTGGTCACGACCGAATCGCGCATCACGGTGGATTTCGAGTATTCGGGCCGACAGTACCAGAGACAGATGATGGGCGCGGCCGGGGCCATGGCCGCGTGGAAGAACCGCATCCGCCTGCGCGGCGCTTTCATCTCCGAGTCGGATGACAAGGACAATCCGCTCGATCTGACCATCACGGATGAGGTCCGGTCCATTCTCCGATCCGCCGGGGATGCCGCGGATTCGGCCGTGACTTCGGGCGCCAAATACGCGGGTCCGGGCAAGGGAAGCTACTCCCAGGCGGATTCTCTGGGGAACACAGTGTACCTGTACCGCGGAGTCGGTAACGGCGACTGGTCCGTGCATTTCTCCTATGTGGGGCCCGCGAAGGGGGATTACAGTTTTCAGGGATACGATATTTACCGTTACGAGGGCCCGGGAAAAGGCGCGTACCTGCCCGTGATGGTCCTGCCCCTTGCGTCCGGACAGCAGATTGCGGACGCGGGCGCGGCAATCGAGCTCCTGGCCGGAGTCGTGCTGGACGGGGAGGTGGCCCTGAGCAATCTGGACCGGAACCTGTTTTCGGGCCGGGACGACGGGGACAACACCGGCACGGCCGCGACCGGACGCCTGACCGTGTCGGAACGCGGCCTGAAAATCGGGGGCCTCGGGCTGGGACGCATCGCGTTCGACGGCCGTCTGCGCAGGACGGATGACGCGTTCAGGCCGCTCGGCAGAACCGAGGAAGTGGAGCACGGCCGAAAATGGGGGGCCTCGGAGGGCGTGACCTGGGGCGAACGTTCCGCTGAATTCACGGCCGCGTATGCGCCGGTCCGGCGCGTGGATCTGAACGCAGGGTTCGGATCGTTCAGCAGGGGAGCGTTCAGCTCCGAGCGCAGGTCCGCTTCAGCGGCCTGGGCCCGGTCCGATGGACACGATGCCCTGTTCCGTTACGGCGCTGAATGGATCCACTCCCGATCCGGCCCCGGAATCACGGGCGCCTGGCTGCGCCACAGCGGGAACGCACAGGGTCCGTGGAAAACACTGAATCCTTCCGTCACCTATGAGGGCGAGCATCGCAGGAATTCCACGCCGGATTCGGCCGCGACCGGATTCCGTTTCGACGAATGGGCCGGAAAGCTGGCGTTCGCACGCAAGTTACTGCGTCTCGAGGCCGGGAC
>JAFGAX010000027.1 GCA_016933415.1 bacterium
GGCCGGCTTCGCGGATCAGGCTCAGGTGGCCTTCGTGCAAATAGCCCATGGTGGGCACGAAGCCGATTTTCAGGCCGTCCGAACGCATGCGATCGGACTCAGTCTGCATCTCTTTGATCTTATGGATAATTTTCATGAGCGGGCTCTTTCTTCAGTTCAAAGTTCAAAGTTCCAAGTTCAACGTGAGACTCCGGAATTCAGGCTTCAGCCTTTCATTCTTTTCGCATGAAAGGTCAATCAGAACTTTTTACAATGAAACCCTGAAGGGTGAATTCCATGTATTCGGCTTTTCCGTTGTTTGCTTCCTTTGAACTTTGAACCTTGAACTTTGAACTCATCAAACTCATCCCTTGACGACTCCCAGCGGCTTCAGCTTCGCGACTTTCCGGGACAGGCCCGCCATGTGCACGATGTGCACCACGTCGTCTATGGGCTTGTACGCCTCGGGCGCCTCCTCGTGCAGGGTCTCGCGGCTCCGCGCGATCACGTGGATGCCCTTTTCCTGAAGCTCTTTGGAAATGGACCGGTCCCGTGTGGCGCGAATCGCGGCCTGTCGCGACATCCTGCGTCCAGCGCCGTGGCACGTGGACCCGAACGTCTCCTCCATGGCTTTCGCGCATCCCGCCATGACGTACGAGGCGGTTCCCATGTCTCCGGGCACGAGCACGGGCTGGCCCACAGCCCGGTAGATCTCCGGTATGTCCGGGTGCCCAGGTCCGAAGGATCGAGTGGCTCCCTTCCGGTGCACCACGACTTTCTTTTGGACGCCGCCCACGGAATGCTCCTCGAACTTCGCGATGTTGTGCGCCACGTCGTACACCAGATGCATGCCGAGACGCTCGGCCGGCTCTCCAAGCGTGCGGCTGAAGGTCTCGCGCACCCAATGCAGAATGAGCTGGCGGTTCGTCCACGCGTAATTGGCTGCCGCGGCCATGGCCGCGTAATAATGCCGGCCCTCGGGCGAATCCACGGGCGCGCACGCGAGCTGTTTGTCCGGAACGGATATCTTGTATCTGGACATGGCCCGGACCATGGTCTCGAGGCTGTCGTCGCAGACCTGGTAGCCGAGTCCGCGCGAACCCGTGTGGATCATGACCGTGACCTGTCCCCGGAACAGGCCGAAGGCCTTCGCGGCCTCGTTGTCCGTGATGTCCGCGACTTCCTGAATCTCGAGAAAATGATTGCCCGCGCCGAGCGTGCCGAGCTGGGGTCTGCCACGCTCCAGCGCGCGGGCGGACAGGGCCTCCGGATCCGCGCCCTCAAGACAACCGCGCTGTTCGGTCCGCTCGATGTCCTCCTGCCACCCGAAACCCTCGGCCACGGCCCAGGCCGACCCGTCGCGCAGAACGGATGCCTCGTCGCGCGCCGACAGCTTGAGTTTGCCCGAGGATCCCACGCCGCACGGCACGTTCTGGAACAGGGCCGCGGTCAGGTCGCGGATACGGTCGCGTATGTCTTCCGCGTTCAGGTCCGTGCGCACCAGGCGCACGCCGCAATTGATGTCGTATCCCACGCCTCCGGGCGAAATGACGCCCTCGGCCGCATCCATGGCGGCCACGCCGCCGATGGGGAACCCGTACCCCCAGTGTATGTCCGGCATGGCCAGGGAAGGACCGGCGAGCCCGGGCAGGTGCGCGACATTGGCCACCTGCTGGGGCGCCTGGTCGGCCTTGATCTGGATGAGCATGGCCTCGTCCGCGTAGATGACGCCGTTTTGTTTCATGCCGCGCTGATAAAAGGACGGTATCCGCCAGCGGAACTCGTCTATTTTCTCAAGCGGGCCCTTCCACGGTTCGCTCATGGGTCTCCCAATAATAACTTTATTCCACATCTCCCTCTCCCGAAGGGAGAGGGATGGCCGCCCCTCGGCGGCCAGGGTGAGGGCTTGTTACTGAAAGTAACGATTATTCGAGATCGTACATCCCCGCCCTTCTGTCCCCGAACAGGTCGTTGTATTCATTCGCCCGCTTGTCCCTCGCGGCAAGCGGATCGAATTCCGTGACTCGGACGCCTTCCTCTTCCTCTCCCATGCGGAACAGAATTTCGCCGCGCACGCCTGTGGCCTGGCTCTTTCCAATGAACCGGAGCGCCGGTTTCGCCCCTCTGGATTCGGTGCCGGTGCGGTTCGCGGTAAGCGTGAACACGCGGTTCTCGATCGATCGCGTGACCATGGCGTCCGGGCAATAGGGCAGTATCAGATTCGCCGGGTGGCAGATGATGTCCGCGCCCGCAAGCGCCAGGGACCGGGCCGCTTCCGGAAAGGTCCAGTCAAAGCACACCATCAGGCCCAGGCGGACGCCTTCCGCTTCCCACAACCGGAATCCCGTGTCTCCGGGCGAAAACCAGAGCGTTTCCTCGAAGAACAGGTGGGTTTTCCGGTACGTTCCCATCCATCCTTCGGGCCCGATCAGAACCGCTGAGTTGAAAATCTTCCCGTCCGCCTGCTCCGAGAGGCCCGCGACGATGAACATCTTCCTGGAACGGGCCAGGTCAGACAGCGCCTGCACGGTTGGACCGTCCGGAACGGGCTCCGACAGCGCCCGTACCTCGTCCAGTGAGGTAAACTGATACCCGGACAGGCACAGTTCCGGAAGCACCATCAGATCGGCCCCGGATCCGGACAGTGCGGTCGTGATGCGTTCGAGATTGGACCGGACCTCACCGAACGCGGGACAGAACTGGAACACGCCGGCTTTCACCGGATCGCCTTGATGATCATGGGAATCAGCCCCTCTCCGAAACCGAAAGGCACGGGCGTTGCGGACAATATGAATACGGCGAGCAGAACCCACCCCAGAGCCGTGCGCTTCCGGTCCAACGGAAGGTCGTCTTCCAGGGTCGGCGGATGTTTCCGGATGAAAAACAGAAGGACCGCAAGCAGAATCCATCCCACGTACAGAAAGAGACACACGGCCGCCAGGGCCGAGTAGAACACGGCCGCCACGACGCGGCTCCGGTTGCGGAACAGCGCGTAGGAGACGTGGCCGCCGTCGAGCTGACCGATGGGCAGAAGGTTGAGCGCGGTCACGAGCAGGCCCACCCAGCCGGCAAATGCCAGCGGGTGCAGCAGAATGTCCTGCCCCTCCGCGATCGGCCCCACGGCCAGGCGCGACAGACCCGTGAACAGCAGGGAATCACCGAGGGAGATGGTGCCTTCGCCGAAGGATGCGACCGGCAGAATTTTCGATTTCAATACGCCGATGACGATGGCCGGTATGATCAGCGCCAGCCCGGCCAGAGGGCCGGCCGCGCCGATGTCCATGAGCGCCCTGCGGTCGCGTATGAATCCGGACATCCGGATAACCGCGCCCATGGTGCCGAAGGGTGAAAAGGGCATGGGGATGAAATACGGAAGCGTGGCCGGAACGCCGTGGCGCCGGGCCGCGAAAAAATGGCCCATTTCATGCGCCAGCAGAATGGCCATGATCGCGCCCGAGTACCAGAGCGCGCCGCTGATGCCGTCATGCAGACCGACGAAAAAGGTTGAGACGACCGTCAGGCCGAAGAGAAGGGCGTGCAGCCATATTTTCTGGCCGTCCGCCCAGTGCTTCGGCCGGAACATTTTCTCCGGAACGAACCGGGTCGCTTCGGAACGGAATGCCGGAGTCGGCGTATGGTCCTGCAAATTTTCTCCTGTTCAGCCCAGCACGGCGATCACGGTTTCGCCGAGCGACAGCTCCAGCTTGTCCCGCGCGCTTCCGTGGTTCACCGAAAGTTCCAGCGCGTCCGCGCCGCCGAGAATGGCCAGCAGTTCGCCCGCGGGCACGTCGAGATACGACCGGGACAGGCTCTCCAGCACCAGGCCCTTCACCAGCACGCGCACGCGGTCCGCGTCCGCGAGCCATTCCGCGGGTATGTTGGTGATCGCGTTGCCGTAACGGTCGAAGGCGATGACTTCGCCCACAATGCGGTCCTCGAGCCGGGCTGCGGCCGTGACGGTTCCGCGTTCGTATTCCTCGAAAGGCCTGCCGAGCCTCTCCGGAGGGACGCCCTTGGCCAGGTGGCCGGCCAGGGGCGCGAATATGTCGCGGCCGTGAAACGTGCGGCTCACGGTTTCGCGGAAATACTCCGGACGCGCGGCGCAGAAGACCTTCGCCTCCGGATGGACGTCGAACACGTATTTCAGCGCGCCGTTGTTCGGCGCGAGGAATATGGAATCCCGCGTTTTCACGACCAGGATCAGCCGCTCCGTGCCCACGCCCGGATCCACGACCACGACATGGATGGCGCCTTTGGGAAAGAAGGGATACGCGCCCTTGATCACGAAAGCGGCGCGGTCCACGTCCTGCGGTGGAATGTCGTGCGACACGTCCACGATTGCGGCGTCCGGGGCGATGGAAAGAATGACGCCCTTCATCGCGGCCACATACGGGTCGGACAGCCCGAAATCAGTGGTCAACGTGATAATCACGGGATTCTCCCGGTTGTGGGCAGGATTGAAAGAAGATACGTCTCGGCGGATCGGATGTCAAGGGGAAACGGAAACGTTTGAACGTTGACACGTTAACACGTTCGAACGTTTAAACGTGCTAACGTGTCAACGTGCCAACAGAGGAAGGGATCTATCCCCCGGTTCAAGGCATATTGATCCATGACTCTTACGGCACCCCGGACGCTGCGCCCAGCCTCGCGTTGTTGTACCACGCCGTGTAATCCTCGGTGGTCACCTGGCCGTTCAGGTTCACGTCCGTGTCCCTGTATCCGGTTTCTCCGAGACGGGCTGAATTGTACCAGACCGTGTAGTCCTCGGTCGTCACCTGGCCGTCCTGGTTGATGTCACCGGCCCACATCCCGAAAACCCCGGTTTCCAGCAGTTTCACGGGATTCAGGCCGTACGAGGACGAGGCATTGTCCGCGAATGAGAATGGGCTGGATGATGAAACGGACAGACCTATTGAATTTTTGCTCATCACAGCCGCGTGATTTCTGTGCTTCACAACCACGTAGTAATTACCGGCCGGCGCCCCAATCGGGATGCGCGTATA
>JAFGAX010000191.1 GCA_016933415.1 bacterium
GCTGAGCCCCTGGGTGCCGCCCTGCACGACTCCAACCATTCCGGCCAGAATCCAGAAATGCGCCGCCCGGGTCATGAAAACCCCGCCGATGGTGATGCCGATGTACACGGCCAGTCCGGCCAGGATGGCGGCCTTGGCGCCGATCCGGGCCGCAAGGCGGCCGAATGCCAGCGAGCAGGGAATGCCGATAAACTGGGTCAGCAGCAGAGCGCCGACGAGGTCGAACACGCCGATTCCGATTTCATCCCCGTAGGCGGTCGCCATCTTGATGATGGTGCCGATTCCGTCATTGTAAAACCAGAACGCCAGAATGAACAGAAAAAGGGACCGGTAGGAACGAATTCCGGAGAAGGTCGAACGGAGCCGGCGGAGGGACAGCCGAACCGGGTTCATGCCCCGCAGATTCCGGTTCTCGCCGCCGATTTCGGGAACGCGCCGGAACAGGGGAATCGAGAACACGCCCCACCAGAGGCCCACGGTCAGAAAAGAAAGCCGCATCCCGGTGAGCGGCACCGCCTCCCCTCCGCCGGGAGGGACGGTGCCCGGAAGCATTCCGATCATGAGGATGTTCAGGCCGAGCAGGAGGCCGCCTCCCAGGTAGCCCAGGGCGTATCCGCGCATGGACACGGCGTCGATACGGCCGGGGCCGGCGATATGCGGCAGCATGGCGTCATAGAACACTTCACCCACGGCGAACCCGATCTCGGCGAGCGTGAAAAAGACCGCGACCTGAATCCAGTCTCCGAATCCCGTCACCGCGAGCAGGGACGAAAATACGATCCCGATCGCGGCGAACACGGCGAGAAACCGTTTCTTGGAGGAGCCGGCATCCGCGATGGGCCCGAGCAGAAGGGAAAGAACCGCGACCAGCAGCATGGCGAAGGAGGTGGTGTAGCCCCACACGGAAGTGGCCAGATGCGTCCCATGCCCTTCCAGGCCGGCGGCGCTCACGTTGCGGAAGTACACGGGGAGAATCGCGGCCATCACCGTCGTGGCGAAAGCCGAATTGGCCCAGTCGTAGAGGCACCAGGCGTTGATGATTTTCTTGGAGTGAGAGGGGATGGGCAAGGGCGGATCGTCTCGCGGCCGCGGTCGCGGCCGTCAAGCCTCCTGACCGGAACGGACTAGGACAGGTCCCGGATGAACTGAATCAGCCCGGCGGCGGCGCGCCGATATCCGGTTTTCCGGGGCGTGACCAGGGCAAGCGCCATGTCCTCGCCCCAGGCGCTGAAATAATGGAAGGACAGAACGCGGCCGCCGGCCCCGAAGAGCGCGGCCTCCCGGATGGGCCGGGTTTCCCCGAACAGGCCCATGGCGGGAATGAGCGCCTGGGCGAACTGGAGCAGATCGTCCTCGCGGTATACGGGGGATGAGCCGTGTACCGCCAGGGGCAGGCCCTCGGATGAAAAGAGGATGGCGGATTCCCAGCGCTCCCCTTCCCGGAATTGATCCATGGCCGCCTCGATACGGGCCTGCAGCGGAACACCGCCGCCTTCCGCGCCTGCGGCCTGCGCCGCGTTCCCGTTCACGCGCGCATCCTCTGTGTTCCCTCGAGCTGGGACTGCACGTGCCCGACCACCTTCTTGATCACGGCCTTGAGCGTCGGGAACACGCCCTCTCCGGTCGTCGCAACGGCCTCGTAGGAAGGTACGCCGAAAAAGTTCAGTTTGGTCTCCATCTCGGTGATCGCCTCCGCGTCCGGCAGATCGCGCTTGTTGTACTGCAGCACCCAGGGGAAATTCTCAAGCGTTTTACCCCCGGCGATCAGGTGTTTTTCGAGATCGAGAAGCGTCTCCAGGTTGGCGTCCATCAGGTCCTTCCGGGAATCGGCCACAAAGACGATGCCGTCGACGCCGTTGAGCACGACCCGCCGGGTCTGGGCGTACTGGATCTGCCCGGGCACGGTATAGAGGTTGAATTTCGGCTTCTTGCCGTCGATGTTCCCGACCTCGAGCTGCAGAAAATCGAAGAAAATGGTGCGGTCCTCATTCGTCTTCAGCATGACCATGTCGCCCTTGAGCGCGGGGTCGATGCGCGAGTGGATATACCGCAGGTTCTCCGTCTTCCCGGACATGCCCGCGCCGTAGTAGACGATTTTCAGGTGAATTTCCTTCAATGCCCAGTGGATGAACATGAACGGATCCTTTCTGGTACGCAGAAAACCCGGCCGCGGAGGAAGCCCCCCGGGCGCCGGAACAGGCCGTCAGGAACGGCCGCGGTCCCCGGACAGGCCGTCGGTCAGGGACCGGTCGAGCTCCTCTCCGAGAAGCGTTTCGAAGTTGCGGTCGAACATTTTTCCGAGGTCCTGGTCGGGCGCGGTACGCTCCGACAGAACGGGAACCAGCTGTTCCACGGCGCGCTTGGTGAACAACCGGATCATGCCGACGGCGGTGCCGGACTCGAACACAACCGCGAGATGAAAATCCTGCGTGACGGAGCAGACAAACAGGTTCCGCCGTTCGCCCTCGTGGAGCACCATGCGGAAGCGCGCGGATTCGCCGAGCAGACGCGCGATTTCATTGGACGCCGAATAGCTGCCCGCGGCCAGCGCGGCCAGGCCCTCGAGCCGGGTGTCCTTCCAGCCCCCGCCGATTTTCTGGGCGAGTATCCGGCCGGAGCCGTCGACCAGCAGAACGGCCATAAGCCGCAGCTTGGCCGCCAGGTCGGCCAGACAGGAGAAGATCCGGTCGAACTGCTGTTTGGTGAGAACCGTGTCCTGGCCGCGGATGCCCGGATTTTCATTCATGGCCGTTCCTCACTGCCCGGTGGAGAGGCGTTCGATGAGCGGCGCGGGAAGCCCGGCTTGACGCATTCTGGCCTGCACCGCGGCGATATCATAGACTTCGCGTTTCAGGGTGAACACACCGTCCGAGAGCACGCCGTACGCGGCCCGGGGATCGCCGTCGCGCGGCTGGCCGACGCTGCCGACATTGATGAGATACTTGCGGCCCGGCTGGAAACGGATCTCGTCCGCCGGCCGCATGAGAATGTCATGCTCGGAATTCAGCTCGAAGGCCACGGGCGCATGGGAATGCCCGACAAAGCACACGGGAACCGTCATGGCCTCCAGGTTGTCCGCGATCTCGTCCTCGGAGAACAGATAATGCCATTTGGCGGGAAAATTCGGAGTGGCGTGCACGGCCATGAAAGCGTCGTCCACCGCCACCAGCGGCAGGGACGAGAGGGCGCTCATCCACCGGGGCTCGATCTGCGTCCTGGTCCACTCGACGGCCGTGCGGGCGTGCAGGTTGAAGGGCTCGATCGGCGTCAGGCCGGCCACGCCGTGGTCATGGTTGCCGGCCACGGAGAATGCGGCGGAATTCAGCACGGTTTCGACGCAGGCATTCGGGTCGGGCCCGTACCCGACCAGGTCCCCAAGGCACACGATGCGCTCCACTTTTTCCCTTTCGAGCGCGGACAGGACCGCGGTCAGCGCCTCGAAATTGGAATGGATGTCAGAAATAATGCCTGTCTTCACTCATATACCCCGCCTGGAATAGTTGCAAAAAACGGACCATCGAAAGATAACGCCTTCTTTTTATTATATTTCCGGCCAATCTGTTTCATTTTGCATTCAAAACCTCAATTTCAATAGCTATAAAGAATTACATCAGATCCACCGGATCTGCGTCCAATACGAGTTGTACTTTCCTGTCGAAAGGCGCGTTCCTGAAATCATTCAATGCCTTCTTGATCGCCGCCCTCAGGCCGCTTGCGGACGGGTCCGTGCTTCTCGACTGCCTGAAAATGATCTGGTACCGGTATTCGTTCTTCAGTCTGGCCAGGGGCGCCGCAGCCGGGCCGAGAATCTCGTATGCGGACGTTTTCGGGATCCGTTCGAGAAAACGGAAAGCCGCTTTCTCCGTTTTTTCCGAATCCGGCCCCTTGAACACAGCCAGTATGATTCGTCCGAACGGCGGGTAACCCAGCTCCGCCCGCTGGCGCATTTCCCAATCGTAAAAGGATTTGAAATCGTGACGGGTCGCGAATCCGATCACGGGATGGTCCGGAGAAAGCGTCTGGATGACGACCTCGCCGGGCTTGTCTCTCCGGCCCGGACGGCCCGCGGCCTGGGTGAGCAGCTGAAACGTCCTTTCCGCGGAGCGGAAATCCGGAAAATGAAGCCCGGTGTCCGCGGAAATCACGCCGACCAGAGTCACGCCCGGAAAGTCGTGCCCCTTGGCCACGATCTGGGTGCCGAGCAGAATGTCGCCCTTCCGGCCCTCGAAATCCATGACCGCCCTGCTGTGCGCGCCCTTGCGCCGCATGGTGTCCATGTCCATGCGGATCAGCCGGGCCCCGGGAAACAGGCGCCGGATCTCCTCCTCGATGCGCTGTGTGCCGGTGCCGCGGTACTGGAGAGACGTGCCCCCGCATCCGGGACAGGCATCCGGAGGCTGTTTCTGGTATCCACAATAGTGGCATTTCATCCTGCGCTCGCTTCTGTGGAACGTCAGGCTGATCTCGCAATGCGGGCAGGCTTCGACGAAGCCGCAGGCCGCGCACCGGATGTACGAAGAATAGCCCCGCCGGTTCTGAAGGAGAATCACCTGTTCACCCGCGGACACGCGCCGCTCCACCGCCTCGAGCAGGGCGGGCGTGAAAATCAGACTCTTCGTCCCCGGCTTCGCCTCCTTCATGTCCGCCAGGGAAACCGACGGCATGGGGATGCGGTCAATGCGTTCCGGGAGTTCGAGAAGCCGGTATTTCCCGGACACGGCATTGGCGTACGACTCCAGGCTGGGCGTGGCCGATCCCAGCACGACGGTGCATCCGGCCATGCGGCCGCGGACCAGAGCGGTGTCGCGTCCGTGGTAGCGGGGCGAAGGTTCGTTCTGTTTATAGGAGGGCTCATGCTCCTCGTCCACCACGATGAGCCCGAGGTTGGGGAGCGGCGCGAACACCGCGGACCTGGGGCCCAGCGCGATTCGGCTTTTTCCCTCGCGGATCCGGCGCCAGGCGTCGTAACGCTCGCCCCTGGACTGCCGGCTGTGGAGGACCGTGACGCTGTCTCCGAACGCCGCCCGGAACCGCCGAACGGCCAGTGGCGTCAGGGCGATCTCTGGAATGAGCACCAGGGCCTCTTTCCCCTGCCCCAGGCAATGGCGGATCGCCTCGATGTAGACCTGGGTTTTCCCGCTTCCGGTGACGCCGTGCAGAAGCACGGCATGAAACGCGCCGCTGTCCAGGTCGTCCCGTATCGCGGCCGCGGCCGCGGCCTGTGCGTCGGTGAGCCGGATTTGAGAAGGCCCGGCATCCGCCTGCGACGCTTCCTCAGAGTCGCGGAACACCTCCTCCTCCCAGACCTCGATCCAGCCGGCTTTCTCCATCCGGCCCAGCACCTGGCCGTCCGCTTCGATGTCCGCCGCGCGAAGTTCGCCGCCCGCCTCGCGAAGCTGATCGAGCGCCGCGGCCTGGCGGGGTGAGCGTTTCTTCATGGAGATCCACTCGGTCTCTGACGGTTCCATCCGCAGCGTCACCCATTTTTCCGTTTTAACGATCACGCCCGGCGTGTCGAGGCTGTACTCCTGACGGACAAGCCCTTCGGACGCAAGCCGGTTCAGGATGCAGCGTATCCCCTTCACGCCCGCCTTCTTCTCCAACTCCCGCACGGTCGTGCGCTTTCCAGCGGTCAGGCAGGCGAACACCCGCTGTTCCGGGTCCGTGAGCGGCCTGATGCCTTCGGCCGCGGCCGTGCGCTCCGCGTAGAGCTGGGAGGCGCCGGTCAGACCGGGTGGAAGCGCGGACCTGAGAGTTTCGCCCCATGAGGCGAAATAGTAATCCGCCACCCAGGCCGTCAATGCGAGCATGTCTTCCGAAAACACGGGTTCCGCGTCCAGCACGTCCTCGACCGGTTTCACATCCGGCACGGAGGTCCGGCCGGACAGGGAGACGGCGAAACCGACCGCTCTCCGCCGGCCGAACGGGACCAGCACGCGGTGTCCGGGTTTGAGCCCTTCGCGGAAACGCTCGGGAACGGCGTATGTGAGGGGCATCGGCGGCGGGAAGGGGAACACCACGTCGACAAAACAATTTTCCTGTGCCTCGGTCATGATTATCAATATACAAAGGGAGGGAACCAAATGCAAAACAACTGAGCGGATCTGGCGTTTCGATGCATCGCGGAATGAGGGGCCGGCGGTGAAATTCCATTGAATGGATCGATGATCCGGAGGCAGCGGTTTTCAATCAGAATTCCGGATTGGAATCCGGCCGCACAGGACCGTCCGGATCAGGAGGAAGAGGGGCTGTCGCTGACCATACGGCTCGAATGCGCCAGGTTTCGAATTTTCATTTGCATCTGGACTTATTTTATTGTAAATTTTGAGATTGGAATTATGTCCAACTTGATTTGGAGCATGCATCGCGTGAAAAAAACAGCTTTTATAATCCTGCTGGCCGGGTTTATGGCCGCCGGATGCGCCGGCCCCCGGCGGTTCGCTGTGCCGGGTTCGGCCCCGGACAAACACGGCCCGGACCCGGATCCCAGGGCCGTGGATCTGTTCATCGACGGGGTCATCAGCGACGCGATGGGGAATACCGCCGCGGCTCTGCTTTCGTACAATGAGGCTCTTCTGTATGACTGGAAGTCGCCCACGCTGAACCGCGCCATCGGCCGGAATTATCTCTGGCTGGGCCGGGAGGAGAGCGCTTTTCTCATGCTGAAACGCGCCGTGTCGCTCGACCCGGACGACATTGAATCGCGCAGCCTCATCGCCCGCCTCCTGCTCCAGAAAGGCAACCTGCCTGAAGCGGAAAGAGAATACCGGCAGATACTCCGCCTCGACAGCACATCCATTGAGGCGTATTCCCAGCTCGCCGTCATCCACCTCCGGAAAAACGAGCCTTCGAAAGCCGCGGACATGTACCGGAAACTGCTGGCGCATGCCCGAGAATTCGACGCGCGCATGTACTGGGGGCTGGCGGACCTGTATATCAACCAGAACCGCTTCCACGAGGCCGATTCCGTTTTCCGCCGCCTCCTGCTCATCGATTCGACCGAAGCGTCCGGATACCTCGGACTCGGCACGGTGAGGGAAGCGGCCGGAGACACGGCCGGCGCCGAGGTTTTCTACCGGAAGGCCCTGGATTTCGACCCGGACCTGAAGGACGCGCGTGAACGGCTCGGCGGCCTGTACGCGGGAAGCGGTCGGACCGATCTTGCCCTGGAGTTGAGCCGCGAGGCCGTGACCCGCGATTCCTCCGACCTGGCCGCATGGCTGTCCATCGGCGACCTGCACCGGGAACGCGGCGATACGGCGCTGGCTTTCGAGACCTACCGGTCCGCGGCCGTCCGGTTTCCGGACGCCTGGCAGCCCGGCTTGAACATCGGCCGGCTCCTGCTGGACGCGGGCCGGAACAGGGAAGCGTTCGAGGAATTCTCGAAAGTCGTGGGGATGTCGCAGGACCACTATCTCGGGCACCTTCTTGGCGGCGTGGCCCTGCTCCAGATGGACAGCGTTTCCGCGTCTGTCCCGTGGTTTCAGCAGGCGCTTGGGATCAACGCGAACGAACCGATGGCGAATTTTTATCTCGGCAACGCCTATCTCCAGCTCGAACGGCCGCAGGAAGCGATCCCCTTCCTGAGCCGGGCCCTCCAGGGCCGTCCCGACTGGGTCGGCGCCATGTCCTCGCTTGCGGGCGCGTATGAGAGCCTGAAATCCTTCGACCTGGCGGACACCCTGTACACGCGGGCGCTCCGGCTCGAGCCGGACAATGCCACGCTCCTGAACAATTACGGCTACAGTCTCGCGGAAAGGGGCATCCGGCTGGACGAGGCGCTGGAGATGTCCCGAAAAGCGCTCGAAAAAGAACCCGAAAACGGCGCTTTTCTGGACACCATGGGATGGATTTTTTTCCATCTCGGTGAATATGAGAAAGCCCTGCCGTTCATTGAAAGGGCCCATGGCCTGAGAAACGACAGCCCTGAAGTCATCGAGCATCTCGGCGACGTGTACGAAAAACTGGGCCGGAAAGAGGACGCAGTCCGGATGTGGGAGAAAGC
>JAFGAX010000192.1 GCA_016933415.1 bacterium
AATAGAAAGGAGTCGTCATTCATGGCCAAGGCAAAAAGCTTCGCCGACAAGGTGGCGAAGAACACGATCGATTTCAAGAAGCATTGTCCCAAATGCGGCGAGGCGTACGCCAATATCCAGCTGGTGAAGGCTGAAAAATCCGCCTCCGGCAGCTGGCGTTTCAACGACCGTCACGTGGCCGTCTGCAAGTGCAACGACAAGGAAGTCGTCCAATAAGCGGGAACGCCCCCGCCTCTTCGTCTGGGAAGCGGAACGCCCGGATGGTTCTGGCCACGCGGAATGCGGACAAGGTCGCTGAAATCAGGCGCATCCTGCGGCTTCCCGCAGGCGGTCTGGTTTCACTCCTGGACTACCCGGAACTCCCGGAAATCGATGAAACCGGTCTGACGCTCGAGGACAATGCGCTCATCAAGGCGCGGGAGGCGCACAGGCAAACGGGCCTGCCGTGCCTGGCCGACGACACGGGGCTGGAAGTGGACGCGCTGAAGGGCGCGCCGGGCGTTTTTTCCAGCCGTTTCGCCGGACCGGGCGCGACCTACGCGGACAACACGGCCAAGCTGCTTCGGGCCATGGAAGCCGTTCAGGAGAAGAACCGGCGGGCGCGTTTCCGCTGTGTGGTGGCCCTGAAAGCCGGGAAACGCGAGGAATGGGTGGAGGGAAATCTCGAGGGCGTCATCCTGAGAGAAGCGCGGGGCGATGGCGGATTCGGGTACGATCCGGTATTTTTCATCCCCCAGGCGGGCAAAACCCTCGCGGAAATGACCCTGGAGGAGAAGAACGCGGTCAGCCACAGGGGCGCCGCGTTCAGGCGCATGGCGGAGCGGCTCGCGGAGAGACCGGTTTAGACCGGCGGCGGTCCGCGGTCCGGTCCGCGGCCGTACGACGGGCATCGGGGCGTGGCGCAGCCCGGCTAGCGCACCTGCTTTGGGAGCAGGGAGTCGCAGGTTCGAATCCTGCCGCCCCGACGCATGAGACAACCTTTCGGGGGCTCCGTCCCCCGGGAGGTTGTTTTCTTGATACGCGGGCCATGCACGCGTCGGGCCGCGATGGGAAAAAGGAGTGCGCACATGAACCGAAGAACCGGAATCCGAATGGCCGGTACGATCGTCGTTTCCATCGCCGCCATCATGTCCGGCTCGGGGGCCCGTGCCGCATCCGGAGGCTCGGGCGGTAGAACCGATTCAGACCGCATCCGCGTCGTCATGCGGGCCGACGACTTCGGGTTCACGAATGCCGCGAATCAGGCGTGCATCCGTGCCT
>JAFGAX010000193.1 GCA_016933415.1 bacterium
CAAGCCCCGGGGAATGCGCTCGCTGTCAGATTCAACACTCTGGTGGTGGACGAAAACTGAAACACCGCTGATAATTTCATGCCATTCGATCATTCCTCTTTTCGCGGGGGCGACGCGCCGCGTCGTCCCCGCGATACCGCAATCTCACCGCCGAGGCTCCCGCCTCTGCGGTGTCTTGGAATCCATCCGCTTCACCGCTGCCCGGAGGCTCCCGCCTCAAAGCCCGTCATGACCTCCAGGACACATCATTTGACAAAAAACACTTTGATTTCCTGAAATCTTTGGATACGTTTAATCATCACCGTTCCCGCGGGGGCGACGCGCCGCGTCGCCCTGGAGTTCACTCAAAACGGATTCGGGGCCATGAACTGCCGCCCGGGATGCGGGGCCTGCTGTATCGGCCTCTCCATCTCCTCCCCCATACCCGGCATGCCGAACGGCAAGCCGGCCGGCGTCCGCTGTATCCAGCTGACTGACGACAACCTCTGCCGGCTCTACGGCGCTCCGGAACGGCCGGCGGTGTGCGTCCGCCTGCGGCCGAACGCCGAAATGTGCGGAAAAACCGTGGAAGAGGCGCTGGCCTATATGGAAAAACTGGAGGCAGAAACCCGGCCCGGACCCGTTCCCTCCGGAGAACCGGAAAACCGGCCGTCCTGAACGGCCGTCCGGACCGTGTCGTTTGTAACCTCTCTCCGGCGCCGTCCGTATATCACTGAAAATGGTTCCGGGTTCTGAGTCCCGGGTTCCGCGTTGAAACGTTCAGGAAATGAATCAGGCGTCCGAAGCGACCTTCCCGTTTTATTCGAATAGGAGAACCCGGTGATGAAAAAGCCGTTCCGGTCCGTTCCGCTGTTCGCGCTCACGTTCGCGATCCTGGCGGGTCCGTCCGCCCATTCAGGGGATCTCAACCTGGTCGAGGATCCCGGTTTCGAGAGGGGATCCGTTAAAACCGTGACGGATTTCGATTCCTGCCGCTTTGAAGTGTCCGGAAAAGCCTTTCACGCCGGGAAAAAATCCCTGCTCTTTTCTCCCCTCAAAGAGGGCGCGGGCGTGGTTATCGACGTGTCCGCGATTGCGCAACCCGGATTCGCGTATGCGTTCAGCGCCTGGTTCCGCAACGCGGAACTCGGCTGGGGTCAGATGGACGTGTTTTTAACCGCCGCCGGGGCGGGGAAGGACGAATCCATTCCCATCGGACGGGCAGACTGCAATGAAAAGGACTGGAAGGAGTTCTCGGGTCTCTTCACCGTGCCGCGGGGCGCGGATCCCTCGACCGTCCGTATCGTGATCAAAACAGCCTGGGGCTTGAACGCCTTTTTCGTGGATGACGTCGGGCTCAGGCCCTCGCTCCAAATCAGGGCGGAGAAAACGGATCCGGCCGCGGGACCTGTCCTGACACTCAGGCTCGGCCCGGCCGACCCGGCCCGCGCCGGACTCCGGGGACAGCTCGAAATTTTCGGAGACGGAGGCAGACCGGTCGCGTCCACGAACCAGCCGCTGGATCTCCCGCTGAAAACCGTTCTGCCCGCCGGATTCTATCGGGCGGCCGCCTCTTTGACGGACATGGACGGCAGGCGGTTCCGGACTGAAGAACCGTTCTGCAGCGGAGAACCGGCCGGCCTCATGGACGGCCTGAACCTGAATTCCGAGGCCCTTCTCCGGGACGCGGACAAGGCCGCGTATCGCGGATGGATCCGGTACCTGCAATACCGGGTTTCCTGGTACCGCAAAACCGAGGGGGACGGTTCCGAAAGGGCGCTTCTCGCGGCCCATCGTCTGGCGGTCTGGATGAGGACAATCAAAGACGATCCGTCCGCGATCGACACGCTCTCCGGCGTGGCCGAATGGGCGTACGTTTCCCGCGCCGACGACTCGGGCCAGCCCTTCAGGATCGCGATACCGGCCGGTTACGATAAAAGCCGGACGTATCCGCTGGTCGTGGTCATGCATGGATACGGCGGCAACCACCTGGAATACTCCGGCGGCATGGCGAGCCGTCCCGATTTCTTCGAGCTGGACGTTCTCGGCCGTGCCCGCGGCGGCGGATACACCGATCTGTCCGAGGCGGATGTGCTCGACGCTGTCGATTACGTGCGGCAGCACTGGCGCATTGACGACGACCGCATCCACCTGACCGGCACGAGCATGGGCGGCGGCGGCACCTTCAAGCTGTCCGTGCGCTATCCGGACCGCTGGGCCTCCGCCAGGCCCGTCTGCGGATACGGAACGGACCTTCCGGTCCGCAACGCGCTCACCGTGCCCCTGTATTCCACGCACAGCCAGGACGACCCCACCGTGCCCGTGCTCGGATCACGCGCGCCCCTGCGGATGCTTGCGGAAGCCGGCGGCCGTGCCGTTATCGACGAGACCAACGGCCTGCAGCACGCCGCATGGAATTACACGGAAGGGAACAATCGCGCGGCGGAGTGGTCGAAAAGCCAGGTCCGGCCGGAGCCCCGCGACGTTCGGCGCATCGACTTCACGGCTTTGGACCGCAAGTCGTGCGGCGCCTTCTGGCTCCGGATCTCGGAATGGGGCGACGATCCCCTGCCGGCCCGGTTCAACGCTGCCGCGGGCACGGACAACCGGCTGTACCTCCGGACGGAGAACATTCAGACGCTCCGCATCCGCATTCCCGATTCTCCGTTCGACCGGACAAAGGACCTGGCCGTTTCGGTCAATGGCGCTGCGTTCATCACAACTGCCGCGCCCCTGCCGGATTCCCTGTTCATCAACCGCGAAAAAGACGTCTGGTCGGTCTCGCCCGTTTGGCTGCGGCGTCCCGCATTCGCGCTCCGCACCGGCGGAGGCGTGCACAATGTCTACGCCGGTGAACCGCTCCTGATCGTGTACGGCACCACCGGAACCGAGGAGGCCCGCAGGGCCATGGCGCTGGCGGCCGAGGCCGCGTCGAAAAGTCCGCATCCGCTTTGGGCCGCGGACGGGGGAGATGTCAAGGACGGCGTGCCCAGTCATCACAACTTGTACGCCCGTCTTAGAACCAGGCCGGACACCGCGGTCACCGAATCGGACCTTGCGGCCTGTCATCTGGTGCTCATCGGCAGACAGGACCAGAACCGGCTGGTGGCGAAAATGGCCGACCGCCTCCCCGTGTGTTTCGACGGTTGGATCACCTGCTCGGACGGGAAGCGGATACCGGCCGGCAAAGCCGTCATGGGCGTTTACCATTATAATCCCCTGGCGCCTCACCGGCTCATCTACTGGGTGTCCGCGGAAAGACCCGAGGATTACCGGCCCAATCATTTCCTGCTGAGACTGCAGGACCAGTCCTGGTCAGGGCCGGACCTGCTGGTGGTTCAGGACGATCCGCCGAAAATCGTCCAGACCCGCAGTTTCACGAGCCGGTGGGGATGGAACACGGATTGGGAGAAGGCCTCCCTTCTGTCGCAGGCCGACTGCCTGTACGGCAACATGGTCCGGACCGTGTCCGAAGCCGAACGCAAAGCCGTGGGCGCGGATTTTTCGCTGGCGGCCATGACCGCGCCGCCTCTCTTCGAACTGTTCACGCCAGGCGTGACCCGCTGGTCCGACATCGCCGTGCTGGACCAGAACACGCCGATCGCGGTGTTCAGCCTGAAAGGATCCGAACTGCTCGATTATCACGCGGGTTTTTCGGGCCAGGGATCCGGCATGCGGTTCCTGCCGGAGCCGAAAGAGGGGGACATCGTTCCCGGACGGACCTACCGGGTGGCGATGGAAGCCTCATTCGACATCATGCAGAGACTGATCAATCTCAGGAACCGTGTGCCCGCGGATTTCGAATTGACGGACGTGAAATTCCGGCAGGCCGTTCAGCGGTATCTGTTTCAATCGGCTCCATGACCGGTTCATGGATCAGACTGCCTCCCGCAGGCGGTTCAAGCCTGTGGGAGGCTTTTCGCAATTCTCCATCCTGCCGCCGGCCTTTCACGGGTTCAACGGGAGGGCGCGACGAAGGGCGAAGAGCCCGGACGCGATGACTCCTGATCCGAAATCCGCTTTCGTTCATCTGAGATCTGCGATCTCTTCTTCGTCATTTTCCCCTGGCATTTGAACGAAAAATTTTGTACGCTAAAATGCGGTAATACAGTCATCTAAAACAAAATCCGGCCGGCGAGGCGCCGCTTTTATGCCCCAGAGCTTCAACAAAACACTTCCCCACGCAGACCCCCTGTGGGTCGAGCACGGCTATGGCACCCGCTTCCAGGGCTTCCAGAACCTCATGCGGATGCGCATCCGCGACGTCCTGCTCGTGTCCAGCCTCTATGACCTCTTCGTTTTCGAGGAGGACGGCCGGCTGTACGAACTGCTCCGCAGCAAGTATCAGGGTCTCAATCTCAGCCATTCCCCGGAGCTCACCCGCGTGGGAAACGGCAAGGAGGCCGTCTCCCTGCTCCAGGAGGAAAAGCGGTTCGACCTCGTGCTCACCACACTGCACATCGAGGACATGCGGCCCGCGGTTTTCGCGAAAACCCTGCGCGAAGCCGGCATCCGCGTGCCCGTGGTGCTGATCGCCTTCGACAACCGCGAGCTTTCGGACCTGCTCCTCTACCGGGAAGCCGACGCCTTCGACGACATCTTCATCTGGCAGGGCGATTTTCAGCTCCTCATCGCCATCATCAAAAGCCTCGAGGACCGGCTGAACGTGGACCACGACACCCATCTCGTGGGCGTCCAGTCCATCCTGATCATCGAGAACGACGTCCGTTATTATTCCACACTCCTGCCGATGATCTACATCGAGATCATGAACCAATCGCGCCGTCTCATCTCCGAGGGCATCAACCTCTCGCACCGGCAGCTGCGCCAGCGCGCGCGGCCCAAGATCCTGTTCTGCAAGAATTACGAGGATGCCTGGACCGTTTTTACGAAATACAAGGACACCATTCTCGGCGTCATCTCCGACATCGACTTCCCGCGCGGGGGCAAGCCCGATCCGGAGGCCGGTATCGAATTCACCCGGGCCCTCAAGCGGGAGCATCCGGACATCCCGGTGCTGCTCCATTCGAGCCTCCCCAATTCGGAGCGCAAGGCGAACTCGGTCGGCGCCTCCTTCCTGCGGAAAAATTCGCCGATCCTGATCGAGGGCCTGCGGCGTTTTCTCATCGATCAGCTCAGTTTCGGCGATTTTGTGTTCCGCACGCCGGACGGCCGCGAGGTCGGCCGCGCGCAGGACCTGCTCTCGCTGGAGCGGACCCTGCAGACCGTTCCCGAAAGCAGCATCGTGTACCACTCCGAACGAAACCACTTCTCGCACTGGCTCAAGGCCCGCACCGAATTCTGGCTCGCGCACAAGCTCCGGCCCCGCAAGATCAGCGACTACCCCTCGGTGTCCGTGGCCCGGGACGCCCTCATCGCGTCCCTGCGCGATTACCGCAAGCTGCGTCAGCGCGGCATCATCACCGCCTTCGAGAGCGACGCGTTCGATCCCTGTTCCAGCCTGTCCAAGGTCGGGGGCGGCGCCCTGGGCGGCAAGGCCCGCGGCCTGAGTTTTGTCAATATCCTGATCAACAACTACAATGTGCAGAACCGATTCGAGGGCGTCCGGATTGACATCCCGCCCGCGCTCCTGATCGGAACGGACATCTTCGACCAGTTTCTGGACGACAATCGGCTCCGCGACTTTGCGGTCGAGGAAACCGACGACGCGGAAATTCTGATCCGCTTCCTGGCCGCGAGGGTCTTTCCCGCGGAAATCATGAACAGTCTGGCCGCCTTCGTCTCGCTGATCCATGCGCCCCTGGCCGTGCGATCCTCATCGGTTCTGGAGGATTCGCACAACCACCCGTTTGCCGGCGTGTACAAGACCTTCATGCTGCCCAATACGGACCCCGATCCCGGCCGCCGGCTCGCCGAGCTCGTCAAGGCCATTGTGCGGGTATACGCGTCCATGTTCTTCCGATCGGCCAAGGACTACATCCGCGCCACCTCGTTCCGCTTCGAGGACGAGAAAATGGCCGTCATCGTGCAGAAGATGACGGGGTCCCGCCTGAACAGCCGGTTCTACCCCACTTTCTCGGGCGTCGCGCGGTCGTACAACTTCTATCCGATCGGGCCGCAGAAATATTCGGACGGTATCGCGGCCGTTGCCCTGGGTCTCGGCAAAACCGTGGTGGAGGGCGGCGCGGCGGTTCGTTTCTGCCCCAAGTTTCCCGAGCAGACCGAGGGAAACCTGCTCAACAAATCGGCGATGCGAAGCGCGCAGACCGAATTTTTCGCGCTGGACCTCAAGGCGCGGGGCAAGCCGGACAGCGAAATGAAGGATTATTTCGTGAAGCCCTATCCGCTGTCCGACGCCGAAACGGACGGAAGCCTGAACTGGGTCGCCTCGACCTGGTCGGCGGACAACGACGCATTGTACGACGGGGTCGGCCGGCCCGGCCTTCGCGTGGTCTCCTTCGCGCCGATCCTGAAGAGCCGGGCCTTTCCGCTGACCGACATCCTCGAACTTCTGCTTGACATGGGCGGCTGGAGCATGGGAACGCCCGTGGAGATCGAATTCGCGGTCAATCTGGCCGTGCCGCCGGGACAGCCGAAAGAATTCAGCATTCTGCAGATGCGGCCCATGGTGCTGAACCGGGAGCTCGAAGTTCTGAACCTCGACGAATTCCCGAGGGAAAACCAGATCTGCCGATCCTGCCGCGTTCTGGGGAACGGCATCCTCCGCGACCTGCGCGATATCGTGCTCGTGCACCGGGACCGGTTCGATCGCGCGAAAAGCCAGGAAACGGCCGCGGAAATCGCCCGGTTCAACGCCCGCCTGACCGCCGAAAACCGGAAATACGTGCTGGTGGGAGTCGGCCGCTGGGGCAGCATGGATCCCTGGCTGGGCATTCCCGTAACCTGGGACATGATCTCCGGGGCGCGCGCCATCGTGGAGGCGGGATTCCGGGATTTCTCCGTGATGCCGTCCCAGGGCTCGCATTTCTTCCAGAACCTCAACTCCTTTCTGGTCGGTTATTACACGGTTCAGGAGGAGGACGGGGAGAATTTCATCGACTGGGACTGGCTGCTCGCCCAGCCCGCAGCGGACGAGTCGCGGTGCGTCCGACACCTGCGTTTCGAAAAGCCCGTGGTGGTGATGATGAGCGGCCACCAGAACCGGGGCATCATCCTGAAACCGGAGGACCGGCGTGCAGGAACGTGAAAAAATACCGGACACGTGCCCGCATTGCGGAAGGCCCCTCAGCCCCTGGGAGCAGGTGCTGCTGAGCGTGGACCGCGCCATCATGTGCAAGGGGTGCTGGTACCGAATCATTCTCGACGCGTTCGAGGACCGGCTTTCCGAAACCCCGCCTTCCCCTCCCGAAGAGAGGAGTTAGGGCATGGAATCCTTCAATCCCTTCGAAGTCGCGCAGCAGCAGGTGCTTGAGGCCGCGCGCCTGCTGAACCTGGACGAGCCGACGCGGGACCTCCTGCTCTGGCCCCAGCGTGAATTCAAGTTCACGGTGCCCGTGAAGATGGACGGCGGCGGAACCCGCGTGTTCCATGGATACCGGATCCAGTACAACACGGCGCGGGGCCCCGCGAAAGGCGGCATCCGGTTCCATCCGGACGAGACTGTCGACACCATCCGGGCGCTGGCCTGCTGGATGACATGCAAGACGGCCGTGGCCGATCTCCCGCTCGGCGGCGGCAAGGGCGGCGTGGTCTGCGACGCGAAACGCCTCTCCGAGGGCGAGCTCGAACGCCTGTCGCGCGCCTACGTGCGCGCCGCGGCACCGCTCATCGGCCCCGACCGGGACGTCCCCGCGCCCGACATGTACACCAACCCCCAGATCATGGCCTGGATGATGGACGAGTACGAGACCCTGACCGGCCGCCACGCGCCGGGCGTGCTCACGGACAAGCCCATGCAGATCGGCGGAACCGAGGGCCGGCGGGACGCCACGGCGCGGGGCGGCGTGATCACGGTGCGCGAGGCCTGCCGGGCCCTGAACGTCGATCCGTGCGGCACCTTCGCGGTGCAGGGGTTCGGAAACGCGGGTCAGCGGGCCGCGCTTCTGCACGAGGAGCTTCTGGGCGGCGGTAGATGCATCGCGGTCTGCGACTCGCGCGGCGGTCTACTGAATCCGGACGGATTCGATGTGCGTGAACTGGTTCAGCACAAGCTCAAGACCGGGTCCCTGGCCGGATTTCCGGGAAAAGCCGTGCCCCGCGAAGCCGTGCTCGAAACCGGTGCGGACATCCTGTACCCCGCGGCCATGGAAAACGCGATCACGTCCGAAAACGCGGGCCGCATCCGCGCGAAAATCGTGTGCGAACTCGCCAACGGCCCCACGACGCCGGAAGCGGACCGGATCCTGCACCGGGCCGGCATCCACGTGATCCCCGACATCCTCGCCAGCGCGGGTGGTGTGACCGTGTCCTATTTCGAGATGGTGCAGGACGCCTATTCCTTTTTCTGGGACGAAGCCACGGTTCACGCCCGGCTCGATCGCCAGCTGACGCGGGCCTGTCACGCGGTGCAGGAGGCCATGGCTGAAAAAGGCGTGCACCCCAGGCTCGCCGCGACCACGGTCGCAGTGGCCCGTGTCGCGGAGGCGTGCAAGCTGAGAGGGTGGGTATAGGATACTTTCACACGTTGGCACGTTTGAACGTTCAAACGTGCCAACGTGCCAACATGCCGACGTGTCGATGATCCCGATCCTCAAAAATCCCCCCAACCCCTTCTCCGTCCCCCGCGGCGCCGGGAACGCGGATTCGTTGCGCCTTCGAACGGTCTCGGCCTTTGCCCTGTCGGCCGCCATCCTGTCCCTGTCCGCGGTCCTTCTTCCCAGGGAATGGAGCGACACCCGTCCACAGACCCGTCATGTGCAGGTCACGGTTCTGCCGTATCTGGATCTCGTTCCCCTGGTCAATGCGGACGGAGGAGGATACGGTTCCTCGACCGGCCCGCCGGATCTCCCGGCGCTCCGGTCATACGCGAACGCGGTTCCGGTGAAGACGCCGGCTCCGGACACCAGCCGGTCGGTCCCGTTGGCCGGAGACGGGGGAGACGGAACGGAAGGGGGAATGGGATTCGGAATCGGATCCGGATCCGGCACCGGATCGGGCTTTGGCAGCGGTGAGGGCATCGGCATGGACGTTCAGCCGGTTCCGGTGTGGGAGGTGTTTCCTGAATACCCGGAGCGCGAACGGAAGCACAAGGTCCGCGGACTGATCGAATTGGAAGTGCGGGTCAACGATCGGGGTCATGTCGACAGTGTGCGCGTGGCTCGAAACGAAACCGGCAATCCGGCGCTCGAAGCCTCGGCCGTCCGTGCGGCGCGGGAAAGCCGCTATCTGCCCGTCGAGATCGACGGCCGGCCGGTCGCCTGCTGGTTCAGGCGGTCATACCGGTTCGAGGGCGACTGAGATGAAGGAGAATCGTTCATGAAACATCCAATGCGCTTGAAATGGCTTACAGCCGTGTTGATCCTCGCTGCCGCGATCGCGGCCCCGGCCGCGCCCAAAAAGTCGATGGATCCGGACAGCCTGCTGGCCGCCGGTCGGCGGTTCCTCGAGGACCGGAAGCCCGATGACGCGCAAACCGCCTTCGAAGCGGTTCTTAAAATCCGCAAATCCGACCGGGACGCGATGGCCGGCATGGCGGAGGCGGACCAGATGCGGTTCCGCTGGGGCAATGCCGCCGAGTGGTGGGACCGGATGGTCGACCGGTATCCCGGAGACCTGGATGGGCATTACGGTCTTGCGGTCTGCAAACGCCAGCTCGGCCGCCGCGTGGTCCTTCTACAGAGATACCTGGAATGGAGGAGCGCCGAGAAGCACTTCAAGACGATCATGCGGGCCGATTCCGGCTTCCGGGACGTGCTGTACCAGATCGCCCTTCTGGAAATGGACCGCGGGCATTACGCGGACGCCATTCTCCTGGCGCACCGGCAGCTGGTGGTTCATCCGAAAAGCATCAGCGGACGGACGGGCATTTTCCGCGTGTACGACATCGCGCTCAACCACTGGCTCTCCAGCCGGCAGCTCGCGGATTCCGCGGAAACATGGCTGAAGTGCCGACCGACACCGCACGACCGGTATTTCCTGGGCGAACTGTACCGGAGAACCGGCCGCCTGCCCCGGGCCGACTCGGTTTTCGTCTCCCTCCTCGCGAGGCCGGACAGCCTTCCCGTTCAGCCCGTCCTGCTCTCGCGTGTCCGGCTGTTCGTCGAACGCGACGAGCTCCAGCGCGCAAACGACACCTACTGGGAGGCCGTCCGGTCCGTATCCAGCGACCTGGAAGCGGAATTTCTGAAGCAGGAAATGATGCTCATTGTGAACGAGAAGGAATACGAAATCCTCAAGGCCCCCGTCCCCTACACGATCCTCCCGGAACTGCTCCGCGCCTTCTGGTTTCGGCGGAATCCGGCGCCTTCATCGCCTTACAACCTCCGGCTGACCGAGCATTTCCGCCGCATGGTGCGCGCGGAAAAGCATTACCGCTTCGACGGTTTCAGGACTTCCGTGGATCAGGTTCACCAGTTCCTCAGTTTCCCCGACTGGTACGAGGAAAATGAAAAATTCAACGACATGGGGCTCATCTATATCCGGTTCGGCGAACCCGACGACCAGGCCACGGTCCAGGGCGACCGGGTGGAAACCAACATGTCCTGGCTGTACAAAGCCAGGGCTGAAAGTCCCCGGATGGTTTTCCATTTCATGTCCAACAGCCCGGGCGTATGGTTCCTGGTCCGCGACCTGCCGGACTCCAGCATGATTGCGAACCTGGTGGACTGGGACATCCGGTACAACGAGGCGTCGTCCGGATCGGGTCTGAACCGGTATTCCATGCAGAACCGTATTTCCGACGAATCCGCCCGGACCGTTACCGAAGCGTTCCGGACCGACCGCCAGTCCTGGTCGCCCCGGACGAAATTTCTGTCGGTGATCCCGGGCCTGTACCGGTACCGGTCCGGCCAGTCGCGCGATTATTTCAACTGGGCGTACGGCATCCCCATTCCGGAGCTGATGCGCCAGATCGGGGCCGACGACACCGTCCGCATCGAAACCGGCATCGAAATTTTTGATCCGAGGCTGAAGTCCGTTTGGAAGGACAGCCACCGTTTGACGCTGAAGGACACGACGGACGCCCGCCTCCGGAACGGCGCGCTGGTCGATCATTTCGAGTTCGAACTGCCGCTCCGGCGGCACCTGCTCGCCTTTCACGCGCGCGTGGAGGGCACGGAAATCCTGAACGGATGGAAATACGCGATTCCGCCGGACGACTCGGCCCGGAACGATCTCGCTCTCGGCGCGCTCCTGCCCGCATACGCCATCGAGCCGAAGTCCGCATCAGCCGGCAGGGACCGTTCCCAGCTCAGAATCAGCCCCAATCCCACGGGCCGGGCGAGGACTTCCGATCCCCTGTACCTGTACTATGAAATCTACAACCTGGGACTGGATTCGAAGGGATCCGCGGATTATACGGTCCAATTCTCCCTGCGCCGGACCAGCGAGGGGAAAAACGTGTTCCAGCGTATCGGCGGACTTTTCGGAGGCGGCGGCAGCCACCGCATCTCCATCGAAAACAAGCGGACGGGTAAAAACCGGAACGTGCAGGACTACATCGGCATGGATGTGCGCAGCGCGCCTACGGGTCATTATGAGCTCTCGCTTAGAGTCACGGACCGCGTTTCCGACCGTCAGGTCTGGACAGCCGTGCCGATTGTCCTGTATTAGGGTTTTCAGAATCCCGGGGTCGCCCGTGAAATCACGCCCCCGGATAAAACCTCCCCCGGGTTGTTACGAACCCGCGGGAGATAGGCTGGCATGGCCTTCTCCGCGCGGAGGCTCCCGCCTCCGCACCTGAGGATGATGGACCCCGGGGCCCTGAAACCTTGATATCTCAGCCGAAAGGATCCTTTTTCAGGACCCCGGGGTCGCCTGACCTCCATTCTCTGAATTCTTGAGGACCGAACCCTATGCTCCACACCATCGAACTTCTCGGTGTCGCTTTTTTCGCCATGGCCGGCGGCATCGAAGCCGAACGCAAGGGCATGGACCTGGTCGGCATCTATGCGGTGGCCTTCGTCACCGCACTCGGCGGCGGCACCCTACGAGACCTTCTGCTCGACCGCCATCCCTTGTTCTGGGTGAAAAGCCCGGAATACGCGCTCTGGATCCTGGCCGCTTCCGTGGCAGCGGCCCTGATCCGGCGGTACAGGAAGAACCCGCTCACCGACCAGGCCGTGCTCCTGCCCGACGCCTTCGGCCTCGGCTTCTTCACCGCGGTGGGGACGGCCGTTGCATTCGGGCAGGCCGTCCCTCCCTTCATCTCGGTTCTCATGGGCGTCATCACAGCGACATTCGGCGGCGTCATCCGCGACATCATCTGCAATGAGGTCCCGATCATTTTCAAGCGCGGCCAGCTCTACGCGACCTGCTCGCTTTTCGCCGCCATAGCCTACTGGGCCTGCGAAACCGCAGGTGCCGGGGCTGAGGTCGCAATGACGGTCTGCGTGCTGACCGCCCTGATTCTCAGGCTCATTGCAGTGCGGTTCAACATCCAGCTGCCGCTGTGAAGCCCCTGCCGGCCATCCACCATCGCATTCCGACTCCGGGCACTGTCATGAAACCCATGCGCATCCCTGAATCCTTCCTGTTCACCGGGATCCCGGCGCTCCTTCTTTGCATCGCCGTGCGCCTGGCCATCCCCGCGCTCGGAAACCGGACCGGCTGGCGGCCCCTGCTCTGCTGGTACCTGTGCGGCGGCCTCCTGGTTTTCATCCCGCTTTTAGCGGCATCCTTCATCCTGATCCGCAGGGAAAACCGGACCGGCGGACGAACGGACTGGATCCGGCGCTTCCGCCTGACGAAACCGTCGGCCGCCGTGCTGGGCTGGAGCCTCACCGGCACTGTGGTCATCGGGCTCCTGACCTGGCTCCTCATGCAGGCCGGACAGCGCTGGATCCCCGGATTTTCGGCGTCGCCGGCCTTTCTCCGAGTCGAACCGCTCGGGCCCGGCGAAAAATGGCTGATCGCGGCCTGGCTGCCGATGTTCTTTTTGAATATCATCGGAGAGGGACTCTACTGGAGGGGATTTATGTTCCCCCGCCAGCAGGCCGCATACGGCAACAGAGCCTGGATTCTGCACGGCCTCTGCTGGACCCTTTTCCACTTTTCCTTCGGATTCTCCCTCGTTTTCATTCTGCTTCCCATTCTGTTCCTGACGCCCTGGATCGTGGCCCGAACCCGAAGCACCTGGCCGGACATCATCATACACGGACTGGTGAATGGATCCGGCTTTCTGCTCGTGGCTTTCGGCGCGGTGCGGTAGCCGCCCGGAACAGCGAATCGGCCGTAATCCGCGCAAATCAATGGGTTTATTTGCGACGCACCTTTCAGGTGCGCCGCAAATATCGAGAATGAAATATTCCCCGCGTTGAATGTTTTCGCCATTATCTTTCTTGCTTTCCTTTGATTATTTGCTTAACTTTTTCCGCTGAAATCCGCAATGTCATCCACTCGTGAGGGGAATTTTTCCATGCCGAAACGCGACGATATCCGTAAAGTCCTCATCATCGGATCCGGCCCGATTATTATCGGCCAGGCCTGTGAGTTCGATTATTCCGGCACCCAGGCCTGCAAGGCGCTCCGGAAACTGGGGTATGAAATCGTCCTGGTCAATTCCAATCCCGCCACCATCATGACCGACCCCGGCATGGCGGACGCGACCTACATCGAGCCGCTGAATCTCGACTACCTCGAGCAGATCATCGCCAGGGAAAAACCGGACGCCCTTCTGCCCAATCTCGGAGGCCAGACGGGCCTCAATCTCTCCTCCCAGCTCGCGAAAAGCGGCATTCTTGAAAAATACGGCGTGAAGGTGATCGGCGTCAATGTCGACGCCATTGAGCGGGGCGAAGACCGCACCGCATTCAAGCAAACCATGACCAAGCTCGGCATCGACATGCCGAAAAGCGAGGCCGTGAACACACTCGAGGATGCGGAAAAGATCGCGGAAAAACTCGGCTACCCGGTGGTGATCCGGCCGGCCTACACCATGGGCGGCACGGGCGGCGGCCTGGTCTACAACGTTGAGGAACTCCGGACCATCGCTTCGCGGGGCCTGGCCGAAAGCATGGTGCACCAGGTTCTGATCGAGGAATCCGTTCTGGGCTGGGAGGAACTCGAACTGGAGGTGGTGCGCGACGCGAAGAACCGGATGATCACGGTGTGCTTCATCGAGAATGTCGATGCCATGGGCGTGCACACCGGAGACTCCTACTGCACCGCGCCGATGCTGACCATCGACGCCTCCCTGCAGCAGAAACTGCAGAAATACTCCTACGACATCGTCGAGGCCATCGAGGTCATCGGCGGCACCAACATCCAGTTCGCGCATGACCCGAAAACCGGCCGGGTGGTGGTCATCGAGATCAACCCGCGCACATCCCGCTCGTCGGCGCTCGCGTCCAAGGCCACGGGATTCCCCATCGCCTTTGTCTCGTCCCTGCTCGCCGGCGGCCTGACATTGGACGAGATTCCGTACTGGCGCGAGGGCACGCTCGAAAAATACACACCCTCCGGCGATTATGTGGTCGTGAAATTCGCGCGCTGGGCTTTTGAAAAGTTCGAGGGCATCGAGGACAGGCTCGGCACCCAGATGCGCGCGGTCGGCGAGGTGATGAGCATCGGGAAAAATTACAAGGAGGCCCTGCAGAAAGCCGTCCGCTCGCTTGAAATCGGCAGGGCCGGGCTCGGGTTTGCCAAGGACTTCAATAAAAAGCCGCTCGACGAGCTGATCAAGCTCCTGGCCGTGCCCACCAGCGAGCGCCAGTTCCTGATGTACGAAGCCCTGCGCAAGGGCGCGGACGTCGCCGAGCTGTCGGCCCGGACCTTCATCAAGGAATGGTTCATCCGGCAGATGAAGGAACTGGTGGACCTGGAAGAGGAGATTCTCAAGCACAAGGGCGGCCGCCTGCCGGACGAGCTCCTGGTCCGCGCCAAGAAGGACGGGTTCGCGGACAAGTACCTGTCCGGACTGCTCGGCGTCCCCGAGCGGGAACTCCGGGACCGCCGCATCGCGCTTGGCGTCCGGCACGGCTGGGAGCCCGTACGCGTCAGCGGCGTGGAGAACGCGGCGTATTACTTTTCGACCTACAACGCTCCGGACGCGGTTCAGGTGAGCGGCCGCAGAAAAATCATGGTGCTCGGCGGCGGGCCCAACCGCATCGGCCAGGGCATCGAATTCGACTACTGCTGCGTGCATGCCGCATTCGCCATACGGGACGCCGGGCTCGAATCCATCATGGTCAACTGCAACCCCGAAACCGTGTCCACGGACTTCGACACATCGGACAAGCTCTACTTCGAGCCGCTGACCGTGGAGGACGTGCTGGCCATCTGGGAGAAGGAACGGCCGGAGGGCGCCATTGTCCAGTTCGGCGGCCAGACTCCGCTGAACATCGCCGCCGATCTCGCGAAAGCGGGCGTGAAGATTCTGGGCACCTCGCCCGAGACCATAGACCTCGCCGAGGACCGGGACCGCTTCCGGAAGGTGATGCAGAAACTCGGAATTCCCCAGCCGGACTCCGGCATGGCGAGCACGCTGGATGAAGCCCTGGCCATCGCGGAGCGCATCGGGTATCCCCTCATGGTCCGGCCCTCGTACGTGCTGGGCGGACGCGCCATGCAGATCGTGCTCGACGAGGCCATGCTCCGGCGCTACGTCGCCGCGGCCGTGGACGTCTCCCCCGAACGGCCCATTCTCATCGACAAATTCCTCGAAAACGCCATCGAGGCCGAAGCCGACGCACTGAGCGACGGAAAGGACGCCTTCGTGCCCGCGGTGATGGAGCACATCGAATACGCGGGCATCCACTCCGGCGATTCGGCCTGCGTCATTCCGCCGGTGGGCCTTCCGCACAAGCACGTGGAAACCATCGAGGAATACACGCGCCGCATCGCGCTGGAGCTCGGCGTGGTGGGCCTGATCAACATCCAGTTCGCGATCGCCAACGGCACCGTGTATATCCTCGAAGCCAATCCCCGCGCGTCACGAACCGTGCCGCTGGTATCCAAGGTGTGCAACATCCCCATGGCCAAGATTGCGACCCGGATCATGCTCGGGGAGAAACTGGCCGACCTCAAGCTGAAACGGGGCTCGTTCCGGCATTTCGGCGTGAAGGAGGCGATGTTCCCCTTCAACATGTTCCCCGAGGTCGACCCGGTGCTCGGCCCGGAGATGCGCTCCACCGGCGAGGTGCTCGGTCTGGCCGACAATTTCGGCCTCGCGTTCTACAAGTCTCAGGAGGCGACCAAGCTCACGCTCCCGCTCGAAGGCGCGGTGCTCATCACGGTCGCGGATCGGGACAAGGGCGGCGTTCTGGAATCCGCCAAACGCTTCCAGGACATGGATTTCCGCATCCTCACCACAGAAGGCACCCGGCAGTTCCTGATGCGGCATGGCGTCGAGTCGGCCCGCATCAACAAGGTCAAGGAGGGCCGGCCCCACATCGTGGACGCGGTCAAGAACGGCGAGATCCAGCTCATCATCAACACGCCCAAGGGCAAGCTGTCGGAAGTCGACGACTCGTATATCCGCAAGGCGGCCATTAAGTACAAGATCCCCTACATCACCACGACCACCGCGGCACTGGCCGCGGCCAAGGGCATCGCCGCGCGCCGCGAGGTGCGGACTTCCGTCAAGTCCCTGCAGGATTATCACGCGGAGATCAAATAATGAATGGCGTATCAGAAAAGTCCGACAAAAGATACTAATGGTTGTCATCCCCGCTTTCGCGGGGATGACAAGAAGGCGGGTATTTTCGTTTTATTTATAAAACGCAGCATCTCATTTCCCCTTTGCATTTCCCGGCTAAAAGCCTTATCTTCAATCCGGTTTTTCCTCCAAAAATATTATCAACAAAGGAACAAACGACATGTCCCTCTGGCAGGCGCTTCTCCTCGGCACGGTTCAGGGCTTGACCGAATTCCTTCCGGTCAGCAGTTCGGGTCATCTGGTTCTCTTCCAGCGTCTGCTCGGGCTGGAATCGAATGTCCTGACCTTTGACATCCTCGTCCACCTGGCCACTTTGGCCGCGGTCCTGGCGGTTTACCGGAAAGACGTGGTCGAGATACTGAAACATCCGCTCGGCCGCCTGACCTGGCTCCTGGTTCTGGGGACGATTCCGGCTGTGGCATTCGGACTCGGCCTGAAGGACATCATCGAGTACCTGTTCCGTTCGGGTAAATCCCTTGGCTTTGAATTTCTCTTTACCGGGGCCATTCTCTGGTTCGCGGATTCCCTGAAAACAAGGGACAAAGGCGTGCGGGAGACCAAAGCCGGAGACGCTCTGCTGATCGGATCGGCCCAGGCCCTGGCCATACTCCCGGCCGTGTCCCGTTCCGGATTCACGATCGCGGGCGCGCTCTGGCGCGGGCTCGACCGGAAATTCGCGGCCAAATTCTCCTTCCTTTTGTCCATACCGGCCATTCTCGGCGCCGCGGTTCTGGATGCGCCCAATGCCGTGCGCATGGTGCGTGAGACCGGAACACTCGGAGTCCCCACGGTTCCCCTCATTGCGGGCTTCATTGCCGCGGCCGTGTTTGGCTGGCTGGCCGTCCAGTGGATGATCCGCATCATCACCACCGGCCGTCTGCGGCCGTTTGCGATATACGTTTCAGTGCTGGGAATACTGATTCTCATCGAACAGATTTTCTCCGGACATCTTTTCGGGAAATTATTCTGAACGGTTCAAACCGGAGGCGTTCCGAACGGACGGAAAAACCGGCGGAACGCCTCCTTATTATCCCTGATTTCAATACCGCTTCAACCGAAATCACTTTGACATCCGCTTCCATCCCCTTATATTTGATTTACTTCCTTCCAGGTTCCTGATACCTGCATGAAACCGTATCAGCCGTAATAATCGCAAACGAACCGATCGGTTAATAAAATCCAAATAATTGTTAATCAATATTTTAGTGCATCCATTCGTATAATAAATAATTTAAATAAATCAATAAAATCACCCAAAAAATTCTTTTAATTAAATAAAAATTTCTATACATTAAGGCCAAACGGGAAAATGAGCATGCAATATATCAGCACAAACGAAAATTCTCCTGCTGTGGACTTCATATCCGCCCTGTTCCGCGGTCAGGCGCCGGACCGCGGTCTCTACATGCCGGAATCCATCCCTGTTCTGGGACCGGATGAAATCCGCTCGATGAAATCCAAATCCTACCCTGAGATCGCGGAAATCATCCTGTCCCGATATCTCGCCGGGCACATTGCCCCGGAACGGCTTTCCGCGCTGTGCCGCGACGCGTACAATTTCGACGTGCCCGTGGAATCCGCCGAAGACCGCCTTTACATCCTCAGGCTCGACCGGGGACCGACCGCCTCATTCAAGGATTTCGCCGCCGCCATGATGGCGCGCCTGATGTCCGAATTCCGGGATAAGGGCGGAAAACGTCTCGTGGTGCTGACCGCGACCAGCGGAGACACGGGCGGCGCCGTCGCACGCGCGTTTCACGGTATCCCCGGCATCGACGTCATCGTGCTGTTCCCGCCCGGCGAAGTGAGCGGCCGGCAGCGCCGCCAGATGACCACGCTGTCCGGCAACGTGACCGCCATTGCCGTAGACGGCAAATTCGACCACTGCCAGGCCCTGGTGAAAAATGCGTTCGCGGATCCGGTTCTGGGTTCGATAGACCTGACCTCCGCGAATTCGATCAACATCGGGCGCCTGCTCCCGCAGTCCGTGTATTACGCGTACGCCTACAGCCGCATCGCCGATCACCCGGAGCCGATGGTCGTTTCAGTCCCCTCCGGCAATTTCGGAGACATGATGGGCGCACTGCTCGCACGCCGCATGGGAATTCCGATTTCGCGCGTGGTCGTGGCCACCAATTCAAACGACGAAGTGCCGCAATACCTGACGACCGGCGTCTACCGGAAAATCGATCCGTCCCGGGTCTGCATTTCGAACGCCATGAACGTGGGACACCCGAGCAACCTGGCGCGCGTCGTTTCCCTGTACGGCGGCCGCATGGATGAGACGGGTGCGGTCATCCGCCCGCCGGACATGGATGCGATGCGGCGCGACCTGTTCGCGATCAGCGTGAGCGACGCGGAAACGCGTGATTCCATACGCGAAGCGTGGACGGACGGCCGCATCCTGCTGGAGCCGCACGGCGCCGTGGGCTGGGTCGGGCTCAGGCGCTTCCTCGAGCTCCGCAAAAACGGCGGCCGGCCGCTGTGTGTCGCCGTGGAAACGGCCCATCCCGCGAAATTCCCGGAGGAAATCGAGCGACTGCTGGGGTTTGCGCCCGAAATCCCGCCCAGTCTCGCCGGTCTCGATTCGGGAAGCGAATCCTGGCAGGACATGCCCGCGGACTATGAGGCGTTCCGGGCGTTCCTGGCGGAACGGTACGCCGCATGAAGACTGTGGTCCTGCTCGGAGACGGCATGGCGGATTACCCCGTCCCGTCGCTCGGCGGCCGCACGCCGCTCATGGCGGCCCGCACGCCCGCCATGGACGAGGTGGCCGCGAAGGGCCGCACGGGTCTGTTCCGCACAATCCGTGAAGGACAGCCCACGGGCTCGGCCGTGGCGAACCTCGCGGTGCTCGGATACGATCCGGACACGGATTTCAGCGGACGCGGCGTGCTCGAAGCCGCGAGCATCGGCCTTCCGTTTGACGGCAACGACCTGGTCTTCAGGGTCAACCTCATCCACGTCGCGAACGGCCTGATCGCGAGCCATTCCTCGGGACACATCTCGAACGAGGAGGCGGGCGCCCTCATCCGCGATCTGACTGAACCCGTGGGCGCGCTGGGAATACGCCTGCACCAGGGTCTGAGTTACCGCCACATCGGCATTCTTGCCGGCGGCGACAGCCGTATCGCGTGCACCGAGCCGCACGACCACATCGGCGAACCCGCATCGGAGCGGCTGGTTCGCGCCCTGCATCCGGACGCGGAATCAACGGCCGCGGCGCTGAACCGGATGATCGCCGAATCGGAGCGTCTTCTGGCCGATCACCCCGTCAACCGCGCCCGCGCGGCAAACGGGAAACCGGCGGCCAACCGGCTGTGGCCCTGGTCGGCCGGAAAAAAGCCGGCGATGCGTTCCTTCGAGTCCCTGCACGGCACCAAGGCCGTGGTCATCTCCGCCGTGGATCTGATCAAGGGCATCGCCGTGACCGCCGGAATGGAAGTCGTTTCCGTCGCGGGCGCGACGGGACTGTACGACACCAACTATGAGGGCAAGGCCGAAACCTGCCTGCGCGCCCTCCGGGACCGTGATTTCGTGTATGTGCACGTCGAGGCTGCGGACGAGGCCGGCCATGACCGGAACGTGGAGTTGAAGATCCGCTGCATCGAGGACCTGGACCGCCGCTGTCTGCGCCGCATTCTGGACGGCCTTTCCCGGAGCGGCATGGAGGCCGTCATCGCCGTGCTCCCCGACCACCCGACTCCGGTCACGCTCGGCTCGCACGTGCGCGATCCGGTGCCCGTCGCGGTCTGGGACCCCCGCGTGGAACCGGACGCGGTGACGCGCTACGACGAGGAAAGCGTCCGGTCCGGAAGCCTCGGCCTCCTCGAGGGACCGGACTTCATCCGTCTCCTGTTCGGCCCGGGGCCGAAGAAGTGAACAGAACCGGCCGGGACACCGCGCCCGCCGGCATCCGCAACGGCAACAAACCACAACCCGTATCCAAGGAGTCCGCAGAATGGCCAACGGCAAAGCCGCAGAAGACAAAACCTTTGTGAGGGGTCTCGAAGGCGTCGTCGCCGCGGAAACCAACATCTCATGGGTGGACGGCACCCACGGCAAGCTGTATTACTGGGGGTACGATATCCATGACATCGCCGAAAAGGTCACGTTCGAAGAGGTGATCTTTCTTCTCTGGAACGGCCGTTTCCCCAACCGGTCCGAATGGGAGACCCTGCGGCGCGAACTCGCGTCCGAGATGCGGCTCCCGAGCCAGGTGGTGGAACTGCTCAAATTGACGCCGCCCAACGCGCATCCCATGCAGGTGCTCCAGACCGCGGTATCCATGCTCGGCATTTTCGATCCGGACGCCGGAGACAACAGTCCGGATGCGAGCCTGCGCAAAGCCAAACGCCTCGTGGCCCAGGTCCCGACCATCATCGCCGACCTGTACAGCATCCGGAAGGGGATGCCGCTGATTTCCGCGGACCCCCAACTCGGCATCTCGGATAACTTCCTGTACATGCTTCGCGGCACACCCCCCGCGGAAATCGAACACACG
>JAFGAX010000028.1 GCA_016933415.1 bacterium
AGGATGACTTCCGCGAAACCGGCGCGATCCGGATCATGGAGCGGGGTGAACGGTTCGGCATTTCCCCGCAGGGTCAGGCCATGGTCCGAGGCGAATCGTTCAATGTCCTTCCGGTCCCCCAGCAGGGCTAGTTCCTGTCCCGCCTCGAACCGGGTTTCCCTCCAGGGGGCGTATTCCACCTGGCGCCCCCTGGCGATTCCGAGAACGTGCAGGCCGAACCGGTTCCAGGCGCCCGATTGCTCCGCGGTTTGCCCGATCAGCGGGCTGTGCGGGGGAATGACCGTGTGCCGGATATGACGCGGCAGTCGGAGGGCGTCCACGAGTTTCTCCTGCTCCGAAACCAGGGGGCCCTGGGCCGGCGAATCGGGCAGGACGAATTTACCGAGCAGAAGAAAAAATCCGATGCCCGAGAGAAGCAGAAGAATGCCCGCTGGAGTGACGCTGAACAACCCGTACGGCTCGAGGCCGGCGTTGCGAAGCAGGTCGTTGATCAGGATCAGCGGTCCCGAACCCACCATGCTCAAGGTGCCGCCCAGAATGGCGGCGAAGCCGATCGGCATGATCAGGAGGGATGCCGGTATTTTTCCCCGCCTCGAGATGTCGAGAATGCCCGGCAGAAAAAGCGCCGCAGCGCCGATGTTCTGGATGATCCCCGACAGCAGGCCCACGGACAGCGACATCCATCCGGTCACTTTCGACCGGCTCGTCCCCGCTTTTCGCAGGACGGCCAGTGAAAACCGGTCCATGACGCCGGTTTTCGCGATGCCCTGCCCCAGAATCATGACGCCCATCATGGCGATCACGGCATTGCTCGAAAAACCCGAGAACGCTTCCTGCGGCGTCAGCACTCCGGTCCAGCCCAGCGCCAGCATACACAGAAGCGCCGCCACCTCGATGCGGACCCATTCGAAAGCCAGAAGGAGCACCGTCACGGCGAGAATGATCAGAACGGCGAGAACGGCCGGATCCAAGCTACACGCTCCCATTCATCCAATTCCACCTTGCGGGGAACCCATCACGCGGTATAATTGCCTGTCTGAAATGCGTTCTGATCGCGGATTTGCATTCGGCAAGCCGTCCGGATCGAAGCGCTCCGCCGCCCGCTGGCCGCGGTCAGGCTATTGGTTGTATGAATTTTTGAAGTCCCCGCTTCGCGGGATCAAGCTGTTATATTTATGAATTTTTGAAGACAGGCCGCGGTCCCCTTCGGTCAGGGACGCGGCCGGTCTGAAATCCATTTGTTTTTTATGATTCCGGGAAAACCCGGCATGACTGAATGACGGGTGTACCATCGACCGGGTCGACTGCGGATGCCGGGGGATGCAATTCCACGATCGCCATCCCTGATGACAGACACAGTTTCGCCGGAATAGTCATCAATCGAAATATACGATTTTCACATAGAATTATCAATCATTAACGTCACTGTTGTCCCGGACGGGCGGCCGGAAAATCCGTCACCATCCGATTGCCGTTGTGCGGGATCCCCATGGATCTCACGCATGGCTCTGACTTTTCCCGGAATCCCCCCGGAGTTTGATCCCGCGATCTCCCGCACCAGCCGGCACCCGATGCATCCCCGGTATCCCCCGGGCGCCGTCTGAAAACGCGGACCCTCGTCGTCCTTTGCCGGGACGGCGGTTCATCCCCGGCGTATTCACTCCGTCTTGATCATTTTCAGGGCGGCCGTGAAATCCCCGGCCTGCAGCCTCGCCAGATAAACACCGGACGGCAGACCCTCCGCGTCGAAGCGTATCGCATGCGGGCCGGGATCGAACCCTCGGTCCGCCAGAACCGTCACTTCCCTGCCGAGGATGTCGAAAACTTTCAGCGATACGCGGCCTGCCTCCTTCACCCTGAACCGGATCATTGTCGACGGATTGAAGGGATTGGGGAAATTGCGTTCCAGCCGGGGCGATTCCGGACTGTTCGGATGGCGCTCCGAGATCCCCGTTTCCGTCGCCAGAACCAGTTCCCCCAGCGTCTCCGCCGCCTCCCACAGGGCGTTGGGCGGCCATTCTCCCGCGTTTCCGTAATGCCATCCGTACAGGCTTCCGGGATCGTCGATCCACACGGCGAAACCCAGCGATGAACCGTGATCCGCTGGAAGGTCTATCGAGGCCTCGTACTGAACGGTTCCAGCCGAAGCGGCGACCGCGCCGCGCACGCCGGACGGATTCAATTCTATGTTCATCATTCCGAATCCGTCCGGGTAATTTCCGAAGTATCCGGTGAACGAAGTCCCTGCGGAAGCGACCAGCCAGGCTCCCTCGTCGCTCGGCGCCGCCGCGTCCCAGGCGCCGTTCCGGTCCCAGTCGACCAGGACACCAAGAACATTGAGCGGATCCACGATGCCGTCGTTCGAATCGACACCCGCGATGTACAGGGTCTCACCGTCGTTCTTCAGGCGCAGCGTCACGGGCCGGGGCGTGGTCCGGCACTGGATCCGGAGTCCGGTCGCGTCGTCCCACTCCCCGGGCGACAGCACGCCGTCCACGACCGGCGGCTCACCGGCCCAGGATGACGCCATCCGGTATCCGTCCGAAGGCGACGCCCATTCGAAAGTCATCGCCGGTTCGTCACTTCCCTCGATGTCGGCGGTGATCTCATACAGATACGCCTCGGTTTCCCGGACGTCTGTGTCAATCCAATCGAGCATCATTTTGGGATAAGGTCTGGAGGCGGCGTCCACCACGGCGACCGGCGTGAACAGCGGCAACGCCACGGCGCCCTCTCCGGTTCCCAGCGAATCCCGGGGGATGGAAGTCCGCGAGATCCGATAGGTGACGTTCCGGCTGGAACCGTAAACCGGATTCCAGGACAGGGGGATCATTCCCCGGAATCCGCCGCCCGCAGTGACCCCGCCCGGACAGCCGACCGCGTCCAGGGTCGCGTAGATATCGGCGTTCCCGTTCCGGTCGTCCTGCCAGGCATGCACAATCTGTCCGTATCCGCCGATGCCGATGCACGGAACCGTTTCCTGGGCCGGGGTGCCGCTGATCAGATTCGGGCCGCCGTACAGTACTCCGCTTCCTCCGACATAACGCGAAAAGACGTCCGCGGAATCGAGAGTCTGCCAGGCGATGCGATACATGATATTGAAGTCCGAAACCACGTCGGGCTTTCCGTCGCCCAGGTTCAGGGACGGATCACTGACAAGGATCGTGCGATTCTGGTCGTTGAGGTAGTACAGATGCGCAAAAATGTCCGAGGTTTCCGATCCGGGGCTTTTACAGGTGAACGTGACGCAGAGAAATCCGATCTGGTTCACCGCCACGGCCGGTTCTCTCGCGGGTTCGGTCTGCCCCTCAAGGTCGCTGATCTCCAGGTTCGCTCCGGAGAACCTCCCGTCGGCGTCGAACCGTTGGGCGAGGACCTCGCCGATTCCGCTCCATTCGTCCTCCCAGGCGATGGCGAAGGCTCCGCTGCGGTTCATACCCACGTCCGGATGCTTCGAATGCCCGGTGAGCCGGTCATTGACGCGGAACGCTGCGCCGACCGGCTCCCCCCGGGCGTCAAACCGTCTGAAATAGATGTTCGAAACCGCGCCCTTGGTCCAGTTCCAGCACACGACGAAATTCCCCGCGCTGTCCATGGCCGCGGCCGGCGACGCCGTGTACTCGGAAAGGTCGGCCGATTGCGCGATCATGAACTCCTCCCGGATCGGAACCCCGTTGGCCGCGAACAGTTTTCCGTACAGGTCGAACGTCCCGAATTTCCGCTCCTCCCACACTACGACGAAATGACCGGCGTCATTTATCGCCACCGCCGGATTGAACTGGAATCCGCCCCATCCGTCTTCCGTCACTTTAAAATTGGATCCCGCAGCGAGACCCTTGATGCCGACGCGCTGTCCGTAGAGCTCCGCGTCGCCGTTCCGTCCGTCCATCCACACGAAAACCGCTGCGCCGTGCAGGTTCATGGCCATGACGGGCCCCGACTGCCATCCGGTTCCCGGGTCATCGTTGAGGCGGACATTGCCGGTGACGATCCGGTCCGGCCCGGCGGGGACATCCGGCGCCGCCGCCAGGATCGAGACCGCAACGGCCGCGGCCAGAGCCGGCGGCATCATGCCGGCCCATCGGTGAATTCTTCTGATCGAAACGCCCATGGCTTTCTCCTCGCTTGCGTTGGACGATTGCCGGATCACGCGATCGGTCACCAAACTTGTTACTGAAACAGGCCGGAGGGTCGGATTCTTGAGAATATAATAAATATTATCCGAATTGGAAAAGCAATTTGCATCGGCGATCCGGGTATGCATGTTTCGCCATTTCATTCATTCCGTTAAAAATCCGGGTTTTTCCGCGGCTGGAAGAGTTCATTATTAGGCGCCATCCCTATTTATCCGAACCTCCGGATGTTCCTGCTCCGGCCGCGCCTGAAGGCCCGACAGGTTTTTCCGCCCGTTTTGGAGAATAAATGACTTGACATTGGTCTGATTAATAATTAAATTACTTTGTAAAATAAAGCTTATTGGGGAGTATTCAAATGGATAAAAAACAAGCACATCAGGAACTGGCATTCATACAAAAATTCATGGTAGACAGCCAGAGGGCATTGATTCACAACGGCGTCTTCCTCATCCTGCTGAGCCTCTTCTCCGTGCTCGCGGTAGCGCTTAAACTTTTCAAGGATTTCATGGGACTTCATTTCAACAGTCTGTATCTCTATATTCCTCTGATCGCCGCGGGCTTCCTGTTCTCCCTGTTTGCCAGGGCGCGCCTGTATTCGAAAATGGGCGGAAGAACGTATGCCGCCAGGGTTGTGGACGGCGTCTGGACTGCATTCTTGATTTCCGTGTTCATTCTCACCATTGTCGGTTCCGCCAGCGGCGGCATGCCGCCCTTGTCCGTGGCCCCGGTCATTTCCGTGCTCTTCGGCATCAGTCAGCTCATCTGCGGCCTTCTGTTGAACAGCCGTTTGATCACCGTCCCGGCCTACGGATGGTGGATCGCATCCGTCTGCATGTTCATATGGCCCGGCGAGCGGTCCGTTGTCTGGCTCGGAATCCTGGTCGTTCTCTTTCAGCTGATTCCGGGCATCTTCCTGTTTTTCAATTGGAAGAAGCGGAACCATGCCTGATTTCGATTACCATCTGCTGGACGAAATCATCCATTCCAGGATCCGCCTGGCGATCCTGTCCATTCTGATCGGAATGGATCAGGCGGAGTTCAGGTTTCTGAAGGATCAGGTCAAGGCGACGGACGGAAATCTGAGCATTCATCTGAGAAAACTGGAGGAGGCCGGGTATATTACGACGACGAAATCATTTCTGAACCGCAAACCCGTTTCGAGCTACCGGATGACGCCGAAGGGCCGGCAGGCGTTCGAAAAGTACGTGGAACGCATCCAAAAGCTGATCCGGTGATTTTTTTGAATCCTATACTTTGTTTTTTAAAGTACTCATTAAAAAGGAGATTAAAATGAATCGCTGTTTGCGTCTGGGTGCCGTTCTTTTCTTCGCCTGCGCATGCGCATCCGCCCGGGATTCGACCGCTGTCTGCGATCTGACGGTCATTGTTACAGGTCTGAAAAGCGACCGGGGGGACGTTCAAATCGGGTTGTTCAACTCCGCGGAGAGCTTCCGCGGGAAATCGCCCAAATTCATGGGAGCCGCGCTTCCGATTGCGGACCGGCGCGCGGAATGGCGGGTCGGGACCATCCCCTTCGGGGAATATGCGGTCAAACTGTTCCATGACGAGGATGGGGACGACACGGTCGACCGGAATTTCATCGGCATGCCGACCGAGAGCATCGGTTTCTCGAACCGCGCGAAAATCGGCCTGGCCGGCGCTCCCGGTTTCAACAAATCCAAATTTCTTCTCAATTCACCGGAACGGACCGTGGTCATCGAACTGAATCAGTAACCGGAAAGGAGTTGTGACGTGAATTTAAAAAGAACGCTGTCGATCGGAATCCCGTCGGGTATCAGCATGACGCTCGGGCTGTTCATCGGAGGCGCCGTCTTCGCCCACATCATTTACGGGCCGGAATTCGCCCCGCCCGGAAAGTTCAAGGCCGAACAGATGAACCCGTTTTATTTCCTCTGGACCAAGGCCGCAATCGGCGTTTTCTTCGGGATCCTGTTCACGCTGTTCTACGAAGTGCTGCCCCTGTCCCGGAAAATCAGGGGAGCCTGGCAGGGGATGAAATACGGTTTTCTCTTCTGGCTGGTTCTGACGGCATGGGACATTTCCCATCCGCTGGTATATGACTCGATCCGGAACGATGACCAGCTGTTCTGGCTGGTCTATTCCCTGACCGGTTTTCTGGCCTACGGCCTGGCGGCAGGGTATCTCTACAAGAGAGAAGAGGTCCAGGCGAAACCGCGCTGATCCGGAGTATCCCCCGGCTTGAGGGGACGGGTTTTCGGCTGGATCGAAAGTCCTGATGGAACGCCCCGGGCGCGATGCCCGGGGCGTTTTCGATCCGGCATTCCCCCCGTGTCTATCCGGCCGCCTGCCGCTTCGCGGTCTCCCGCACGGGCCGGCCCTCGATGTATCCCCGGTATCCCTCGGGCGCCATCTGGAACCTCGGCCCCTCTTCGTCCGCCCATGTGAACCCGTACAGTTCGGGCTTGTACGTCTTCATGACGTTCCACAGTCTTCGAATCGCGTGCTCGAACTCCTCGTCCTTGAAAGGCGGGCCCTGGAAAATCATCATCTTGCAGGGCGCAAGATCGATGCAGTCGTAGCCTTGCGGAACCGGCCGCCGGTCATGATCTTTTTCCCCGATCGCCCCGCCGCGCGGGCCGGGCTCGAAATCCGGATGCCGGCGCGGTCACGGGACCTCTCCGGCGCCACGCGGAAACCGCCTGCACCCGGCGCTCCAGCATCGCCCGGAAGGGCTACTCCGGAATCGCCCGTACGTTTCCGTGCCGGCCGAAGCGTATCCACTTGTCGATTTCAACCGCAATGAACGCCACGGCCGCCACGCCGGCGATGCGCATCCATGCCCCGGGTTCGATGGGGGCGGTGTGGAAGAGGGTGTTCATGACCGGCGCGTAGGTGAACAGAAGCTGCGCCCCGACCATTGCCATGGACCCGGCGATGGCCCACCGGTTGGCGAACCATCCGATGGCGAAGATGGATTTCGTGAGCGAACGGCAGTTGAAAAGATATGCGACCTCGACGAGCACGATGACGTTGATGACCGCGGTGCGCGCGGCGGCCACGGTCGCGCCCGCGGCCCTTAATTCCCACAGAAACAGCCAGAACGATCCGGCCAGCATGATGATCGAAACCAGGCCGATGCGCTGGACCAGCGAATTCGTCAGCAGGGGGCGTTTCGGGTCCCGCGGCGGATACGCCATGAGGTCAGGCTCCTTGGGCTCGAATACGAGCATCAGCCCGAGCAGGAGCACGGTCGTCATGTTCACCCACAGGAGCTGCACCGGCAGCACGGGCAGGACCTTGCCGAGCAGTATCGCGGTGAGAAGCACCAGCGCTTCGCCCATGTTGGTCGGCAGGGTCCAGACGATGAACTTCGTCAGATTGTTGAAAACGCTGCGGCCCTCCTCCACGGCGGCTTCGATGGACGCGAAGTTGTCGTCGGTGAGGACCATGTCGGAAGCGCCTTTGGCCACGTCCGTTCCGGTGATGCCCATGGCGACGCCGATGTCCGCCTGCTTGAGCGCGGGCGCGTCGTTCACGCCGTCGCCGGTCATGGCCACGACGTGGCCGCGCGATTGAAGCGCCTTCACGAGCCGGAGCTTCTGTTCCGGCGCGACGCGGGCGAAGACGGACGTGCGCTCGGCGGTCTCGGGAAGATCTCGGTCCGGAACGTTCTCCAGTTCTCGCCCGGAGAGGGCGGCCAGCGCGCGGCGCTCCCCGGGGCCCTGCAGTCCGATCTGCCCGGCGATGGCGCGGGCCGTGGCGAGATGGTCGCCGGTGATCATTTTCACGGCGATGCCGGCGCGCTGGCATTCTCGCACCGAGGCGACGGCCTCGGGACGCGGCGGGTCGATCATGCCCTCCAGCCCGAGAAAAGTCAGCCCCCGCGAGACGTCCTCCGGAACGAGCCGCGTGTGCGCGGCGTCCGTCTCCCGGCGGGCCAGGGCCAGCACGCGCAACCCGTGCGACGCCATTTCCTCGGCGGCGCGATGAATCGCGTCCCGGTCGAGCGCGGACCGTCCGCCGTCCCCGCCGAGCGCGTCGTCGCAGCGTTCGAGCACGCGTTCCAGCGCCCCGACGACGATGATCACGCGTTTCGGACGCGCCTCGTTCAGCGTGGCGCGGAACATCTGTTCGGACTCGAAGGGAATCACGTCCACGCGCGGGAATTCCCGGTGCAAGGCGGTCCGGCTCAACCCGGCTTTCTCGCCGGCCACGAGCATCGCGGCCTCGGTCGGGTCTCCCTGCGCCTGGGTCCTGCCGTCCTTTTGCACCAGATGCGAATCGTTGCAGAGCACGCCGGCTCGGAGGCACTCCACCAGCGCCGGATGTTCCGCCGGGTCCGCGTCCGCGCCGTCCGTCTGCAGGACGCCGGCAGCCTCGTAGCCCACGCCGGTGACCGAGAAGAATCTCCCGCCCGCGAAAACATCGCGAACCGTCATCTGGTTCTCGGTGAGCGTGCCGGTCTTGTCCGAACAGATCACGGTGGTGCTGCCGAGGGTCTCGACGGCCGGCAGCTTGCGGATGATGGCATGACGCCTGGCCATCCGCGAAACGCCGATCGCGAGCACAATGGTCACCGCGGCGGGGAGGCCCTCCGGAATCGCGCCGACCGCCAGCGCCACCGCGGCCATGAACATGTCCGCCGGATGTCCGCCGCGGGCCACGCCCACGGCGAAGGTCACCGCGGCCAGGGCCATGATGACCCAGAGCGCCATCTTGCTGAATTGGGCTATTTTCTTCGTCAGCGGCGTGGACAGCTCGACCGCGCCGGCGATGAGGCCCCCGATACGCCCGGTCTCCGTCCGGTCGCCGATCGCCCACACCACGCTCTCGGCCTCTCCTCCGGTGACGAGCGTACCGGCATACGCCAGATTGCTCCTTTCCGCGAGAATCGTGTCGGCCGCCAGCGGGTCGGGATGCTTGGCCACGGGCAGCGATTCGCCGGTGAGGGCCGATTCATCCACGTGCAGGTTGCGCACGTGGATGAGGCGCACATCGGCGGGCACCCGGTCGCCGGATTGGAGGAGCACCACGTCGCCCGGCACGAGTTCCTCCGAACGGATGCGGAGCTTGCCGCCGTCGCGGCGCACGGTTGTTTCGACCGGAAGCATTTTGGAGAGCGCGTCGATGGCTTTTTCAGCCTTGGCTTCCTGAAGGTAGCCGACAATGGCATTGATCAGAACCACGCCGAAGATGACGGATGAATCAATCCACTCGCGGAGAATTGCGGTCACGACGACCGCAATCAGAAGAATGTAGACCAGGGGCTGGTTGAACTGCTGGAGAAACTTGACCCATCCCGGGGTGCCGCGCCGGGCGGTGACCCGGTTCGGACCGAATTCCTTCTGCCGGCGGAGAACCTCCTCCGCCGCCAGGCCGGTGGATGAATTCACACCGAGCGCGTCGACGACTTTCTCGAAAGGCAGCTGGTGCCAATCTTTATCGTTCAGTATAACAGTCATTACGCTTTCCTTCGCTTGTTTGTCCGCAACCCGTTATTTTGATTGATGTCATGGAACGTTCATTTTCAGGGTCTTTTCAATTACCCTTTTTCTATTTGGATTTTCCTGAATTCCATTAATTTATTCATCAATTTTGAAACATCAAAGGATTTTCGACGCTTCCCGCCTCCCCGCGGTACGGGGTCATTCAATTACATTTTATTGACTTTTTAAAGATGAATGGGAAACCAAGGAACGGATCGTATCACATTTTTGGGTCCCAAGAAGTCATCAATCGCCAGCATCTTCAGCTTGATCCCGCATTGCGGATAAGGGGAATGCGCGAGCGATCAGATTAACCTCATTGCCGAAATTTATTCTTCCAGTGCCGACAAGCCGGGAAGACATTTTTTTATCGGGTCATGGCTTATCTTCAACTCGTAACTCGTAGATTATTTTTCCCCATCCCTCGCATTGCAGACCGACATCAAAACAACCGGTTCTTCTAAATCGAATAGTATTGGGGTCCACTCCTGCGTATAGCATCTCATTTGCCGTATAGATCAGCATTAATGCATTGGCTAATGAATATGCGCAGATTTTCTTTGGCGATAACTCCGTCAGTAGGTTTCCGGCGCCGTCAAAATATATCTTATCGCCGACCTTATGCTGGCTGTTACAGCCATGAGATTCAACGACTTCAAGAATGATATGCTTTTTATTGAGAATTTGAGCTTTCTCGATGACGTCGCAATTTCTTGCGTTGTCCCGAAAAAGCTTCAGTTCTTCATCAGAATAACCCAAGTGACGTTTAATGATTTTCCACATTCTTTCTTCGATAGGCATACTTCACCCCATTGTTTTTGGATTACTTTAATCGCCTAACGCCGGCTATCACGCTGCGTACGAGGTTATTCCAACGTCCGCCAATCCTGAAAACGCTATCGCAAAAAAGGACCCCGTCCAGTGAGCGGCCGGGTTATGGCGGGATATTTAGTTTCTGTTCTTCCTAAATATATATCCCAGGAATTTGAGTTCAACAATTGCACCTTTTGCATCTGTGCCGAATTGAAACATCGGATTTTTCCCGGGGTCGATTGCAAAGCAGAATTGATTGATTCCCACAGGCAAAATAGCCGCGTAAAAATCCGGCTTCTCAATCAATGAGAATTGCAGTGTATCGTTCTTCAATTGCACTTCCGCATGCGCAAATTCTCCCGGAATGGAATAGGTGCCGGAATACCTGAGAAGATCTCCCTTTCTCGAATCGGGAAGAGGTTCGGATTTTTTACTGTCTAAAACCGGCAATATTTTGGAAATGATGATCTTGGTAAGATCTTTTTCAGGCCCGATATCTCCCTGCGGATAATTGCAATTGGTCATAATGACAACGCCGAGTTTATACTCAGGCAATACTTCCGCTTTTACGGAGAAACCCCAATGTCCTCCCGCATGGGCAATAATCGGATGCCCTTCATATTCATACAGGGCCCAACCGATGCCATAAGTGTCGCCGGATTCGGGATCACGCAATGTCTGCGGAGTACGCATCAATCTCGATCCATCGCCGGATAAAACATTCAAATGGTTCTCCATCTGATCCTGAAACTGAAATGATATAAATCGGGCGATATCCTCAGGTGTCGAGTAAAGCCCGCCCGAATACTTGAGGATCGAAAGATCCCATTCCGGAGCCCGAAATCGCTGAAAATCAGGCTCAAGGTATGTATATCCGACGGCAAAGCGTGCCTGCTGATCGACATCCAGATTGAAATTGGAATCCTTCATATTCAATGGATCAAGAATGTTTGTTTTGATAACTGTCTCAAAAGGCTCATGAGCGGCGCTTTCCAGTGCGATACCCAGCAGCTGGTATCCGAGATTTGAATAATGAGGATAATGATTGGGCGTGTATTCTATTTCGATCTTATCCAGACTTGACAACAGGTCATCTTTTGTAATACCCCACACAATCTTTTCCCGTGCTCTCGATACGACATATTGAAAATTCGACAAGTAATGCCAGAATGCCTGGCCGGCATCGACATGCAATCCGGCTGTATGTGTCGCGAGCTGCCGCAATGTGGTCGGGCCGGTGTTCGCGGGATATTTTGGTTGGTAATCAGGCAAATATCTGATCAACGGATCATTGAGGTTTACTTTTCCCCGTTCAGCAAGCTGCATCAGCATGGTTGCGGTGAACAGCTTTGTCATGGAAGCGACCCGATAGATTGTCTTTGTCGTCGCGGGTATCCTCCTGTCGACATCGGCAAAACCGAATGCCTGGGAATAGATTATCTTTTGATCCAGCACAATGGTGATAGAAAGACTTGGCCATCCGCGCTGTTCCATCAATGAGACGCAGGTTTCCGGCATTTTCTGAATAAGCGAATCGAGCGAACTTTGAGCCAGAACCGGTATATTCATGAAAAGGACGACAAGAACCATACAGAACCGTTTTTCTGCTTTGCGTATTTTCATTGACCACCTCAATGATGAATGTTGTTATACTCTGACGTTGATGATGTGAGGACAAGAAAGGTCTATGTCGGAAGATGCGCCCCTTCAGGAAATCGAGGCTGGATGTAACAATTATTGGACTTTATTCTTCAGTCAAGGGAAACAATCGTTTGGATCTTGGCGCCCCACATCCGACGCATTCGGCGTCATACCAGCTCATC
>JAFGAX010000194.1 GCA_016933415.1 bacterium
GAATTTCAACGTGCTGCTCCACGAGCGGATCAGACGGGAGATGGCCGGAAAACCGGGTCTGTTTCACCCGATTCTCGACCGACGATGGATTCCGGTTTCGGCCGTGGCCGTCGCCGTGCTCGCCGTCGGCGTCTGGATGCTCAACCGGAAATTCCAGGCCCCCGCAGCATTGACCGCGCCCGTGGCTTTGAAGCCGGCGCCGGAGGCTTCCGCCCCGTCGACGGCCGCGCGCAGGCCGCGTGTGCAGTACGTCATCGACGATTATGTGCCGGCAGAAACCGCGCTGGCTTCAGCGGACACCGCGGCGGGAGCCGTTCCGGTCGACACATCGGAACGGATTCGCAACCTCGACGCCCTGCGGGGACGGCTTGTACCGGTGAGTTTTTAACGGGTCCCGGAGGAACGGTGCCGCGCATGAGAATGTGGCTTTTCGTCCTGCTGACCGCCGGACGGGCGCTTTCGCAGAACGCGTCCTCCGGCCCGGTCACGATCGCTTCGGGCGTGCAGAAGGCGCTCCCGTCCGTCCTGAGCGTCGAGACCGTTTCAGGCGGCGCCCTGGACGCCTGGACACGGGTCGGGTCCGGCTTTCTGTTCGGCGACCGTTACGCGGTCACGCGGAAATCGGTCATTGAAGGGGCGGACAGCATCGTCATCGCGCTGACCGACGGGCGCCGCGCACCGGCCCGTCTGGTCGCATGCGATCCGGCGACCGGAACCGCGGTTCTGGAGCACGGCGTGACGGGCATCATCCCGATCCCGCCCCAAGAATTCCGGGAGCCGGCGGAAGGCGACGCGCTGGCGGTTCTCGGCAATTCAATCGGCGTATTTCCCTCCGTGACGCTGGCCCGTTTCATCAGCCGCCGGCCGGACGGTTTCATGGAAATCGACGGCATGATCCCCCCCGGCAACAGCGGCAGTCCGGTGCTGGATGAAACCGGCCGGCTGACGGCTGTCATCATCGGCCGGGTTCAGGACGGAGCAGGGCCCCAGGCGGTCACCGGCCTGGCGCTTCCCGCATCCGATGTACTCCGGTTCCTTTCCGCCCTGCGGGAACAGCGGGAAAAAGCCGGATGGATCGGCCTGTCAGCCGTCGATCTGACCGGCAAGGACCATAGGACGGGCGTGAAGGTGGTTTCCCTGCTGCCCGGAGGCCCCGCGGATCTGGCGGAATTGTCCATTGGAGACACCATCGTCCGGTTCCAGAATGAGCCCGTGCGGGGAGCCTCCGACCTCGCGGAACGGGTGCGGTGCACGGCGCCTGATACCCGAATTACATTCACCGTCCGTAACAGGGGCATGGAAACGGTGAGAAAAGTCAAAGTCTCCGCCATGCCCAGACGGTCGCCATAGACAGAATTTTTTGCCGGGCCTCAATCGGGCGGCCGGAAGCCAGGTCATTCCGGTTTCCAATTTTTCCGGATGATGGGAGACAAGGCTTCCGGCCGATTCAACGAGTCTTATCCACCGCCGTTTGCCTTCAATATGATAAATCATTTTAATCGCATGGTCCCGCGCAGCGGGACGGCGTCCATTATCCAAGTTTCTTGTGAACCCCCGCTGCCTGCCTTCAACCAGAAGTCAAATAATCGCCTGGTCCCGCGCAGCGGGCGGCGGGGTCCCACATTCCCGCATCCCCCGTTTTGCATAGTTTTTATTTGACTTTAGCCTTATTTTTCGTAAATTACATTTTATTTCGATTATCAGCGGGTCCCTTGCGGACGCGTCGTTTCGGAGCCTAACCATGCCAGGTCACAACGGACGATCCGTTCTTCTCATGGCGCTGCTGCTCACAACTGCGGCGGCCGGATTCTTTATTCCGACTTCAGGCAATCCATGGGCATTTTCTTTCCTCAAGGCCGGATTGTTCGTCTGTGTCGCGGCCATCGGGCTGTACGCGCTTTTCAAATCCCGTTTTCCCTGGGAGAGCCGTCCGGTCGAAGCGCCGGCCCGCTCCGAAGAAACCCGTACCGGTGCCGGCCCGTCCGAGAGCGGTTCCGGCAGGTCGTGGGAGGGATTCGGCAGAGCGTTCGGATCCTTCTATCGTAAATACCTGAAAATGGTACGGATTTCCATGGCCGCGTCCTCCATCGCCCTTTTTTTCCGCAAGGACGGCATACTCAAGCTCGAATACGGCGAGGACGCGGGAGGAACCATCGAGCCGCATCTGGTGTCGTCCGACGCGGGACTTCTGGCCCAGGTCATGGCGAACAAGACGCCTTACCTGCAGAACCATCTGTCGTCCGGATTTTCCATGTCCGGAAGGCCGGGAACCGAAGTCCGCTCCTTTCTCGGCGCGCCCCTTTGCGCCAGGGATGATGTCGTGGGTGTGCTCGCGATCGGCAGCGAGGCGCCGGATGACTTCGGAGAGGCGGACCTCGCGATGGCGGCCCAGGTCGCGGACCTGATCACCGAGGTGATGTTCGCCTACCGGCAGGGCCTGGAGGAGGAAATCGAGGGGAAGGTCTTCAAGGTTCACCTGGATTTCATCCGCCGCCTCAAATCGTCCGAGGGTGAGGATGAACTGGTCACGCATTTCACGCAATGCCTCATGCGGCTTTTCCGGTTCGACCGGTTCACGCTGAACCTCCGTGTCGAAAAAAGCGAGGAGGGCGTCATTCAGTTCGTCCAGGGCCAGATGGACGGACTCGCTCCGGGCATCCGGTTTCCGCTCGACGAGGGGCTCAGCGGATGGGTTCTGAAGCGGAACACGCCGCTCATCATCTCGGACATCGGCGAGGGGGATTACCTGAGGCCACGGTATTTCAAGGGGGAGAACAACAAGCACGGACTCCGTTCGTTCATCGGCATTCCGCTCGGGGACGCCGGAGGCGCCTGGGGCTGCTTCAGCCTCGAGAGCCGCCGGCCCGGACAGTACGGCGAAAAGGCGAGGGACGTGCTGATCAATTTCGCGACGCAGTTCGAGCTGGCTTTCCAGCGCATGCGCTGCGGCCGCCAGATTCAGTCCATCCGGCAGACCGACAACCCGTCGGGGTCCGTCCGTTTCGAATTGGAATAGAAA
>JAFGAX010000029.1 GCA_016933415.1 bacterium
CCGAAACCGATCAGCGCGACATTGGCGGCCAGCACCGCGAATATCGCCGCGTTCATCCAGTCGATGCGCACCGAAGGAAGCTTGATTTTCGGCAACCGGAACGCGGGCTGGTTCCGGACCTTGCGGCCCGGCATGGCCTGAAAGTCCGGTTTCTTGAAGGACCCGGACCTGCGCCTGCGGCCGCCACTCATGACGCGCCCCCGGGACGCTCAATAAAAAATGACCGAGAAATGGGCTTCTCGGTCAGGCGAAACGCGATGTCCAGAGTCGTTTTCACGCCGCCGGGCCCTACCTCGTGTCATACCGGGTGAAGGGTGAAATGGAAGCGGCCGGCATCTGTTGATAGTCGAAAAACAGGCGTGTCTTGTCCGACGGCCTGTAATCCAGAGACGCGCCGCTGATAATAAATTGACCGGCCGATGATCCGGTCAGACCCGCGCCGCCGAGGGGCTGATGCAGATATCCGACCTGCAGAACAGCGGTCAGCGGATCGGACAGCCGGTATTGCATGGTGTTCAGGTACAGGCCCTGGTTGAAGGACCGGCTGCCCGCGGAGAAAAACGACAGGGAATAGCTTTGTGTCATCTTGAAACGTGATGGGTCGATGAGCCCGTCCAGAATCCCGGAAGGCCGCCGGAACAGCTCGGAAGGCTTGAAAATAGAGGACTTGGCCTCGCCTCTGTACTGGCCGAAAGCCAGCATGGGGCCGAGCATGCATACGACGAGGAAGAATGCCCGTTTTTTCATGAAAGGATGGCTCCGGATGCGTGTAAACTTAATATAATAATAGGCAAAGAAACGCCAAAAGTCAACCTGTTTTTGAATTTACATCTATACCTGTATCGGAGTATCGGGGTGTCGGAGTGTCGCGGCAACAAGGTGACGGAGTAACGGGGTGTCGGAGTATCGGAGTTACCCAGCTTTTCTGTTACTCCGTCACCACGTCACTCCATTACTCCGTTTCCCCGTTTCCCCGTCACTCCGTTACCCCGTCACCCGCATTCTCCGTGGTAAACGCTTTATCCATGATATCAACGCCTCAGCACCACTTTCCGTTCCAGCGCGACGCCCTCCCCTTCCAGCCGGACGATGTAAATTCCGGAGGCCAGCGGTCTGCCCGAATCGTCCCTGCCGTCCCATGCCACGTTCTGGACAGGTCCGTTTTCCCATCGCACAGGACCCAGCGACCTCACCCGTTCGCCGATACAGTTGACCACGCGCAAAACCGCTGTTCCGCCGGCTGCCGCGCTGTCCCGCAATTCCACGCCGATCACCGTGGACCCGCTGAAAGGGTTGGGATAATTCGGTCTCAGCGTCACCGTATGGGGTTCGCGGAAAGGAATGTCGGTCACGGTTCCCCGCCTGGCCTTGAGCAGAACCCAGCCCTCCGGGTCGAGGCGGATGGAATCCGGCCTGAACGGAAGATTCCAGCGGAAACGTTCGAGGCGTTCGAGCACCCAGACCGTGGTGTCGGCCCTGGCGGACCCGGGGCCCAGGGCGCGGACATCCACCGGCATCTGAAACACCGGGCCCGAGGGATCCTGTTCCACATCCAGACTCAGTTCCCATGTCGCATCCGGTCCGGTCCCGGCAGTCGATGCGACCGCGTCCCAGTCGACCGTCACGGACAGATATCCGGGGGAATCGAGCCACTCGCCGAAAAACCATTCCAGGTCCATGCCGGATACGGCTTCGCAGGCGGACTGAAAATCGCGGCGCGAGGCATTACCGTACCGATACGTCCCGTAATAGGCGCGCAGGCTTTCGAAAAAGGCGTCATCCCCCATGACGCGCCTCAGCATGTGCAGAATCACCGACCCCTTGCAGTAGCTGATGCCGTAATTGAAGAGCTCGCCCTCCGGCGGGTCGTAGACCGGAAAATCCCGCTCTTCGGCCTGCCTGAAATAGGTATCGGCCTGGTAGCCCATCTCGCTGAAGTAGGCACCCGGTCCGGACACATGCTCGTGAAACAGGGCCTCGCAATACGTCGCGAATCCCTCGTTGAGCCAGATGTCCGGCCAATCGGCCAGGGTCACCGCATTGCCCCACCAGGTGTGCGCCAGCTCATGCACGAATCCGTCCTCACGCGCCCGGTCTCCCCTGAACCAGGCCGCGTTGATGGTGGTCATGGTCTGGTGTTCCATGCCGCCGTAATTGAAGTCGCGCGTCACTTCCGCGTGTCCGTATTTCTCGAACGGGTACACGCCGAACAGACCGGAAAAAAACGACATGGCTTCGGGCAGATTCGCCAGGTCCGCCACGGCCTTGGCGGAATCACGGTCGAACACGCAATTCAGGCAGTCCACGGACCCGCCGTCCGCGGTCGGGTAGCGGTCCGTCCATATCGCGTAATACCGGGACATGGTGACGCAGATCAGATACGTGGCGATCGGCAGTTCCGTTTGCCAGTGAAACGTCTCCGTGCCGTCTTTCCGGGCGCGGTCGATCAGCACGCCGTTGGACGCGACGAAAACGCCCTCCGGAACCGTTGCGATGACGGACGCAGTCGCCTTGTCCCAGGGCACGTCCTTGCAGGGGAACCAGTACCGCGCGCTCGAGGGCTCGGACATGGTGTAGGCGCAGGTGTCGTTGCGGAAAAATCCCGCGTACAGGGGCTCTGCCTCATACCGGATGCGGACCGTGAAGGTTTCGCCGGCCGAGGGCCGCTTCAGCAGGGGCACGACGATCAGATGGCCCTGCGTCTCCCATGGCGCGGATTCGCCGTTCACGGAAACGGACCGGATGTCCATGTAAGGGCCGTGCACGGCCATGGACGGCAGATCGTCCCTCAGCGATTCCGCGGTCAGGGTCACAACGCCGCTGAAGCGCCTCGAGAGCAGGGGAAAATCCAGATCGAGGGCGTAGGACAGCGCGTCGTAACCGCGTATCAGGTCCGATTCCGCGTCAGGCCGCGCCAGTGTCTCGCGCTTTTTCTGAATGCCGGTCTCCGTCGAGCCGGCTCCGGAGGATCCGGCGGCCAGGACCGCGGCGGTCAGCAGAGCCGCGACGAAACGGAGGTTCATCGCCGTTTCCCCCGTCCGGCCGGGGGGTTCGGCCTCGGCTTCGGCTTCAAATTCGTTCTTGGTTTCGGTTTCAGCTCCGCCACCGGCACAAAATCGATTTTTCGCTGACTCTTGAGCACGCGCGACACGCGCACCTTCATCGAATCCCCGAGCCGCACGACCTGCCCCGAGTTCCGGCCCGTGAGCCGGAAATGCGCCGCGTCGTGCACCCAGTAGTCGTCGGACAGGTCGGAGATGTGGACGAGGCCTTCGATGAGGAATTCCGGAATCTCCACGAACACCCCGAATCCCGTGACGCCCGAAACCACGCCCTCGAATTCGTCCCCGATGTGGCGTTCCATGAATTCGGCCTGCTTGACGCGGATGGATTCGCGCTCCGCCTGCTGGGCGAGCACCTCGCGCTCCGTGGACTGCCGGCAGATATCCGACAGGCTCGCGGCCATGACCGGCCGGCCCGGCCCTTCCGGCGCGCCGTAGGCCTTGAGCAGGCGGTGCACCGCGAGGTCGGGATATCGCCGTATCGGGGACGTAAAATGCGTGTACTGTTTGAACGCCAAACCGAAGTGCCCCACATTGGACGTGTCGTACTGCGCCTTCATCATGGTTCGGAGCGCCACATCCTCGATCACCACCTTGTGCTTCGACTCCTGTATGCCGTCCAGGTAGCGCTGGAACTGTTTCGGCGTGACGGACTTGCCGGCCTTGAAGGGCACGCCGAGCGCGGCCACGAAGCGCGAGAAGTCCGCGAGCTTTTCCGTCGAAGGCTTCTCGTGCACGCGGTAGACGAACGGCAGTTTCTCGTGAAGCCGCAGGCGGAGACGGCCCACGTGCTCGGCGACCGTGCGGTTGGCGAGCAGCATGAACGCCTCGATGAGCCTGTGGCTCTCGAGCCGCTCCTTGATCCGCACGTCCGAGGGACGGCCCTTTTCGTCGAGCCGGATCTCGGCCTCGGGCAGGTCGAAGTCGATCATGCCGTCGACCTCCCATTTGCGGAGCAGGATCTGTGACAGGTCGCGCATGTCGCGGAGTTTCCGGGCCAGTTGCGGGGAAGCCCCGGGAACAGCCATTGGCGCGGGTTTCCGCTTCGCGCCGTCGATCAGGGCCTGGGCCTGGGTGTAGGTGAGACGGTGTTTGGAATGGATCACGGTCTCCGCGATGCGGTAGTCGAACACCTCGCCCGAATCGGAGACTTCGAGCAGAACGCTGTACGTCAGCCTGTCCTCCAGCGGCCGCAGACTGCATAATTCGCCCGACAGTCTCTCGGGAAGCATGGGGATGACCCGGTCCACCAGGTAAATGCTGGTCGCGCGCGACAGGGCCTCGCGGTCCACGGCCGATCCCGGGGTCACGAAATGGCTGACGTCCGCGATGTGCACGCCGAGCTGCCAACGGCCGTTCGGCAGCTTTTCGAGCGACACGGCATCGTCGAAATCCTTGGCGTCGTCCGGGTCTATGGTGAAGATGAATTGGTCCCGCAGGTCGAGCCTGCGGCCGATTTCCGATTCCGGGATGGCGGCCGGAATCGCGTTCACCTCCCGTTCCACTGCGGACGGGAACCGGGACGGCAGATTGTGAGACACCAGCACGGAGAGCACGTCCACGCCCTTCTCGTCCGGGAACCCGAGCACCTCCGCGACGCGGCCCTCGGTCGGCCGCCGGTCGTCCGTGCGCACCACCTCGACCACCACTTTCTGGCCGTCCCTGGCCCCGTTCCGGAGTTCCTCCTCGATCGCGATGTCACGCGCCGTCTTGATCTCGTCCGGCGTGACATAATGGACTTTCCGGCCCTCGTGGAACGTGCCGACGATGCGCTGGGCCGCGCGGGATAGAATTTTCACGACCCGGCCCTCGGGCGACTTGCCCGGCTCCTGGGACCAGATTTCCACTTCGACCCGGTCGCGGTGCATGGCCCCGGCCATGCGGCTCTCGCTCACGAACACCTTCTCGCCGCCGTCTTCGCGGAGCACAAAGCCGTAGCCCTGGGTCTTGATGTGCAAAACCCCTTCGGCTGTTTTCATGGCGCGCTTGGACCCGAACCGGCCGCCCTTGTACCGGCCGATCGCATCGGCTTCGACGAGCGCCCTCAGGGTCATCTTGAAATTACGGTAGTCCCGGGTGTGGACGCCGAGTTTCCGCGCCAGTTCCCGGCTCTTGAAGCTCTGGCCGGGCCGGGCGTTCAGGTATGCCTGCAGGGGCTTTTCGATCGCGTCTTTTTCCTTCATATTTTCCTCTATCTGACCGCTATACATTACCGATTTTGGACATGAAAAGCAACTGGAATAAACGAAGCCGTTGCGTTCAGCAAATGACTTTCTTATCTTTATAAGACCTGCGACATCCGGAACGGGCGCGGCAATCCCGGCTTCGACCGCCGGACCGGCCTCGCGATGACCACACGGCAGGACGTTCAGGCCCGTATTCAAATCAACGAATTACCCTATTCATAAATCTTTATCCGTGGAAATCCGTTTAATCCGCTGAATCCGTGTTCCATTTCTTTGTTTCAACAGGAGCCCACGTTTTGCCGTCCTACGCCTACACCGTGCTGTGCATCCCTTTTCTCGTTCTCTGGGCTTTTCTGTATGCCCGGAACCCGGCCTTGCGGAAGCACCTGTTTTGGATGAGCGCGCTCCTGGGAATCGCGGGCCCCATCGCTGAATTCTGGCACACCCGGGATTACTGGAATCCCGGATATCTCGCTCCAGTGAAAATCGGACCCTGGCGCTTCGGTCTGGAGGATTACATTCTGACTTTCGCCATGGCGGGCATAGCCTTTGTGCTTTTCGAACGCATTTATACCGGCCGTGGAGCGGATCCTCTCCCTGAATGGAGATGGAAGACCCTGTTCTGCCTGGACATGGCGGGGAATGCCGGCATTCTCTGCATGGCCTTCTTTATCTATATCCTGAAGATCAATTCCATATACGCCCTGATTTCAAGCATCGCGGCCGCGAGCCTTGTTCTGTTCGGGAGAAGACGGGAATGGCTGCCTGCCGCGGCACTGGCCGCATCCATCTATGCCCTGGGATACCTGCTTTTTTTCAGGCTTTTCATGATGCCCCTTTTCCCCGGATCGCTTGAGCGGGCATGGAACCTGGAGGCTTTGTGGGGCGTGCGGCTGGCCGGCGTTCCGGCCGAGGAAATCGCGTGGGCATTTATGCTCGCCCTGTTCGTGGGGCCGATTATCAGGGCGTGTTCTGAAAGTCATAAGATGGAACACGGATGAGCACGGATCAGACGGATTCACACGGATCAAGCGATAGGAATAGGGTAATTCAATGTTTTTCATTTTATAAAAATTTTTACAGGGGCGAAGCGCCGCCTCGCCCCTACGAAATAAAACAGGTCACGCAGAGAATAACCTCCCGCGGGTTTTTAACAACCCGCGGGAGGTTTATTTCAATCCCCGGTCCAAGTCAACGAATTACTCTATTCCACATTTCCTTATCCGCGTCCATCCATCCGCTGTCCGCGCCGAAGGTCCGCGTTCCATTTCTTCTTCTTTTCCACGCAGAACCCCGCGAATGGACAGTCCGGACAATCGTCGCGATCGGACGGGTCAGGACACGCTTGAAGCTTGCCCGCCGTGCACAGAGCGAAGTCGTATTTCACCGGATCATCCGGGTCGAACTGCCGTAAAACCTCCGTGATTTCGACCGCCATTTTCCAGTCCGCAGCGGACCGGACCGTCAGACCCAGCCTTCGGCCTATCCTCGCCACATGCGTGTCGAGAGGAATCACCAGCTTGGATGCCGGAATGTCCGGCCATATGCCGAAATCCAGGCCGTCTCTGCGGACCATCCATCGCAGGTACAGGTTCAGCCGTTTGCACGCGCTGCCATCAGCGGGATCGGCAAGAAAATGCCTAAGTCCTGAGCCCGGCTCCATGGCTGAACGCAGGGATTCAGGGACCGGCGTATCGGACAGACGCCGGACAAATGCGGACAGGGCCGGCCCTATGTCCGCGTGATCCGGCGAATACCCTTTCGCGAAAAACCGGCCCACGGTCCCGTGGCTGCGTACA
>JAFGAX010000195.1 GCA_016933415.1 bacterium
CGCCCAGGACAGGCACAGGCGGGACAAGGCTTTCGGGAAAATGGTCAAGAACTACAAGAAAACGATGCGGAAAAAATAAACCACAGGACGAAAGGAGACCGAAATGGATCGATCGGATCAGGGCGGCTCCTCGGTACCCATGAACCGCCGCAGTTTTCTCGCCGCGTCCGCGGCGGGCGTCGCCGGTCTCGCGATGACCGGAATGGCCAGGCCCGCCCGGCCGCAGGCTGCCGCGGGTCCGGTGGAATGGACCCCTCTTCCCTACGCGGAGAATGCGCTGGCGCCCGTGATCAGCGCCGGGACCATCGGCTTTCATTACGGCAAGCATCACAAGGGCTACGTGGACAACCTGAACAAGCTCATCGCCGGAACCGAAAACGAGGGCAAGCCGCTGGAACGGATCATTCTCGACACGGCGGACGTCCCGGAAAAGGCCGCGGTCTTCAACAACGCGGCCCAGGTGTGGAACCACGCCTTTTTCTGGAACAGCATGAAGCCGGCCGGAGGCGGCGAACCGCCCGCGGCGCTCAGGCGGAAAATCGAGGAATCCTTCGGCAGTGTCGAAGCCTGCCGCGAGGCGCTTCTCTCTGCCGCGGTCTCGCAGTTCGGGAGCGGCTGGGCATGGCTGGTTCTCGACCAGGACAAACTCAAAGCGGTGAAAACCGCCAATGCGGGCGTTCCACTGACCATGGGCCTGAAGCCCTTGCTGACCGTGGACGTTTGGGAACACGCGTATTACCTGGATTACCAGAACCGCCGCGCCGACTTTGTCCGGGCCGTTCTCGACAAATTGATCAACTGGGAATTCGCTTTGAAGAATCTCGGCTGATCCCCGGGGCCGCGTCCGTATCAGATCAAGGGTTTTCCGGGCGGATGGTTTTATCCGCCCGGAAAACCGTACGAAACGCCCGACCCAGAAGGCCGGACCGGAGCGCGGCCGTTTCCGCAAACAATGGACAGGGGAACCATTCGTGAAGTTCATCTGTTCGCTGATCACGGTTCAGGACGTCGGCCGTTCCAGAAAACTCTACGAGCA
>JAFGAX010000196.1 GCA_016933415.1 bacterium
ACGGCGCCGAAAGGAGACCGGCATGCTTCGAGAGGAAGACAAACGCGAGGTACGGGAGCGGCTCGCGTCCATGCGGGAGCCCGTTACGCTCGTGTATTTCACGCAGATGCTGGCCGGCGCCTGCCGCTTCTGCGTTGAAACCGAAAGGCTTCTGAAGGACTTGGCATCCCTGTCGGACAAGATCACACTCGAGATTAAGAACTTTGTGAGCGATGCGGACGAGGCAGCCCGTTACGGAGTCGACAAGATCCCGGCCACCGTTCTGATCGGAGCGAAGGATCAGGGCCTTTGTTTTTACGGAATGCCGTCCGGTTACGAATTCATGACCTTTCTGGAAACCATGCTCCGGATGTCGAGCCGCGATTCAGGGCTTTCGGAGGAATCACGAAAACTCCTGAAGAGGCTTTCCCGCCCGGTTCACCTGCAGGTATTCGTCACGCCCACCTGTCCCTATTGCCCGCAATCCGCGATTCTCGGGTACAGCCTGGCCATGGAATCCGATTTCATCACATGCGATGTCGTGGAAATCTCTGAATTCCCCCACTTGGCCCAGAAATACGAGGTCATGGGAGTGCCGAAGACTTTGATCAATGATACCGACGGATTGGATGGAGCGGTTCCTGAAGCGGTGCTGGTGAGCCGGATCATGAAGACAGCTGAAAATGAACCCAAGTCTGAATAAATACAAATGATGCATGGCATAGGTTTTGCGTAAATTCTGTTGAATAAAAAAATTCAAGTTAGAATGGGAAATTTTTTCCTTTTGCAAGGAATTTGAGGCTGAAATGTCCATTTTGAAAGCAAAGGGGGAGTGATTTGGCCTCCAAGGTTCTGATTGTCGATGACGATCCGGGCATACGCATGCTTCTTTCAAAATTTCTCCAGCGGGAGGGCTACGAGGCCATTGCCGCGCAGAATGGGCTTGAGGGCGTGGAACTGGCAAAGAAGCATCAGCCCGACCTGATCATCATGGATGTGGTGATGCCCCAGATGGACGGATTGACCGCCGCTCGTTTGATCAAGTTTTACAAGCCTTTGAGCGAAGTTCCCATTCTTTTCCTGACTGCAAAGGACGCGGAAAAGGAGATCGAGCTCGCCCAGGAAGTGCGGGCTGAGGTTTATATCACCAAACCCTTTGACATACGGCAGGTCATCCAGGTCGTGCGGGAAACGCTGACAGGCGGCAAAACCGGGAGCTGACCGTTCATGGCTGAAAAAAAGCATTTCATCCTTTTCTCCCTCGCCGATCAGAAATTCGCCCTGCCTCTGGGGTGGGTCGAAAAAATCGTCCGTTCCGTGGCCGTCCGGCCCCTTCCAAAGGCGCCGGACCTCATCCTCGGCGTCATCAACCTGCAGGGCAGCATCGTTCCCATTGCCAGCCTGCGCAAGCGCTTCGGGCTCGAGGAAAAGCCGGTCGGAGTGGACGATCATCTGATCGTGTGCCGCACTTCGGGCCGTCCCCTGGCGCTTCTGGTGGACAATGTGGCGGACATCATTGAGATCGATGAATCCCGCATCATCCGTCAGGAGGCCATTCTGGGCGACATGGACACCATCGAAGGCGTGCTCAAGATGGAGGACGGCATGATTCTGATTCACGATCTGGAGCGCGTGCTGTCCGGCGAGGAGGCTTCGCGGCTCGAACAGGCGTTGAAAGGGGAGGCGGCGGCCGATCGACCGGCCTCGTCCGGCTCCAGACGGAAGGGCGGAGGAAAAGCCGCGTGACGAAGCGGATCCACACCGCCCTGCTCGCGGAATTCGCGGAGTTCATGGCCGTTCAGATGGGCCTGCTTTTCCCCAAGGAGCGGTGGCTCGATCTTCTCAAGGGCATACAGGCGGCGTCGAAGGAATTCGGCTTCGACGATCCCGAAGCCTGCATCCGCTGGCTCATGTCTACGTCGCTCAAAAAACAGCATATTGAGACCCTGGCCCTGCAGTTCACTGTCGGGGAAACGTATTTTTTCCGGGAGCCGAAGATATTCGAGGCGCTTGAAAAGCACATCCTTCCCGAGCTGATCCGTTCCCGATGGGAATCGGACCGCCGCATCCGGTTCTGGAGCGCCGGCTGCTGCACCGGCGAGGAGGCGTACTCGATCGCGATCCTGTTCAGCCGGATGATCCCGGATCTCCACACCTGGAAAATTTCGATCCTGGGCACGGACATCAACCCCCAGTTCCTGCAGCGGGCGGAGGAGGGCGTTTACCGGGAGTGGTCCTTCCGGGGAACGCCCTACTGGCTCAAGGAAAATTATTTCAAGGTGAATGCCGAGGGCAATTACGTCATCCATCCCCAGATCAAGAAGATGGTAAAGTTCCAATCGCTCAATCTCGTCGAAGACAGCTATCCGTCGCTGTTCAACGACACGAACGCCATGGACATCGTTTTCTGCAGGAACGTCCTGATGTACTTCACCCAGGACCACATGAACAGGATCATCGAGCGGTTCCACCAGAGCCTGATGGACAAGGGATGGCTCGTCGTGGGATCGAGCGAGACGTCGCACATCTTTTTTCCCCAGTACACGGCCTGCAATTTCCCCGGCGCCATTCTGTACCGGAAGGAAAAGGAGGCGAAGCGCCGGTACCGGGATTTCGTGCGGGGAGACGGAAACGACTCCGCCTGGGACGCCGATCCGGCTTTCTCGACTTTCGTGCCCCGGTTCCATCCGCGGGAAGAGAAACCCGCCGCGGCCCCGGCGCGGCCCCGCCCGGTTCCGGAACCCGCCGCGGAGACCGTGGTGGCGGCCCCGCCCGAGCCCGTTTCGGAATACGAGCAGGCGCTCGGGCTGTATGAGAACGGCCGGTACGAGGAAGTCATCGAGCGTTCCGAGAAAAAGCTCAACGGGAACGGTTCCGATCCGAAGCTGATGTCCCTGCTCGCCAAAGCGTACGCCAACCGGGGACAGCTGAAGGACGCCATCGTCTGGTGCGAGAAAGCCATCTCCGCGGAAAAACTCAATCCCGGGCACTACCATCTGCGGGCCGTGATTCTCCAGGAGCAGGGCGACGTGGAAAACGCCATCGCCTCCTTGAAGCGCGCCCTCTATCTCGATTCCGACTTCGTGCTGGCGCATTTCATGCTGGGCAACCTCTCCCAGCAGGCCGGTAAAATCCGCGAATCGCGCAAGTATTTCGAGAACGCGCTGGCGCTTCTCAAGGGAGTCGGACAGGAGACGGTGCTCACCGAATCCGGGGGGATGACGGCGGGCCGTATGCAGCAACTGATTCTGTCGACGCTGAACCGCGGGATGAATGCATGATCAAACGGAAACTGAAAACCGAGTCCGGAGCGCCAAACACCGACGCGGCGCAGGATCCCGCCGCCCGGAAGCGGACCGACATTCTCAAGAGCCGGGCGGAGGAGCTGGCCGTGGAACTCGCTGGCCAGGAGGACACGGGCAACGTCATCGAGGTCCTCGAATTCGTTCTGGCCAGCGAGCATTACGGCATCGAGACGAACCTGATCGGCGAAGTCTATCCGATGCGGGAATACACGCCCGTTCCGGGAACGCCGGATTTCGTGATGGGCCTCATCAACATCCGCGGCCGCATTGTGTCGGTCAACGACATCCGGCGGTTTTTCGACCTGCCGGTCAAGGGCCTGAGCGATCTCAACCGCGTCATCGTCGTGCAAACGGCCCGGATGGAGCTGGGTATACTGGCGGACCGGATCGTGGGTGTCCGCACCGTTCAGACGGACACCCTGCAGACGTCCCTGCCGACGCTCACCGGAATCCGGGCGGAATACCTGCGCGGCATCGCCCCAGACGGTCTGGTCGTGCTGGATGTTGAAAAGATGGTCATGGACACCAGACTCATCGTCAACGACGAAGTGGAATAAATCCGGGAAACGGGCGAGACCGGGCGCCGTTGCCGTCCGCCCCGGAAACCAGCAAGGGAGCTGACCATGTGGAACAAGATCAGTTTCAAGTATAAACTCTACGTCATCCCGGCGGTGGCGGTTCTGTCGCTGATCAGCGGCGTGTTATCGACGAGCTACTTCGTCAACCGCAACAACAGGCAGATCCGGCAAATCACCGAGGTGACCGTGCCGAATCTCGGAACGGTCCGGGATTTGAAATCCATCCTGTCGGCAACCGAGGCGGCCATACAGATCGCCCAGCTGACGGGCGACTCGGACGCCTTGAAGGCCCTGAGGCCGCTCCAGGTTCAGTTCTACGGAAAACTCGACGGACTGCCGAAGGCCGGCGTTTTCAAGGAGGACGAAATCGCCTCGATCAGGGAATGTTACGGCAACACGGTCACGGAGGCGGGCCGTTCCATTCAGGGCGGGCTCCGCGTCCTGCCGAAATCCGACGGAATGTCCCCGGGGGAAGCCTGTATGTCCCGGCTTGAGGCGATCGAAACGCGTTTCACCTCCGATCTGAACTCCGGTATACGGACCGTTCAGGACAACAACCGTTCCCTGCTTCGCCGGAATCTGATTGCCATTCTTCTGTTTCTGATCCTCATCATCGTCCTGTCGGTGCTCCTGACGCCGACCTTCATCCGGCCCCTGAACATCGCCATCGAAGTGGCCGACCGCGTGGCCCGCGGCGACCTGACGGTGCGCGTGCCGTCCATCGAGGGCAACGATGAAATGGCCAATCTCCTGCGCGTGTTCCGGACCATGGTCGAGAACCTGCGCACGCTCACCGAACAGATCAAGGAGGCGGTCAGCTCCCTCGCGTCCGCCTCCACCGAAATATCGGCCTCGGTCACCGAGATCGCCTCCGGCGCGACGGAAACGGCCACGGCCGCCAATGAAACCAGCACCACGGTCGAGGAGGTCCGGCAGACCGCGCTGGACGCCAACCGCAAGGCGAAGCACGTTTCGGAAAGCGCCCAGAAAGCCGTCCATATCTCGCAGACCGGAGAAAAATCGGTGGCCACGACGATCGAGGGCATTCGGCGCATCGAATCCCAGATGGAATCCATCGCCGAGAGCATCATGAAGCTCAGCGAACACGGACAGGCCATCGGCGGCATCATCGCCACGGTCGAGGACGTGGCCGAACAGTCGAATCTGCTCGCCGTCAACGCCTCGATCGAAGCGGCCAGGGCGGGGGAGCACGGCAAGGGCTTCGCCGTGGTCGCGCACGAGGTCAAGAGTCTCGCCGAACAGTCGAAGCAGTCCACCATGCGGGTCCGCAGCATCCTCGACGACATTCAGAAGGCCACCAGCGGCGCGGTGATGACCACGGAACAGGGGAGCAAGGCCGTCGAGGCCGGCGTGAAACAGTCGCAGGAGGCCGGGGACTCGATTCAACACCTGGCCGCCAGCGTGGAGGAAGCCGCGCAGGCGACCACCCAGATCGCCGTCTCCTCGCAGGAACAGCTGGTCGGGATGGACCAGGTCGTGGCCGCCATGGAAAGCATCAAGCAGGCCAGCGCCCAGAACGTGACGGCCACGAAGCAGGTGGAGTCCGCGGCCCGGGATCTTCAGGATCTGGGCCAGCGGCTCAAGCATCTCGTCGAGCAGTATAAACTCTAGGCCAAGGGGGCGTTCATGGATTTCAAGGAAGACGGTTTTTTCAAGGAACTGCTCTCGATATTCAAGGCGGAAACCGCCGAGCATATCCAGGCCATGCTGAGCGGCGTGGATGAACTGGAACGGACACAGGGCACGGACCAGCAGATAGAGGCCGCCGAACCGGTGCACCGCGCGGCCCACAGCCTCAAGGGAGCCGCCCGGACCATCGGCCTGGCCGATGTCGAGCCCATCTGCCAGTCCCTGGAGACCTTCTTCAGCGTGATGAAGCGGCAGAAGATGACGTTCGCCCCTGATTTCGCGAACACCCTTCGGAAAACCGTCCGCAACCTCCAGGCCCTTCTGGACACGTTGAACGAAGAGGGCAAGGTCACGGGGGACAAGGCGGAACTGACCCGGCAGATCGAGGACCTTCAGAGCAAAATGGTGACAATGGCCAGGTAGCGGAGCCGGGCATCGACGAACACGAGGCCTTCTTTATGATCAATAATGAAGCCGAATTCCTGAAAGAGCTTCTGGCGATGTTCAAGATCGAGGCCGAGGAGCACCTCAAGGGCATCTCCTCCAACCTTCTTGAACTCGAGAAGATTCAGGATGCCGGCGAACAGACACCGGTCATCGAAACCATCTACCGGGAGGCGCACAGCCTGAAGGGCGCGGCCCGGGCGGTCAACCTCAATCAGGTGGAAACGCTCTGCCAGTCCCTGGAAAGCGTTTTCTCCGCGATGAAGCGGCACGTCCTCGCCCCGACGCCGGAGCAGTACGACCAGATCCACGCGGCCGTCGACCGGGTGGGCCAACTGATCGAGAAACCGGATCTGGAAATCGCGGATGTGCTGCAGCAGCTCGGACGCCTGGAGGCGCTGAGCAAGGAACCGCCCCAGGCGCCGGCCGAACCCCGAACGGCGGAACCGCCGAAATCCGCGGCTCCGGAACCGGATTCGTCCGGACCGGAACCTCCGCCTCAGCCGGAAGCTCCGGCCGCGTCCGCGGCGCAGGAACCGGCCCATCAGGCCAACGCGGCCTGGAACGCCGAGAAGGACAGAAGCCTCGTTTCCGACACCATCCGCATCAGCACGTCGAAGCTCGATTCGCTCCTGCTTCAGGCAGAAGAACTGCTCGCCTCCAAGCTGACGGCGCTCCAGTTCACCAAGGACGAGAGGGACCTGGTGACCTGGATCGACGCCTGGCGGAAGGAATGGGAGAAGCGGGAGCCCGAGCTCAAGGCCTTCCGGCGGGACATCGAAAAATTCGAGAAGAACGCGGACGGCCGCGCCGAGGCGTGGTTCGCCATTCATGATTTCATCAACTATAATTACGGACAGGTGAAGGTTTTCGAGTCGCGGATCCAGGCGATGTCCAAGGCGTCCGACCAGAACGCCCGCGGCCTGGGCGGCATGGTCGACACGCTGCTGCAGGACGTGAAGCAGGTCCTCACCCTTCCGTTTTCGACGCTGCTGAAAATTCTGCCCAAGATCGTGCGGGACCTGTCCCGGGACCAGGGTAAGGACGTCGAACTGATCGTCAAGGGGAGCACCATCGAGATCGACCGGCGCATCCTCGAGGAGATGAAGGACCCGTTCATCCACATTCTCCGCAACTGTGTCGATCACGGCATCGAGAAGCCCGACGACCGGCGGAAGGCCAACAAGCCGGCCGGGGGATACATCTCCATCATCATTTCGCAGTCGAGCGGGAACAAGGTCGACATTCTCGTTTCGGACGACGGGCGGGGCATCGATGCGGACCGGGTCCGGGCCTCGGCGGTCCGGCACGGCGTGATGAGCGAGGAGGAGGTGCGTCGGTTGAGCGATGCGGAGGCCCGCATGCTCATCTTCCAGTCCGAGGTCTCCACGAGTCCGATCATCACCGACATCTCGGGCCGGGGGCTCGGGCTGGCCGTGGTCCGCGAAAAAGTCGAGAAACTCGGCGGCTCCATCGCGCTGGACACGGAGATCGGAAAAGGCACCACATTCCGCATCCAGCTTCCCGTGACACTGGCCACTTTCCGGGGGATCCTCGTCGAGGTCAGTGAGCAGACCTTCGTCATTCCGACGGTGAATGTCGACCGTGTCATCCGCATCCGGCCCGGCGATATCCGGACCGCCGAAAACCGGGAAACCGTCCTGCTGGACGGCAAAGTGGTCTCTCTCGTCCATCTCTCCGACGTGCTGGGGCTTCCCCGGCGGAGCCGGCGCGGCGAAGAATCGGACATGCTCCAGGCGATCACCCTGAGCGCCGGAGACAAACGCATGGCTTTCGTCGTTCAAGGCATCCTCAACGAGCAGGAGGTTCTGGTGAAGAGCCTCGGTCGGCAGCTGGTCCGGGTGCGCAACATCGCCGGAGCGACGATTCTGGGGTCCAACAAGGTAGTCCCCATTCTCAATGTGATCGACCTGATGAAATCGGCGGTCCGGTCGAGCGCCATTCCCACCAAAATGACAACCACGGAGGGAACCGAAGTGGGCAAGAAGAATATCCTGGTGGCGGAAGACTCCATCACCTCGCGGACGCTGTTGAAGAATATTCTGGAATCCGCCGGGTACCAGGTGAAAACCGCGGTCGACGGCGTGGACGCGCTGACCGCCCTCCGGACCGAGACGTTCGATCTCGTCGTATCGGACATCGAAATGCCGCGGATGAACGGCTTCGACCTGGTCGCCCGGATCCGCGGCGACAAGGCCACGGCCGATCTGCCGGTCATCCTTGTCACCGCGCTGGAATCCCGCGAGGACCGGGAGCGGGGCATCGACGTCGGCGCCAACGCCTACATCGTCAAGCGCAGCTTCGATCAGAGCAACCTGCTGGAAGTCATCAGCAAACTCATTTAACGGAGCCCTTTTCCGAACATGATTAAAGTACTCATCACCGAAGATTCCCCGGTCGTCCGGGGATATCTGAAATACATTCTCGGACAGGATCCGGACATCCAGGTCGTGGGGACGGCGCAGGACGGGGAGGAGGCGGTCCGCATGGTCGAGATGCACAAGCCCGACGTGGTGACCATGGACATCCACATGCCGAAGATGGACGGTTTCGAAGCCACGCGCCGCATCATGGAATCCAATCCCGTCCCCATCGTCATCGTCAGCGCCAGTTGGAATCCCGAGGAGGTTGACAAGACCTTCCGGACCATGGAGGCCGGCGCGGTCGCGGCGCTCGAAAAGCCGCGGGGCATGGGCCATCCGAATTCCGAATCGTCCGTCAAGGAGCTCCTGCAGACCGTCAAGCTGATGTCCGAGGTCAAAGTGGTTCGGCGGTGGTCCAAATACAAGACCGCCAAGCCGGGCGCCCCGGAGCCGCCGTCCCCGTCCGCCGAACCCGGCATCCGCGCGCGGCCGGACACCCAGCTCGTGGCCGTCGGCGCCTCGACCGGAGGGCCCATGGTCCTGCAGACTTTGCTCGCGTCCCTGCCCAAGGATTTTCCCCTGCCCGTCGTCATCGTCCAGCACATCGCGCTGGGCTTCCTGGCGGGTCTCCGGGACTGGCTGGGCCGCAGCGCCTCCATGCCGGTGCACATCGCCGAGGACAAGCAGCAGCTGGTGAACAGCCACATCTATCTGGCCCCGGACGGATTCCAGATGGGGATCGACCGTTACCGCAAAGTCACCCTGCAGAAGGACGTGCCCGGGTACACGCTCTGCCCTTCGGTTTCCTACATGTTCAAATCAGTGGCCGAATCCTTCGGGGACCGCGCGATCGGGGTTCTGCTGACCGGCATGGGCCGGGACGGAGCGGAGGAGATGCGGCTGATGAAGGAGAAAGGCGCGCTGACCGTGGCCCAGGACAAGGAATCCTCCGTGGTCCACGGCATGCCGGGCGAAGCCATCCGGCTCGGCGGCGCCACATTCATCCTGCCTCCCGAAAAGATCGCGGGCAAACTGGTCGATCTGGCCTCCGGCGCCAGGCGCGAGGGCAAATAGGGGAAGACCGCGGACGGTCCCGGGCGGATCCGCCGGCCGGGACCCGGCGCGGTACCTTCTTCATGAGGGACAACCGCCTTGGAAACGAACCGTAAAATGAAAAACATCGGCGTGGAGATCCTCATCGTCGAGGACAGCCCCACCCAGGCGCTCCACCTGAAGTACATACTCGAGTCGCACGACTACCAGGTCACGGTCTCCCGGAACGGACGCGACGCCCTCGAGTACATGCAGACCCACAAGCCGACCATCGTCATCAGCGACATTCTCATGCCCGAGATGGACGGCTATGAACTCTGCCGCCAGATCCGGCAGGCCGACAACCTGAAATACATCCCCGTCATTCTGCTCACCCAGCTCGTCGATCCGCGTGACGTGATCCGCGGCCTGCTGTCCGGCGCGGACAATTTCGTCACCAAGCCCTACAGCGAACAGTTCCTCATCTCCCGCATCCAGTACATCCTCGCGAACCAGGAGCTCCGGCGCAACGCGATCACGGAGATGGGCATCGAGATTTTCTTCGCGGGGCAGAAGCATTTCATCACCTCCGACCGGATGCAGATTCTCGACCTGCTCTTTTCGACCTTCGAAAACGCGGTCCAGCGGAACCAGGAGCTGGAGGAGGCCAACAAGGAGCTCCGCAAGGCCATCGAGACCATCGAAACCATCAACGAGGTTTCGGAGAAGCTCAACCGCTCCCTCCGGCCGGAGGGCGTCGCCGAGGCGATCGCCATCGGCGTGAAGCGGCTGATCGACTACAGCGAGTGCCTTATCTACCGCATCGACGACCAGGGCCAGCATCTCATCCCCGTGCGTTTCAGCCCGAAAACGGGAGAGGGCCTGACCGCCGCGGCCCCGGACCGTCCCCTCGACGTGGGGGAGGGCATCATCGGACTCGTCTTCGCCAAGGGCAGGCCGGAGATGATCGGCGACGTGTCGAAACATCCCAAGTCGAACACGCCGCACGGCATCAAGCCGCCCGAGGAGTCGATGCTCGCGGTGCCGATGCAGTACGAGGGCAAAACGCTCGGCGTCATCGCCCTGACCAAGCCGGGACTGCACCAGTTCTCAGACGCCCATCTCCGCATCCTGACCATCCTCGCCGGACAGACCGGCGTCGCCATCGAGAACGCCCGCCTGATGCAGATGGAGCGCCGGCGCACGCGGCAGCTGTCGCTGATCAACGAGGTGTCCGGGCGCGCCGCCTCCACGCTCGACAAGAAGGAACTCTGCCGTCTGGTCGTCGATTCCATCCGGAGCGAGTTCGAGTCCACCCAGGTCATCCTCATGCTCATGGACCCGGACAGGCATGAGCTGTTCATGCAGGTTCAGTCCGGCCCGTTCACTGAGAAAATCCCGCTGGACCACACCCAGCCGGTCGAGGAGGGCATTGTCGGCAGGGCCGCGTCCACCGGGGAAGTGCAGGCGGTCCGGAGCCGCCGGAAGGGGGACTCCGCGGCCATCCTTCCCGACGCGCAGTCCGAGCTCGCCGTGCCCATCCGCAAGAGCGGGGATCCGATCGGGGTGCTCCACCTGCTGAGCAGCCAGCCGGGCATGTTCGGCGAGACGGACATCGAAATGATGAAGACCCTGGCCGACCAGATCGCCGTCGGGCTCGAGAACGCGCGGCTGTTCGAGAGCGAGAAGCGGAACAAGGAAATGGCGCAGGCGGCCAATCGCGCGAAGAGCGAATTTCTTGCGAACATGAGCCATGAAATCCGAACCCCGATGAACAGCATCATCGGATTCTCGGAACTGCTTCTCCAGGAGAACCTGCCCGCCGAATTGACCGATTTCGTGCGCACGATCAAGCTCAACGGCGAGGAACTGCTCGAAATCATCAACGAGATCCTCGATCTGTCGAAGGTCGAGACCGGCCGCATGGAGATCGAGACCATCGATTTCGACGGGGCGGAGCTCGTCCAGAACGTCGCCAATCTCGTGCGGCCGAAAGTGCTCGACCGGGGTCTGGCGTTCGAAGTCGCGACCACGCCGCCGCAGCTGCCCTTCCTGCATGCCGACCGGACCAAGATCCGGCAGGTACTGGTGAACCTTCTCGGAAACGCCGTGAAGTTCACCGAGGAGGGCAGTATCCGGCTCATGATCGACCTCGACGAGCTGAACGCCGACGAGGCCGTGATGACGGCCCATGTCCAGGATACGGGCATCGGCATCGCCAAGGACAAATTCGCCGCGATTTTCGAGCCGTTCACCCAGGCCGACGCGTCCATGACGCGCCGGTTCGGCGGGACGGGGCTCGGGCTGACGCTCTGCAAGAACATGATCGAGCTGATGGGCGGCAAGCTCTGGTTCGCTTCGGAAGTGAAACAGGGCAGCACGTTCTCGTTTTCGATCCCGGTCCGGGTCGTCCCCGAGTCCGCGCGAGAGGAGAAGGCGCCTCCGGTCAAGGCCGCTTCGCGTATGCCCGCGACGTCCGGCGCAGCCGTGTCGTCGGTCGAGCAGAGCGTGTCTGCGGTGAGCCAGGCGATCGCCGCTTCGCGGGGCGCATCGGGATCAGGGGGGGGCGACGGGCGCAGGAAAAAGGCGCCGATGGTGCTGATCATCGAGGACAACGCCAGCACGATTTCCCTGCTGACCCGATACATGGAGAAGGACGGGTACCAGGTCATTTCGAGCGCACACGGGGAGGACGGTGTGCTGAAGGCCAAGTTCTACCGGCCGGACGCCATTCTGCTCGAGATTCTCCTGCCGGGAAAGATGGACGGATGGGAGGTCCTGCGGACCCTCAAGTCCAGCTCGCTGACACGGGAGATTCCGGTGATCGTCTGCTCGGTGCTGTCCAACCAGAAAAAGGCCTTCAGCCTGGGCGCGGTTGAGTATTTCGAAAAGCCGGCCCCGGAAAAGGCCCTTCTTGAAACCCTGCACCGGTCCATCGGAATGCCCACCGACACCGGCCAGGAAGTCCTGGTCATAGACGACGACCAGACCGTTCTCGTCCTGTTCGAGAAAATTTTCAAGCGGCAGGGCCTGCCGGTCCGGACATTCGAGAACGGCCGGGATGCCATCGACTACATCGAGACCGGTGTGCCGATTTCCCTCATCATCCTCGACCTGCTGATGCCCGGCATCGACGGATTCGAGGTTCTGCAGAAGCTGAAATCCTCGGAAAAAACGGCGAACATACCCGTCGTCATCTACACGGCCAAGAAACTCAACGCCAAGGACCGGTCCCGGCTGAGCCAGAATTACGAGCTCCTGCTCCAGAAAACCGAGGAAACACCCGACACGCTCCTGCGGCAGATCAACGACCTGGTGTCGACGCGGATCGAGCGGGACGAAGCGGAAGAACCCGCCCGGTCCCGCGGGAAGATCCTGCTGGCCGAGGACGATCCCTCGGGCCAGAAGCTCATGCAGCACATTCTCGACCGCATGGGTTACGACGTCGAACTGGCGGGAACGGGCAGGGAAGTGTTGAACAAGATCGACCAGGACTGTTTCGACATCGTGCTGATGGACATGGAAATGCCGGTCATGGACGGTTTCACCGCCACCCGGGAGCTCCGCAAACGGGACGCGTACCGGGATTTTCCGATCATCGCGCTCACGGCCCATGCGATGAAGGAGCATCGGGACAAGACCATCGCCGCCGGGTGCACGGATTATCTCTCCAAGCCCATCAACCGGGAAAAACTGGAGGCCATGCTGGAAAAGTACATCGGACGCCCCGCCGTTCCCGCTCCGCATGCGGAAGGCACGCCGGCCGGAACTTCACCCAAAGCCGAGGCCAGGACCGAGGACGATCCGCTGATGGCCGAACTCACCCAGTTCTTCATCAGCGATCTGGCCCAGCGGATTCAGAAGTTCGACGCGGACATCAAGAGCAGGAACATCGACGAAGTCGTCCGTTTCGGGCATTCGCTCAAGGGTACGGCTGGCTCCTACGGATTCCCTGAATTCTCGAAAATCGGGGGAGAGATCGAGAAAATCGGGAAGGAAGGCAACTGGGAGGCCATCCTGCAGCTCCAGAAGCGCCTCCAGGACGAATACCGCATCATCGAAGGGTGACCGATGAGACCCGAACAGATGACCGTTCTGACGGTGGACGACACGCCCGCGAACATCCGCCTGCTCACCCACTACCTCGAAAAGCAGGGCTACCGCGTCCTCACCGCGGAGGACGGATTCGAAGGATTCAAGGCCGCGATCCAGCACCATCCAGATCTTGTACTGCTGGACGTCATGATGCCCGGCACGGACGGTTATGAAGTCTGCGAGCTCCTCAAGGCCGAAGAGGAGACCAAGGATATCCCCATCATGTTTCTCACCGCGAAAGCGGAGGTGGAGGACCGAATCCGCGGATTCGAACTGGGCGCGGTGGATTACATCACCAAGCCCTTCAACCTGACGGAAATCACCACCCGTCTGCGGACGCACCTGCGCCTCAAATACCTCGAGAAGGAGCGCGTCCGGACGGGGCAAATACTTCTTCAGACGCAGAAACTGGCGAGTCTGGGCCGGTCCCAGTCGGTGTTCGCCGAACGGCTTGCGGGCCTGGTCGAGCACATCGGTTCCGGGCTGAAAAAAGCCGGATCCGGGGCGGCCGGCGCGGGAATGGCGGCCGCGGTTGATGAGATGAAGCGCCTGCTCGGTGATCTCCGGTCCGTGTCGAACGCCACCGCTTCGGACATGGAGCGCATTTCCCTATCCGACCTGGTGGACGGCGTTCTGGATCTGATGGCGCCCGTCATTCCGAACAACGTCCGTTTCACCGTGGACTGGCCGAAGGTTTCGCCCGTCATCACGGGGAATATCGGGATGATGCACCAGGCGGTTCTCAACCTCGGTCTGAACGCCATGGAAACGGCGGTCGGGGGCGGTGACATCGCGGTGCGCATTTCCGAAGGTCCCCCGCCCGAAGGCGCCGGAACGGCCGCGGACGGGGAATCGGGGCCGGTGTACGCCTGTGTCGCGATGACGGACACGGCTCCGCGCAAGGAACCGCTTTCGTTCAACCGGGAAACCGGCCTGTTCAGCACGGCGAAAAACAATCTCAACGCCGGCATCCGGCTGACCGCCATCAATGCCATCATGATCCACCACAAGGGAATGCTCGAGCTGACGGAGAAGGAAGGACGCACCACGGTCGCGATCTGGCTCCCGACGGCAAACTGAGCCGGCTTTGAGCGGCATTCGGTTTTTGAAAAAGGCGGCCTTCCCGCAGAAGGCCGCCTTTTTCTTTTTATTTCAAACAGGTTGACAAGAAAAGCGGAAAGTCGTATATTGTCGTTCGCACCGGGTTCCGGCCCGCAAGTTTTTATACCACCGCAGAATCATCCGCGATAATCCGCAACCCTTCGGCAGGACAGGGATGGGAATCCGCTTCAATCCGCGAATCACACGCATGATCCTGATCGCATCGGCCGCCGCACTTCTCGCCGCAGTCATGGCCTGCGTCATTTTGCTGTTCGTTCCGTTCCGGGCGATCCCGGCCGAAATCCGCATCGAACGGGGCAGTTCCGCCGGACGCGTCGCCGCGCTTCTCCGGGAGAACGGAGTGATCCGGTCTGAGACAGGCTTCCGCGCCGCTGTGCGTATTCTCGGAGCATCGAGACGCCTCGAGGCCGGCCGGTATTTTTTCGAATCCCCCCAATCCCATTACCGTATCGTGTCCGCGATCCGCAACGGACGCGTGATGCGCATGTCCGTGACACTGCCGGAGGGCATGACCGCCCGCCGAACGGCCGGACTGCTGTCACGCGCCGTGGATCTCGATTCCGCCGCATTCATGGCCGCCGTCCGCGACTCAGCCATGGTCCGCAGGTACGGCATTTCGGCTGCGTCTCTCGAAGGCTACCTGTTTCCGGACACATACCGGTTTTCCACGTCCGCAACGGTCGACGAGGTGCTGGATGCGATGGTCGGATCTTTCAGGCGGATTTTCACCGACTCCATGGCCGCCCGGGGACGGGACATGGGATTCGATTCCCATCAGGTGATCACGCTGGCCTCTCTCGTTGAGGGCGAGGCGCTTCTGGACGAGGAACGGCCCCTGGTCGCGGCGGTCTACCTCAACCGTCTCCGCATCGGCATGGCCCTGCAGGCCTGCCCGACCATCCAGTACCTGCTCCCGGACGGCCCGCGCCGCCTGCTCAACCGGGATCTCCACATCGAATCGCCCTACAACACCTATCTTCACCCCGGACTTCCGCCCGGACCGGTGAACAATCCCGGCCTGGCCTCCATACGGGCCGTTCTGAACCCCGCGCCCGTCAATTACCTGTACATGGTGGCCAACGGGGACGGTTCACATACCTTTTCCGCAGGTCTGGACGGACATAACCGGGCGAAGCAGAGGCTGAACCGGATCCGTCGGGAAATATCGAGGCGGAAGGGATGAGTGTGCATCCTTCCCCCGCGGGACATTCGCGGCTGGCCGCGTCCTTGGAAACGCTGAACCCGGAACAGCGCCGTGCGGTCGAGCAGACCGACGGCCCTGTCCTGATCCTGGCGGGCGCGGGCAGCGGCAAGACACGTGTGCTCACGCACAAGATCGCCTTTCTCACGGAGCGGCGGGGCATACCCGGCCGCGACATCCTGGCCATGACGTTCACGAAAAAGGCGGCCGAGGAGATGCGCACCCGCATTCGGGAACTCACGGGCGGCGAAGATGGAATCTGGATCGGGACCTTTCATTCCGTTTTCGCGCGCATCCTCCGGACCGAGGCGCCCCTGGTCGGCTATCACAGGGACTTTGTCATCTACGACAAGGAGGACCAGGAGCGGCTCGTCAAACAGCTGATCGAGAAGCTCGGTCATTCCGCCAGGCAGGTGCCGCCGCGACTGGTCGCCTCCCTGATCAGCCGCTCCAAGAACGGGCTGGTGTCGCCGCAGGAGTTCCGGTCCGCGAATCCGGGCCCCATGAACGCGGTGACGGCCGAAGTGTTCGAGGAATACCAGGCCGCCCTCGTTGCCAATCAGGCCTTCGATTACGATGACCTCATCACGGTTCCCATCCGCCTGTTCCGGGAACACCCCGCGGTTCTTGAAAAATACCGGCGGCGTTTCCGCTACATTCTGGTCGACGAATACCAGGACACCAACCGGGCCCAGTACCGGCTCGTCGTGGACCTGTCCCTCGGACACCGGAACCTCTGCGTGGTGGGGGATGACGACCAGTCCATATACGGCTGGCGAGGGGCGGACATCCGCAACATACTCGATTTCGAGCAGGATTTCCCCGAGACGGCGGTCTTCCGGCTCGAGCAGAATTACCGGTCCACGGGAAATATCCTGAAGGCGGCCGGCTCCGTCGTGGACAAGAATCTGAGGCGCAAGGCCAAGACCCTCTGGTCCGAACGGGAAGCGGGCGAGAAAGTCGACGTCATCGAAGTCGAGGACGAGCGGGAGGAGGCCCGGCGTGTGGTGGAATGCATCCGGGATGAAGTGTTCCGGAACAAGCGGAATTTCCGCGATTTCGCGGTGCTGTACCGGACCAACGCCCAGTCGCGCGCCGTGGAAGACGGCCTGCGCCGGGCCGGTATCTCCTATGTCATCGTCGGCGGCGTCCGGTTCTATGAGCGCAAGGAAATCAAGGACGTTCTCGCCTACCTGAAGGTGATCACCAACCCCAGGGACGACCTCAGCCTGCGGCGCATCGTCAATTTCCCGATCCGGGGCATCGGAGAATCGACGCTTCACAAGATCTCGGTCTGGGCGGCCGAGCGTAACCTGGACCTGTTCGAAGGCCTGGGTCGGGTGGAGGAGATCCCGGACATTCCGGGCCGTGCCGGGCGGAACATGCGGGCCTTTCATGCGCTCATCCGCAAGTACACGGCGCTCAAGGACGAGATCTCCGCGGGAGAACTGGTGCACGCGGTCGTGGACGAGATCGGCCTGATCGCGATGTTCAAGGACGACACCACGCCCGAGGGACGGGGCCGCATCGAAAACATCCGGGAATTCCTCAACGCCGCCCATGAATACACCCAGACCGCGGAGGATCCGACGCTTTCGGGCTTTCTGGAGCAGATCGCCCTGATCACCGACATCGACCGCGCGGACCTCAAGTCATCGGCCGTGACGCTGATGACCGTGCACTGCGCGAAGGGGCTGGAGTTTCCGGTCGTGGCCGTTGTCGGTCTGGAGGACGGCCTGTTTCCGCTCATCCGCGACGCGGACGGGGACGATGACCTCGAGGAGGAACGACGGCTGTTTTACGTCGCGCTGACGCGCGCTAAGGAGAAAGTCATTCTCCTGCACGGCCGAAACCGGAACGTCTTCAACTCGCAGACCGCACGCATTCCGTCACGATTCCTGGATGAACTGGACGGGGCCGCGGTGAATGTGGTTCGCGAGGAGTCGAAGCGGCCCGTGAAGCGGTGGAGCCGGTTTGCGGACGGTGATGGAGAAAGCGGATTCGCCCGCCGCAGGTCTCCCTGGGATTCGGACGATTACGACGACAGTCCCCGGCCCGGCGCGGGGCGTTCCGGCCGGAGCCGGTCGGCGCCTTCGCCCTTTCAGCACGGCACGCGTGTCGGGCATGAGGAATATGGGAGGGGTACCGTGCTCTCCGTAGAGGGGGAGGGTCCCCGCCAGACCTGTCTCGTGCGTTTCGACGACGGCGTGGAGAAGAAGTTCCTGCTCCGGTTCGCGAGGCTGGAGAAGATCGGGTAACGGAAGAGAGTAACCGGAATGGTGCAAATAATTCGGATCGGCTGTTGGATCCCCATTTTGGGATTCCAGGTTTAACTATTTCCCGCCTTATCTGTTTCAGTGACGGCATGAAAACGAGAATTCATTTGCCGTGGTTTCCAGAATGAAGGAAATTTTTCGACGACCAAGTGAATGGATTTCGTTTGCGTGCATGATCACCCGGCCCGATTCTGAAAAATAATTACTTGACAAGCATTAATAAATTTACTATATAATACCAGATTTGTAAGCCGCTGTGACATCTCTGTCCATCGGTTCAGGGTATCTGATTCATCCTCTTTCGTTGAAGTCCATAAAATATCTTCTCCTGCTTTTATAATTCATTAAATAGTTTAAATACAGATATTTGAATTGTGTTGCGCCGGATTGCCGGACTCTTTCGGATCCGCCGTGTATCTCACATCAACACACAAGGGAGGTGTGTTATGAAGAAAAGAAAAAGAGCGGCTACCGTTGTTCTGCTGGTCCTCATAACACTCTTGTTTCCTCTGCAGATCGCGGGACAATCCATCACAATGGGATATCCAAGAGAAGGGGCCACATGGGAACGTGGAAGAACATATTACATAGAAATGATAACGGAAGGTATCCGTGGAACTATCGTTGACATTCAGTTTTGGGGACATGCTTATGTCGATGAGTTTCCATTCTGGCATCCGGCCATGTTAATCAATCCTGAAGATGGATATCATCAAGTTGAGATTTGGATTCCGGATGATCTACCCCTTGGTGGGTGGTACTTCTATCTTTTTGTCGTGGGTCCTCCGTGGGTCCATGATACCATGTACCCCAACTATGTGTATATCATCGACCCCCTTCCCAGCCACATCACGGTGACGAACCCGAGCACGTGGGGCATCAAGTGGGCCCAGGGATCGGATCAGACCATCACGTGGACGACGACCGGCGATCCGATCTCGAACGTGAAGATCGAGCTTGCGAAGGGCGCGTCCTACCAGCTCCTCGCAGCCAACGCGCCGAACACCGGAACCTTCGACTGGACCATCCCCGCTGACCAGGAAGTCCGGTCTGATTACATGATCGCCATTACCGCTGTGGGCGATGACCGGATCCGCGATTACGGCGATCCGTTCGCGATTGTCCCGCCTGGAGAGGCGTCCGTGATCACGGTCGACGGATTCAAGGACGCATTTTACCGTCTTCTCACCGGTCCGCAGAACGGATACCTGCAGATCCCGTCCTGCGCGTACAACGACAACGGAACGCCAGTGGACAACGCGGATCTTTCGGCGAAGATCTGGATGGCGTGGGACACGGATTACCTGTACCTGTACGAGGAGGTCATGGACGACACGGTGTCGGGGAGTTCGGCCAACCGGTGGGAGGAGGACTGCCTCGAGTTGTACGTGGATCCGCTTCCGAACGATGCGACCATCAACTCGGTCTGGAACACGCGCCTGACCGCCCTGAGCGTCCTGACGCCCGGGGTTCTCGCGGACGACAACATGAACACGGTTCCGGACCTGTCGAAGCTGTTCGTCCGAAGGATCATCCCCGGGGGGTATGCCCTGGAACTGAAGGTCCGGTGGGCCGCGATCACGCCCGCCACCGAGGGCGTGAACCTCACGGTCGGCCAGAAGTTCGGTTTCGCGATCATGCAGCACGACAACGACGGCCGCGGCCGGCGCCAGGCGTCCGTTCAGTGGGCCGCGGTTCTTCTCAATACGGTCTATAACACGCCCGCCTATCTGGGAACCGCGACATTCCTGCCGGAGAACAGGCTGCAGTTGGAGGCGAAGAACAACATCACGGGCACGGAGAACCCGATTCCGTACAACAGTTCCATATGCACGGATCTTCTGTGCGACATCGACGGTCTGAAAGACGGGTTCTACCACGGCCTGACAGGGCCGTCCGACGGGTTTCTGCAACTTCGCTCCTACGCGTACAACGAGAACGGCAGGCCGGACAATGACGCGGACCTGTCCGCGAAGATATGGACGGCCTGGGACGAGGATTGGCTGTACCTGTACGAGGAGGTCATGGATGACACGCTCGGCGCGGACGCCACGAACGTGTGGGAGGAGGATTGCATTGAGCTGAACTTCGATCCCCAGCCCACGAGCGCGGCGAACTCCATCGTGCAGGCGCGGCTGACCGCGCTGGAACTCACGACACCCGGCGTCCTGCGCGAGGACAACCTGAGCGCGGTTCCGGAAGGCTCGAAGTATTATTCCCGGCGGCTGTTCGCGGGCGGCTACGCGCTGGAGATGGCGGTCCGATGGTCCGCTATCGTGAGCGGCAGTGAAACCATCACGCCAACAGTGGGGAACGTGTTCGGCCTGGCGATCAACCAGCACGACAACGATCTGCGGGGCCGCCGCCAGGCCACGGTTCAGTGGGCGGCTGTTCTGGCGGACGCCGTGTGGAACACGCCGACCTATCTCGGAACGGTCCGGTTCCTGGAAGGGAACAAACTCGAGTTTTCGGCGCGCAACGCCATCACCGGAACGGCGAACCCCGTTCCCTACGACGGATCCGACTATCCGCCGGACGGGATTCACGACGGCTCGGAGGTGCCGTCCTCATTTCTTCTGAGCATGAATTATCCCAATCCGTTCAATCCGGGAACCCGGGTTTCGTATCGGATCGAAACCCCGGGTGACGTGACGCTGATCGTGTACAATCTGCTTGGCCAGAAAGTACGGACACTGAAGGACGGATTCTGCCGGCCCGGAGCGCACGAGGCTGAATGGGACGGCCTGGATGACCGGGGAATGATGACGGGATCAGGAATATACGTTACCGTACTGAAACAGGGGAACAGGAGCGTGAGCAGAAAGATGATGAAGATCGAGTAGGGTTTCAACTCCCCGCAGGGGCTCGCGCCCCTGCGACATCCGCATCCATCCAGCGCGGAGGCAGGAGCCTCCGCGCGGCACTATGAAAATGCCGTTCCCGCAGGGGCCCCCGCCCTCGCGGGAACGCCGAAGAGACGGCACGGGTCAACGCTCCGGGAGGTTTCGAACCTCCCGGAGCGTTTATTTCAGGAGTCATCCGCTGATAAAAGGACCCCGGAGTTCTGATACCTGGGGATGTCGGTTATGGAATCCCGGTTTCAGGACCCCGTGGCCGGTTTTTTCAGGTTCCTTTTCCTGTTTTTTCTTGACATCCGAATGAAATTTTATTATATTTGATTCAACCATTCAGGCGGTTTTATTCTAAAATCATGCAATAGCAATGACTTTCAACGGAATTCGAATTATTCTCATTCTCTCGGCCCTCCTCCTCGGTGTAGGGATCCTTACCGGTCTGGACCTCGGTCTAAGCCGGGCGTAAACAAAAGGTCAACCCTACAAACCCCAGAACCACCTTTCACCATCTGTCCTTCGCTTCAAATATCCTTGTAGGTTTGACCTGAAACGGGCAATCCAACCATTGCGAGGCGTTATGAACAGTGATCTGGTCAAAGAAGGATTCGAACGGGCCCCTCACCGGAGTCTTCTGCGCGCCTGCGGCGTCCGGAACGAGGATTTCGACAAGCCCTTCATCGGCATCTGCAATTCCTTCGTCGAAATCATACCCGGACACGTGCACCTGCAGAAATTCGGACGCCTGGTCAAGGCGGAAATCCAGAAAACCGGGGGCGTGGGGTTCGAATTCAACACGATCGGCATCTGCGACGGCATCGCCATGGGTCACCGGGGGATGAAATACTCTTTGCCCAGCCGAGAGCTTATCGCCGATTCGGTCGAGTCCATGGTCCGCGCCCACGCATTCGACGGGCTCGTGTGCATCACGAATTGCGACAAGATCGTGCCCGGCATGGTCATGGGCGCCATACGGGCCAATATACCGACGATTTTCGTCAGCGGCGGCCCCATGGCCGCGGGAAAGCTGCAATCCGGCCGCGCCGTGGACCTGATCAGCGTTTTCGAGGGAGTCGGGTCCTTCAAATCAGGCGGTCTGTCCGAGGCGGATCTTCAGGAGCTGGAGGAGAAGGCCTGCCCGACATGCGGCTCATGCGCGGGCATGTTCACTGCGAATTCCATGAACTGCCTGCTCGAAGTTCTGGGACTGGCCCTTCCCGGCAACGGGACGCGGCTTGCGGAAAGCAACGACCGGCTCGAACTGGTCGTGCGTTCCGCCCAGCGCATCGTGGATCTCGTGCGTCAAAACATCCGGCCCATGGATTTCATGACCCGGGACAGCCTGAACAACGTGTTCTCCGTGGACATGGCCATGGGCGGGTCCACGAACACGGTTCTGCATTTCCTGGCCATTGCGGCAGAAGCCGGACTGAATTTTCCATTGGAGTCATTGAATACCATCGCGGAACGGGTGCCGCATCTCTGTAAGATTTCTCCCGCGTCGAACCTGCACATGGAAGACCTCGACCGCGCGGGAGGCATTCCCGCAATCATGGCCGAACTGTCCAAGAGGTCGCTTCTCAGCCTTGCCCTGCCCACTGTGTCCGGAAAATCCGTAGGCGAGAACATCCGGGATGCCCGCATCCTGGACCCTGAAATCATCCGGCCGCTGGAGAACGCCTACAGCGACAAGGGCGGCCTGGCCGTGCTTTTCGGCAGCCTGGCTCCGGAGGGCGCCGTGGTCAAGACCGGTGCCGTCGATCCGTCCATGCTCCGGCACACCGGACCCGCGGTCTGCTTCGATTCGCAGGAAGAGGCCGGCGCCGCCATTCTCGACGGCCGCATCAAGGCCGGTGACGTGGTGGTCATCCGGTATGAAGGACCCGCGGGCGGACCGGGCATGCAGGAAATGCTCTCGCCCACGGCCAATCTCATGGGCATGGGCCTGGGAGAAAAAGTCGCCCTGCTGACCGACGGCCGTTTTTCCGGCGGCACGCGCGGCGCCTGCATCGGACATGTCTCGCCCGAAGCCGCGGCCGGCGGGCCGATCGGGCTGATTGAGAACGGCGACCGGATCGTCATCGACATTCCCGGCCGGCGTCTCGATATCGATCTGCCCGCCTCGGAACTCGCGGAACGCCGTAAAACGTGGAAACCCGCGGCGCCGAAAGTGCGAACCGGGTGGCTCGTCCGTTATTCCGCCATGGTCACGTCCGCAAGCCGCGGCGCCGTACTCAAATCCGTCCAGCCGTCCCAGGGCTGATCCCCGAGAACAGGAGCGTGTCATGCAAAACAGGCAATCCGTCCCGTCCAAGCCCAAAACGAAGTCCGAACCGGAAATTCTCACCGGCAGTGACATCCTGATCCGGGCATTGCTGGAAGAGGGCGCGGACACCGTGTTCGGATATCCCGGCGGATCCGTCATCGGTCTGTATGATACCCTGGTCCGCCATCCGAAGCTTCGGCACGTACTCGTGCGGCACGAGCAGGGCGCCACGCACGCGGCGGACGGGTACGCCCGGGCCACGGGCAAGCCGGGCGTGGTGTTCGTGACCTCAGGACCCGGCGCGACCAACACCGTCACCGGCATTGCCAACGCCTACATGGACTCCATTCCGATCATCGTCTTCACCGGACAGGTCGCCTCCACCATGATCGGCAACGACGCATTCCAGGAGGCGGACATCATCGGCATCACGCGGCCGATCACCAAGCACAGCTATCTCGTGAAAAAGGCCGAGCATCTTCCCCGGGTCGTTCAGGAGGCATTTCTCCTGGCATCCACGGGAAGGCCGGGTCCCGTGCTCGTCGACCTGCCGAAGGATGTTCTGGCCTCGAAAGCGCCCTATATCCGCAAGGAAGGGGTGGCCATCCGGGGATACAATCCGACCTACGAGGGCCACACCCAGCAGATCGCCAAGGCGGCGAAACTCATCATGGAGGCGAAACGGCCCCTGGTGTACGCGGGCGGCGGCGTCACACTCGCGGACGGATCGGACGATCTCCGCGCGCTGGCCATGCAGGGGCGGATTCCCGTGACCACGACATTGCTGGGCCTTGGCGTTTTTCCCGAGGACCATCCGCTGTCGCTGGGCATGCTGGGCATGCACGGCACGTATGCCGCGAACATGGCCATCACGGAATGCGACGTGGTGATCGCGGTCGGTGCGCGGTTCGACGACCGCGTCACCGGCCGGCTGGATGCGTTTTCCCGGGAATCGAAAAAGATCCACATCGACATCGACCCGGCCTGCATTGCCAAGAACGTGCCAGTGGACGTGCCGATCGTGGGTCATATCAAAAACGTTCTGCCCATTCTGGTTTCCATGGTCAAGAAAACGGACACGGCGGAATGGCTGGGCCGGATCGAGGAACTGAAGAAGGGACATCCGCTGAAATACACGACCAAACCGGACCTGATCGCGCCGCAGCATGTCGTCGAAACCTTCGCCGACCTGACAAAACACGAGGCCCTGGTGGTCACGGATGTGGGGCAGAACCAGATGTGGGCGGCCCAGTTCTACAAGTTCAAAAACCCGCGTTCCTTTCTGTCCTCCGGCGGGCTCGGCACCATGGGATTCGGCCTGCCCGCGGCCATCGGTGCGGCGTTCGGCCGGCCGGAGGCGACCGTGGTCTGTTTTACGGGGGACGGCGGTTTTCAGATGAACGTACAGGAACTGGCGACGGCCGTGAAAAACCGCCTGCCGCTCAAGATCGCGATTCTGAACAACGGCTACCTCGGCATGGTGCGGCAGTGGCAGGAGCTGTTTTTCGAAAAACGGTATTCCCAGACGTATATCCAGGAAGGGAATCCGGACTTCGTCCGGCTGGCCGAGGCCTATGGCGCCGTCGGTATACGGGTGGTCAGGCCGGAGGATGTGGCCCCCGCGGTCCGTCAGGCGCTCGAGGTGAAGGACAGGCCCGTGGTCATGGATTTCATCGTCGATCCCGAGCAGAAAGTGATGCCCATGGTGCCCGCGGGCGCGTCAATCATGAACATGATGGAATAGGGGAAGCCGCCATGAAGCATACGTTGTCCGTTTTATTCGAAAACGAATTCAACGCGATTCCCCGTATCGTCGGGCTGTTCAGCGGCCGGGGCTACAGCATCGACAGCATCAGCATCGGCGCGGCCGAAGAGGCGGGTCTCACCCGTGCGACCATCACCACCATCGGCGAGGAGCAGGTCATCGAGCAGATCGCCAAACAGCTCAACAAGCTGGTGGACGTGATCAAGGTTGTGGACCTGACCTTCGAGCCCTTTGTGGAGCGCGAGCTGGCGCTGGTCAAGGTCCACAGCACGCCCGCGACCCGTCCAGAAATCGTTCAGATCGTCGACATCTTCCGCGCCAAGATCATTGACATCAGCACCAAGACCATGACCGTCGAGATCACGGGAAAGGAAGACAAGGTGGACGCGGCCATCGGCATGCTCCGTCCCTTCGGTATACGTGAAATCGCGCGCACCGGCGCCGTGGCGCTCAAGCGGGAGTTCCAGGGGCAGGCGTGAGCGTATAAAAAAGAAGTTCAAAGTACAAGGTTCAATGTTCAAAGCACAGGCCTGAGGACCAGCGTAAATGATCGAAATTGAAAATGACGCATCATCTGTTTTCTTTGAACTTTGAACATTAAACTTTGAACTTAAAAGCATGTTCACCCCGATAGTCTGAATGATCCAAGCTGTTCTCAAGCGGAAAGGAACTGAAAATGAAAATGTTCTACGACAAGGATGCGGATTTGAACCTCCTGAAAAACCGCACCATGGCCATCATCGGGTACGGCAGCCAGGGCCACGCCCAGGCGCAGAACCTTCGGGACAGCGGATGCAAGGTCGTCGTGTCCGACCTCAAGGATTCGGACAACTGGAAACTGGCCGTATCGCACGGATTTCAGCCCGTATCCGCGGACGAAGCGGCCCGGCAGGCGGATGTCATCCAGATTCTCCTGCCCGACCAGACCCAGAAGGCCGTGTATGAATCCGCCATCGCCAAACACATGACGGCGGGGAAAGCCCTGGTTTTCTCCCACGGCTTCAACATCCATTTCGGACAGATCAAGCCGCCGAAGGATGTCGACGTCTATATGGTCGCGCCCAAGGGGCCCGGCCACCTGGTCCGGCGTGAATACGAGCGGGGCGCGGGTGTTCCGGCGCTCGTGGCCGTTTTTCAGGACGCCTCCGGCAATGCAATGAAAATGGCGGTCGCGCACGCCAGCGGCATCGGCGCGGGCCGCGCGGGCATCCTTGAAACCACGTTCAAAGAGGAGACGGAAACCGACCTGTTCGGCGAACAGACCGTTCTTTGCGGCGGCGCCACGGAGCTGGTCCGAGCCGGATTCCAGACGCTTGTCGAAGCCGGGTACCAGCCGGAAATCGCGTATTTTGAATGCCTGCATGAGCTCAAGCTCATCGTCGACCTGTTTTACGAGGGAGGCATCTCCCGCATGTATTACTCCGTCAGCGATACGGCGGAATACGGCGGCATGACCCGCGGTCCGCGCGTCGTGGACGCAGGCGCCAAGGCGCGCATGAAGGACATTCTGAAGGAAATCCAGAGCGGCCAGTTCGCGAAGGAATGGATTCAGGAGAACGAAGCGGGCCGGCCCAGGCTGGAGGCCCTCCGCAAGGAGCACCGTGAACTCCTGATCGAGCAGGTCGGCGCAAAACTGCGCGACATGATGGCCTGGATCAAGAAATAGTTCAAGGTTCAACGTTCATAGTTCAAAGGAAGAACGGTTTCGGGCTCAGAGTTCCGGGTTCCGGGTTGAAAGCGGGCGGAGGGACTCCGTTTGATTTCCTCGTCGTATATAGACATGTTTTTTCTTTGAACATTGAACATTGAACTTTGAACTCCTGCGGATGCGGATCCGCAGGCACGCAAACGAATGATGCGTTCATCGGCGGGGAGCTTCAGATGAAAAACCGCGTTGTCTTTTTCGACACCACGCTCCGGGACGGGGAGCAGGCGCCCGGGTTCAGCATGACCGTCGACCAGAAAATCGCCATGGCCAAACAGCTGGAGCGGTTGGGCGCGGACGTGCTCGAGGCCGGGTTCCCGATCGCGTCCGAAGGCGACTTTGAATCGGTCCGGAGGATCAGCCAGGAACTCCGGGGATGCGCGATTGCCGGGCTGGCCCGCACCAAGAAGGAGGACATCGACCGCGCCTGGGAGGCCCTGAAGCACGCCAAGCGGCCGCGCATCCACACCTTCCTCGCGACGTCGGACATCCATCTGAAGCATAAGCTGAAAAAGTCGCGCGAAGAGGCACTGGAAACGGCCGTCCAGTGGGTGCGGTACGCCAAGTCACTGACCGAGGACGTGCAGTTTTCGGCCGAGGACGCGACCCGGAGCGACTTCGTTTTCCTGGCCCAAATTGTCGAGGCGGTCATCGACGCGGGCGCCACGGTCGTGAACATACCGGATACGGTCGGGTACGCGGTTCCGGATGAATTCGGACAGCTCATCCGCACGCTGCGTGAGACGGTGCCCAATATCACGAAAGCCGTCCTGGCCGTGCACTGCCACAACGACCTGGGCCTCGCGGTGGCCAATTCGATCGCGGCCCTTCAGAACGGCGCGCGGCAGGTGGAATGCACGGTGAACGGCATCGGCGAACGCGCCGGAAACGCGTCCCTCGAGGAGATCGCCATGATCCTCCACACCCGGCATGAGCGGTTGAAGCTGACAAGCGGCATTGCCCACGCGGAGATTTACCGGTCGAGCCAGCTCTTGTCGAACCTCACCGGCGTCTACGTCCAGCGGAACAAGGCCATCGTGGGGTCGAATGCGTTCGCCCACGAGGCAGGCATCCATCAGGACGGCGTGCTGAAGAATCCGCTCACCTACGAGATCATGACGCCCGTATCGGTGGGCATTCCCGAAAGCGTGCTGGTGCTCGGCAAACATTCCGGCCGGCACGCGCTCTCCAAGCGCTTCTCCGAAATGGGCTGCCGGCTTTCGAGGGAGGAACTGGACCGCGTCTACACCGCCTTCACGCGGCTGGCGGATAAAAAGAAGGAAGTGTACGATGCGGATCTCATGATGCTGCTCCAGCAGGAAACCCCGGAGACGTCCGCGGCCTATGTCCTGGAGGGGGTTCAGGTCCTGAGCGGCACTCAGCTCATTCCCACGGCGACGGTGCGGCTTCGGCGTTCAGGGGAAACCGAGGAGAATTCATCGACGGGCGACGGGCCGGTCGATGCGGTCTGCCGGGCCATCGACCGCATCACGGGTTTTCCTGCGCGGATGACCGAGTACACCCTCAACGCCGTCACCAAGGGCAAGGACGCCATGGGCGAGGTGCTTCTTCAGATCGAGTACCGGAAGCGGATCTATACCGGCCGGGCGGCCAGCACGGATGTGATCGAGGCGAGCGCCCGGGCCTACCTCCACGCGGTGAACCAGGCCGTATTTCACCATGAACGCAGTGCCACGGAGAAACGCTGATGACCCTGACGGAAAAGATCATCGCCGAACACGCCGGACGGCCTTCCGTCCGGCCCGGAGAAAATGTCTGGATCCGGGTTGACGTGCTCATGACGCATGACGTCTGCGGACCCGGGACCATCGGCATCTTCAAGAACCAGTTCGGCGCGGACGCAAAGGTCTGGGATCCGTTCAAGGTCGCGTTGATACCGGATCATTACATCTTCACGAAGGACCGTCACGCGATGCGGAACCTCGAAATTCTGCGGGCCTTCGCGAAAGAACAGCGGCTTCCGTATATGTACGACGCGGATTCACCCTGGTACAAGGGCGTCTGTCACGTCGCCCTGGCGGAGGAGGGGTTCACCGTGCCGGGGCAGACTCTTTTCGGGACCGATTCCCACACCTGCACGGCCGGCGCCTTCGGCGAGTTCGCGACCGGAATCGGCAACACCGACGCCGCCTTCATCATGGGGACCGGACGGATCTGGGTGAAGGTTCCGGAGACGCTCCGTTTCATCCTGGAAGGCACGCTCCCGGATTTCGTGACCGCGAAGGATGTCATTCTGCGGATCATCGGCGACATCGGCGCGGACGGCGCCACCTACCGGGCCATGGAATTCGAAGGAGACGGCATTCGGACCATGGACATGGAAGAGCGCATGACGCTCTGCAACATGGCCATCGAGGCCGGCGGCAAGAACGGCATCATCGCCGCGGACGAGAAGACCGTCGCCTTCGTGAAGGCCCATACGGACAAGGCGTTCACCACCCCGGCAAGCGACCCGGACGCGGCGTTCGCGGGAACGGTCAAATACCGCGCACGGGATCTGGAGCCGGTGGTCGCCAAACCCTTTTCCCCGGCCAACGTGGCGCCGGCCCGGAGCCTGAAGGACGTGAAACTGGACCAGTGCTATATCGGATCCTGCACGGGCGGCAAACTCGAGGACCTGAAAGCCGCGGCGCGCGTCCTGGCCGGCGGCCGTGTCCGGACGCGAACCGTCGTGGTGCCCGCCACCGTCTCGGTGGCGCATGCGCTTTCCATTGAACAGATCCGGGGCCGCACGCTGAAGCGGATTTTCGAGGACGCCGGAGCCAAGATCGGGCCGCCCTCCTGCGCGGCCTGCCTCGGCGGGCCGCCCGACACCTTCGGCCGGCTGAACGGAAGCGAGGTCTGCCTTTCCACGACCAACCGGAACTTCCCGGGCCGGATGGGATCGCCGGATTCCCAGACCTATCTGGCTTCGCCCCTTACCGTGGCCGCTTCGGCCCTGAAGGGGCGCATCACCGATCCCCGGGACGTGCTGTAACGGAGAGATCGAAGCCTGAACCCCCCGTTCCGGACGCGCCGCCTGAGCGGATCCGCGACCGGACGCACAACAGAAGGAGCCCATGCCCGTGAGCCTCATCCGAGGGAAAGCATTCGTTCTCGGGAACGATGTCGACACGGACCAGATCATTCCCGCCCGGCACCTCGTGTACAATCTGGACGATCCGAAGGAGCGGAAATTCTACGGGCAATTCGCCCTGTCCGGCGTTCCCATTCACCAGTCCGGACTGCCGAACGGGAACCTTCCCTTCGTGGAGCCGGGCAACGAGCTGTCGTGCTTCTCGATCGTCGTCGGCGGCCGCAACTTCGGCTGCGGATCCTCGCGCGAGCACGCGCCCGTCGCCCTGCAAATGGCCGGCGTCCGGGTTGTGATCGCAGAATCGTACGCGCGAATTTTCTACCGGAACGCCGTGGATGGGGGGTATTTCATCCCGTACGAATGCCGGGTTTCCCTGCCCCAGGAAATCCGGACGAACGAGGACCTGGAAATCGACACCGACGCGAATCTCCTGCGGGATCTCAGCACGAAAAAGGAGTTTCCGCTTTCCCCGCTGGGTGACGTGTCCGCCATTGTCGCGGCCGGAGGAATTTTTGAGTACGCCAAAAAACACAACATGCTGGGGCGGTAAACGGCGCGACCGCCGGACCCCCTGCGCCCATCCATTGAAAGGAAAATCCGCGTGAGCCAGAAGTCCTACAGAATCGCCGTCCTCCCCGGTGACGGAACCGGACCGGAAGTCGTGGCCGAGGGCATCAAGGTCCTTGATGCCGCCTCCCGCAAATTCGGTTTCAAACTCGATTTCACGCATTTCGATTTCGGCGGCGAGCGCTACCTGAAAACCGGCGAGGTCCTTCCGGACTCGGCGGCCTCCGACCTGAAAAAGTTCGATGCGATTTTCCTGGGGGCCATCGGCCATCCGGATGTCAAACCGGGCATACTCGAGAAGGGGATTCTGCTCAGGCTCCGTTTCGAACTCGACCAGTACATCAATCTGCGTCCGGTCAAGCTGTATCCCGGTGTCGAGACGCCGCTCCGGGACAAGGGGCCCGCGGACATCGATTACATCGTGGTGCGCGAGAACACGGGCGGTATCTACACGGGAACGGGAGGCGTGACCATGAAGGGCACGCCGCATGAAGTGGCCGTCCAGAGCAATGTCTACAATCGTTTCCAGGTCGAGCGGTGCATCCGCTACGCCTTCGAAGTGACGCGTAAGCGGAACCGCAGGAAGACTCTCGCGCTTTGCGGCAAGACCAATGTGCTGACCTATGTGTTCGATCTGTGGGAGCGTGTGTTCCACGAGGTGGGGCGGAAGGACTATCCGGACATCCAGAGGGAATATTACCATGTCGACGCGACGTGCATGTGGATGGTGAAGAATCCCGAATGGTTCGACGTCATCGTGACCGACAACATGTTCGGCGACATCATCACCGATCTCGGCGCCATGACTCAGGGCGGCATGGGCATCGCCGCGGGCGGCAACCTCAATCCCGAAGGCGTCAGCATGTTCGAGCCCATCGGCGGATCCGCCCCCAAATACACGGGGAAGAACGTCATCAACCCGCTGGCCGCGATTTGCAGTGGAATGATGATGCTCGATCACCTGGGAGAGACGGCCGCTGCTGAGGCCATTGAACGGTCCGTGATGGACGTGACGGCACACAAGCTGAAAAGCCTCAGCGCGGGCAAAATGGGCTATTCCACGACCGAAGTGGGCGATCTCGTGGCGAAAGGCGTGTGAAAGCGCGAAGGGCCTGGCGCACGGCGGGGAGCGGAAGGCGGATATTCAACCCGCCGTGTGCCCTTGCGCGTCCGGACGGTTCAGAATTGGAAGGGTGGAGCGGCCGAATCAGCCGAACGGATGGTCCGTCACTCCTCGATGTCCGCGTCGCGCAGCAGGACCAGAATGGCCGCCTGCGGAATGACCAGGTAGGTTTTGTCCTCGTACTTGATTTCCACGGCCGCCTTGCGGAGAAAAATGGCGACATCGCCCTCCCGGGCCTGCATGGGCACGTGCTGCGCCGCGGCCGCCGGATGCTTCCACGGTTCCTCGTCGGCGCCGCCCGGGTCGGGGAGGGCCAATCCCGGCCCCGTGGCGGCCACGATGCCGCTCTGCACCGCATCCTTGTCGAGCACCGTCTGCGGGAGGTACAAGCCGACGGCTGTCCGGTCCACGCCGTCGTCCGGACGGATCAGCACGCGGTCGCCGATGACAATCAGCCTTTTTCTTTTTCGATTCACGGAATGTCCTCCGGATAGTCCCCGGTCGCATGAGCACGGCAGTTTAGGATCAATTTATGGGAATGCCCTTGAATTGTCAAGGCCAAACAGTTTTCGTCCGGACCGACCCCGGGGGGGCGGACGCGGCCGCATGGAAATGGCGGTTCTGGATCTATGCGTTCTACCTGGGCTTGTTGACGCTGGCGCCCTACCAGCCGTCTCTCCGGACCCTTGAACTGCTGCAAAGGTCCAATCCGCTGGATGTCGTACTGGACCTGATTTATCTCAGCCCTCTCGATATCCTGAACAACATCGTTCTGTTTCTGCCGTTCGGATTTCTACTGCCGATGGCCTATCCCGCCCGGTTCGGGGGCAATTCCGCGAATCATCTCGTCCGCACCGCGGCTGCGGGTCTGGTCGTCAGCGCCTGCATCGAGATTGCCCAGCTTTTTCTTCCCGGCCGCTCGACCACCATCAACGACCTGGCGATGAACGGGTTCGGCACACTGATGGGTTTCCGGCTCGCATCGGTCTGGTGTTCAAGCCACCGTCCCAATCCGGTGCTGAGCGCAGGGAGAAAGAGAAAGACCGCGGGGGTTCTGGCTGTGCTGTACGGTCTTGTTCTGTCGGGGCTTTGCGCCTGGCCCGCGATGCGGAACGGTTTTCAGACCTGGGAGCCGGAACTTCCGCTGCTCGTCGGAAACGAGGCCACGGGTGACAGGCCGTGGAACGGGGAAATCCGGGAGATCGTGCTGAGCGAAGGCGTTCCGGCCGGATGCGGTTGGAAGGCGGGGATTCCGGCCTGGGAAGGCGCGGCCGGCGGCCATGTTCCGCTTCTCCATTTCCGGTTTCAAGAGGGCAGGGGAGACACCGTTTACTCCCGGATTACCGGAGGCGCCCCGTTCCGGCTGGCCGCGGCAGGCCTCGAATGGAGCGAGGGCGGGTCCGGAATCCGTGTGAATGGAGAAACGCCCCTTCGAAACATGGATTCAACGGATTTTGTATTTGAACCGGTCAGACGCGCCTCAGCAATGGTCCTCACCGTGCGACTCCGGACCGGAAATCCCGAGCAATCCGGACCGGCGCGCATCGTGACGCTGTCCCGAAACACGCTGGAGAGGAATTTCACGCTTGCCCAGGACGGGCCGGATCTGGTATTCCGCGTCCGCACGGAACAGGCCGGCCCGAACGGTTCCCGCAAAGCGGCATCCGCTCCGGACGTGTTCAGGGACAACGGCTGGCACCGGGTGGATGCGGTCTTCAAGCGCGGCTATTCCGGTCTCTATGTCGACGGCCGGCCGGCCGGCCGCTGTCTGCGTGTCCCGGACGATTATCTGCCGGACAGTCTGGGAATGGGGGGGGGCCGTCTGACGGTAGTCCTGTTCTGGCTGGCAGCACTGATGCCTTTTGGATTTTTGGGTTCCTGGATTTTTCCCTCCCGTTGGCGCTGGCCAGCGGGTATCGCAGCCGCGCTCCTGTTTTTTTTCCTGATTCGGTCCGCCGCGTGGTGCTTCCTGCACCAACCCTTTGGTTTTTAATCAAATGCATCAGAAAAATCTTTTCTTTTCAATTCCGTATTCGTATATTATTCGCAATCACATCGGCCTTTTCAATCGCACGGGGCGAAACCAGGCATGAGTCAATACCCAGTTTTTGAAATCGAAAATAAATGGCGGAAAATCTGGTCTGACACCGGGCTGTACAGGACCGACATGTCCGAGACGGGACAAAAACTGTACTGCCTGGTCATGTTCCTGTATCCGTCCGGCGACCGGCTTCACATCGGGCACTGGTGGAATTACGGGCCCACGGACACCTGGGCGCGTTTCAAACGCATGCAGGGATACCGCGTTTTCGAACCCATGGGGTACGACGCGTTCGGCCTGCCGGCGGAGAATTACGCGATCAAGGTCGGGGTTCACCCGGCGGTTTCGACCGGGGCCAACATCCGCAGCATCCGGAGACAGCTTGAAACCATGGGCGCGATGTACGACTGGGACCGGGAGATCAACACCAGCGATCCCGCCTATTACCGCTGGACGCAGTGGCTCTTTCTCCTGCTCTACCGGAACGGCCTGGCCTACCGGAAGAAAGCGCCGGTCAACTGGTGTCCCTCCTGCAAAACGGTGCTGGCCAATGAACAGGCCGAGGGCGGTCGCTGCGAAAGATGCGAGACCGAGGTCGTGCGCCAGGATCTTGAACAATGGTTCTTCAAGATCACGGAATTCGCGGATGCGCTTCTGGAGGGGCTGGATCGGATCGACTGGCCGGAAAAAACAAAGATCATGCAGCGGAACTGGATCGGCCGGAGCGAGGGCGCCTTCGTCCGTTTTCCAGTCGACGGCCGCGGCGGTGAAATCGAAGTGTTCACCACCCGGCCGGACACGCTGTGGGGCGTCACCTACATGGTCCTGGCCCCCGAGCATCCGCTGGTTTCCTCGCTGACGACACCCGAACAGAAAGCCGAAGTGGAAGCGGCCGTGGACCGGGCGCGGCGTCAGTCCGAGATCGACCGCACGTCCACTGAACGGGAGAAGACGGGCGTGTTCACCGGCTGCTTCTGCGTCAATCCGGTCAACGGCCGCAAGGTGCCCGTCTGGATAGCGGATTACGTCATCCTGACCTACGGCACAGGCGCGGTGATGGCCGTTCCGGCGCATGACGAGCGCGATTTCGATTTCGCCCGGAAATACGGCCTTCCGGTCACCGAGGTGATCAGTCGGGACGGATCCCCCCGCGGCGCGCTGTCCGAAGCGTACGTGGATCCCGGGATCATGGTGAATTCCGGTCCTTTCGACGGACAGCCCTCCGAGCCCGGCAGGGAATCCGTGATCCGGCACCTGGAGAAGCTCGGCGCCGGGGGCCGGAGAATCAATTATAAAATCCGCGACTGGCTCATCTCGCGCCAGCGCTACTGGGG
>JAFGAX010000197.1 GCA_016933415.1 bacterium
CGGTGCGTGCCCGCCTCGTAGAAACCGTCCGCCAGCCTGGCCACGGTCCGGCCCGTGGCGTCCACGAGCGTCAGTTCGGCCTTCCCGCTCCGCGGGAGCGAAAACTCTATGGTCGTGGCGGGATTGAAGGGATTGGGATAGTTTTGATAGGACCTGGGCATGGGCATGGCCGGATTCGCGCGAATCCCAACGGCCGCGCTCTCTCGCCTGGAAATGACGACTTCCCCGGCATCGGGAACCGCGTCGAACTGGATGGCTTTTGCGCCGTCCACTTCAATGACGCTCGAAGCGATCGGCAAGCCTGCCTGGCATGCGACCGCGAACGGCCATCCTTCGGGAAGGGGCCGTCTCAGGGTCACGGGGTGGTCGAATACGGCGTTGTCGAGCGTGTCCGTCACCTGCACGGTGATCCCGGTGTCGCCGGCCGCGGTTTCGTGCACGTCCACGGCCTTGCGCTCGAGGATGTAACGGGCAACGGCTCCGAAAGTAGCCACCCAGAAGGTGTCCTGCCGTGTGTGCAGGTACTCGAGGCTCCCCCGGATTTCGGAGGGGGATGTCGGCGACCAGCCGGTCCCGTCGACGCAGTGCGTCAGCCACACGATCCACTGCTTTCCCCTGACCGCTCCCTTCATCCGAGAATTGAAATTCGCCGTGGTGCGGATGCTCCCCTGATCGCCGGTGACGATGGAACTCAGCCACATCATGTTCGCGGGATTGGACGATTCGTTGCTGCCCGAACAGATCCGGCCCGCGATGTAATTGGCCCGCATGGCCGAGTCATTGCCCGTCACGCAGTACGGGTACGCATGGGTTACGCATTTTTTGTCCGGAATCTGCGTCTGGATGACGATTCTGGAGTTTTCGATCTCCGCGATCTGCTGGGACTTGCCGATGTTGCCGAAATTGGGATGCGTCACGGAGTGGCTGGCCACCTCGTGGCCCTGGGCCGAGGCGCTGCGCAGCTCGTTCCAGTCCCGGACCCAGTCGGTGACCGTGAACAGGGTGACCGGGAATCCGAATTCGTTGAACATGGGAAGGACGGTCTGGAAATGGTCCGGCGTGTTGTCGTCGAAGGTGTAGCTCACGGCCGTGTGCCGGAAGCCGTGCCACGTGCCGATCGAGTACGGGGCGTCGATGGTCCCCGCGCCGGCACCGGAAGCTGAGGCCAGGAAGAAAGCCGTGAACAGGACGTTTCTGAATCTCATGGTGCATTCTCCAATGCTTGTGGTTCCGGACTGTCCTCATCCCGCCGATTCGCCTGGTCCGGGTCATCCCATCGGCCCGCGGCCGGCTGGACAGGGGAAAGATAACGCTTTATCCCGTGAAAATCAACCGGACCCGGCGGATCTGCGTGTCAATGACACGCGCGCTCCTTCAGCGCGGAGGCGGGAGACTCCGCGCAGCGTGCATTGACACGTACGGAACCGGAGAAAAGCCTCCCGCGGGTCCGGCCCGGCCTGCGGGAGGCTGATTTGAGCATCGAATGACGATTTCCGGCGCGGAGGCGGGGGCATGCGCTCGGCAGGAAGCAGAAGACCTGAAAGGTCTTGACGCCCTTTCAGGTCTTCTGTCTCCGATTCCGTCTCTCAAATCAACGAATAACTCTATTTCCCATCTTCATCCGCGGCCATCCGCGCGCTTTTCAGCGTCCGCGCCGAAGGTCCGCGTTCCATGTTTATATGATCCATTCAATCCGTGTTTCATTTCACTATTTGAGCATCACCATTTTACGGATCCGGACGCTCCCCCCGGCCTCCAGCCTGACGAAATACACGCCGGACGGCCTGTCCTTCGCGTTCCAGACCGC
>JAFGAX010000198.1 GCA_016933415.1 bacterium
AAGGTCCGCGCCTGGAAGGGATTCTTCAATCTGCACCAGTCGCATGCGAGGCCGTTCGAACGAATGATGACCGGCCTGTTCAGGGGCCAGGAGGCCGAGGTCCTTCGGAACCTGAAGAAGGCCATGGGGTCCGATCAGTCCGCGGCCGCGAAGGCGCAGCGCGCGGCGCTGAATCCGGATTTCGTGCTGTTCAGCCGCGAGGAGGCGGAGCGGATTTTCGCGGAGGCCGCGGATCCGGCCTTCAGGGACATGCTGACCGCCGGGATGAGAAAAGCCTTTGAAGAAATGGGCTCGGACGCCGAACCGGTGATCGGCGATCGTCTTTCCAAGTGGCTCAACCTTTCAAAGGAAAAGTTCTCATTTGAAGTGAACGACACGACGCTCGCGTCCCTCAAGTCCGAACTGACGATCGGTCTCAAGGAGGCCGAATCCCTCGCCCAGATCACGCAGCGTGTGAAGAACGTCTTCGGATTCGCGGAGGATTACCGGGCCCAGCGCATTGCCATAACCGAAGCGACCGGGACGCTGAACAACGGGATCCTGGCGGCCTACCGCCTCGGCGGCGAGGACGATTACAAATTCTGGCTGACGACCCGGCAGTCCAACGTGCGCGATTCGCACCAGGCCACCGACGGCCAGGAGCGGGCGTTCGACGAGCCGTTCCAGACCGGCGCCGGAAACGCCCTGATGTACCCGGGCGACAAGGACTGCGCGGATCTGGCGGACATCATCAGCTGTTATTGCACGATGCTTCGGAAGAAAAAGGAGTGATTCCATGCCGATGAAAGTGAAACCCCAACTCGCGAAGATCATGCAGAATGCGATCCGGAAGGATTGCTCCTTCGAAATCCGCGAAGTGAACATCGAGGAACGGTCCGTGGTCCATTATGCGTCGACGAAAACGCCGGACTGTTACGGAACAGTGTTCCTTCCGGACTCCTTCGATCTCACCCGGTTTGCGAAGAACCCGGTCGTGCTGTACGCCCATGACTATTTCAATCCACCGGTCGGCCGCTCGATGTGGCAGAAGCCCGACAAGTTCGGCCTGCTCTGCAAGACGGAGTTTGCGAAGACGACCATGGGCGACGATCTCCTGATGCTCTACTCGAGCCGGTTCATGCAGGCCTGGTCCGTGGGGGCCTTCGTCAAGAATTCGGTCGGCCAGGAAGCGGATGAATTCGACGAGCTGGTCAAGAAGTGGGGGCTCGAAGGGAATTTCGATTACATCTTCAAGGAAGTCGAATTGCTCGAGTACTCTCCCGTCCCGGTCCCCGGAAATCCGGACGCGCTGACGCAGGCGCTGCGGGACGGCAGGGTGAAGTCCGAGATCCTCGTCCGCAGCCTGGGCGAGGCGATCAGTGGTAACTCCGGACTCCCGCCGGTCATCCGGACGTCGGCAGATCCCGAAGACCCGGGCGAATCGCAGGATCCCCCCGCCGATCCCCCGGCTCCGGGCGCCACAGCCGCGGCCGGCCAGGATCCACCGGAAGTCCGAGCCGAAATTGAGAACCTCCGCCGGGATCTCGCTGCCTCCAGGAGGGAGATCTCGGAGCTCCGCGCCGCGGTGGCGGATCTCACCCGCGAAGTCAAGAATTTCAATAACGTCAATCGTCAGGGCGGCGATGTGCCGCCCCAACCCGTTCAGGATCCCCCCGCCCCGGAACCGGGGATGCGGATGATCGCAGTCGGAGAGCTCGCGGAGATGATCCGCCAGGCGGTCGACGGAGCGATCAAGCAGGCCAGGGGCCGTCTGAACAACTGACACGACACCAATTAAGGAGACACGGAATGAAGAAGTACAAGTGCAAAGCGTGCGGAAATATGCACGTCGCCGAAGCGGCGCCCACGGCCTGCGCGTCCTGCGGAAAGGCCGAATTCGACGAGGTGGCGGAGGCCTCCGCCGCTCCCCAGATCGTTCAGCTCAACGTGGCCCAGATGCAGGAGATGGTCGCCAACACCGTGCGGGCCGCGCTCGAACCGCTCAGCAGGATCGATCGGAACCACCTGCGTTTCCCGGGCACGCCGGAGCATGAGGCGGAAGGCATGAAGGACACCGAGCGCGTCATGAAGTTCTTCCGCTCGATCGTCGCGGGCGACGTGGCCGGTGCCATGGCCCTCTCGGTTCCCGCGGGCATGCAGACCCGCACCACCCTCGACGAGACGACCGGCGCCCAGGGCCTCGTGTTGGTGCCCGAGGAATTCATGGGCGAGGTCTGGCGGCTGATCCCGCTCTACGGCATTGCCCGCCGCGACTGCCGGGTCGTGCCCATGTCCCGGAAGGTGAAGTCAATCCAGACCCTGGCCACCGGAGTCACGGCCTACTGGGTCACGGAAGGCAACGCGATTACCAAGGGTGAGCCGACCTTCGGCGACATCGACCTGACCGCCAAGAAGCTCGCGGCCCTGGTCGCGAACACCGAAGAGTTCCTGGAGGACGCCGGGATCGAGGTGCTCCAGCTGGTGGCCCAGCTCGTGGCCGAAGCCATGGCCCAGGCCGAGGACACGGCCCTGTTCACCGGAACCTCTCCGATCACCGGTATCTTCGCGAAGACCGGTGTGACGCAGGTCACCCTGGCGGCCGGGAAGACCGCGTTCGCGAACATCACCTACGACGACATCCTGGACATCGTGGACTCCCTGACCGCGGCCGGACTGCGCGGAGCGAAGTTCTATTTCCACAACAACACCATGACGATCCTGCGGAAGCTGAAGGACAACAATGGCCGCTACATCCTGCAGGAACCGCTGAACGGCCTGCCGGGTTCGCTCGCCGGATATCCGTACGAGCTCTCGGACGTCATGCCGGGAACGTCGTCCAGCGCGGCGAACACCAATTTCATCGCGTTCGGCAACCTGCGCCAGTGCGCCGCGTTCGGCGACCGGAAGCAGCTCGCGGTGAAACAGCTGACCGAGGGCACGGTCGGAACCGAGAACCTGGGCGAGGAGTGCAAGACCGCCCTTCGGTTCGTGGAGCGCGCGGACATCGCGATCCCGGTTCCCGCGGGGCTGACGCGCCTGAAGACCGCCGCGGTCTGATAGGTACGGGGCCCCGGGGGAATTCCCCGGGGCCACTGTCCAAGTGATCAATCAGTCGATCAAGTTCACCCCACACCGAAAGGAGATTCACCGTGGGAAGATACAAAGCGATCCATCGGTGCAAGACCTCGATCGGGGTCGTGCCCGCCAGCTTCATCGACCCGGCCGGAAAGAACAGCCGGGAGATCATTGTCGAGCTTCCGGACGACGAGGCGAAGGCCTTCGGGCCGGAGTGTCTCGCCCCTGCCGAAGACAAGGACGTGACCTGGCCGGTGAACGGTAAAGGGGCCGAGTCCGAACCGAAAACCAAGAAGAAGAAAACCACCGAGTAGCAGGTGGACGGAACCACCCGGGATCGCCCGCCGGATCCGACGGGCGGCCCCTCTCACACGAAACAAGGAGCATGACGTGAAAACTCTTTTCAAAAATCAGAGCTTCGGGGCCTTCCTGATCGCCTGCATTCTGATGGCGGCAGTGGCCTTCGGCGGCGGATCGTGGTTCAAGACCGACGCGAAGTGGGGCGTCGAACTGGGCGCAAAATCGGACACCCTGAAGGCGGCCACGGGAAAGGACACCACATCGTCCTTCCTCCTGCAGGTGGAATCCGGGAGCGGTCGCGGATACGACATCGCGTCGGCCATGTCCGTCAACATGAAGGTCCGCGAAACGACAACTTCGGATTCCGCCAGACTGATCGTGTTCCTGGACGTGTCGGACGACGCCACGACCTGGTACCCCTGGAAGGCGGGCCTCACGGCGCTTCTCGATACCTGTAAACTGCAGGGCACGGCCAACGAGACCAAATACTGGACGTACATCGTCACCGCGGTTCCCGCGAACAAGTATGGGCGCATTCGCGCGAACGCGGCCGGTACGACCACGGACTCGGTCTGGGTTGACGACGTGGATATCGGTTTCAAGTACTGACGAGCCTCCTCTCGGTGCGGCGAGGCTTCCGGGCGGCCAGATCACCGGCCGTCCGGAGGTTTAAAGAAAAGGATCCAACGTGAAACCGACTACTGAAAAATGTCAACAGCTGAAATCCGAAAAACACCAGGCGCTTACTGGAAAGCGAATGCGGACGCAGGATCCCGGGCGGCCGCCTCGCCTGGTCAATACCATGATCACAGAGTCCGTGACCCGGGAGACGAAAAATGATCGTTGACCATGAAACCCTGAAGGATTATTTAAAGATCCAGGACGCGGTCACGAGCCAGGATGATTTTCTGGATACCTGCTGTGAGTGGGCCCAGGGTCAGATCGAAAGCTGGCTGAAGCGCGCCATCGAAAGCACGGCCTACGCCGAGACACGCGACGGAGACGGCTCCTCGCTTCTTTACCTGAAAAATTACCCGGTCGTTTCCGTGACGTCCATCACGATCGACGACGTCGCCGTGACCGACCTTTCGACCACGATCAAGACGAACCTGAACACCGGGGCGGTTTATCTGAAATCCGGAATTTTCACGAGCGGGATCCAGAACGTCACGGTGGTGTACACGGCCGGATATGCAGCTTCGGCCATTCCCGATGAAATCAAAGCGGCCGTCATCGAGCTGGCGGCCATCATATACAAGGATTCGACCCAGGGCTCCGGCCGACTCGGAATACAGAGCGAGGCCGTATCCGATGCCGGGTCGAACACCTTCCTTCACGGCCTTAACCCGATGACCCTTATCGGTCTGAAACGGCATAAGAGGATTGCGGTCTGATGGATATCCGCATCAACGACGGCGGCACGTTCGAGGCCACCTCGCAGAAATTTCAGGAGATGGAGCTCGGCATCAAGGCCATGCTGGCCGAGACTACGCATGAGGCGCTCGATCTGATCGGCCAGAAGGCGGTCGGCGATCACATGGTCATGGCGTCAAAGGACGCCACCATGCTTATGCGGCCGGCCGGTGACAAGCTGACAGTCCGCTCCGGGCGGCTGGCGCGGTCATATCTGCCCCAGGGCGGCGCGTTCGGAAAAGGCGGCCAGAGAGAGGGCATCCAGGAAGTCCGCGTATCCGGAAATAAAATTATCGGTACGAAGGGATCGAAAGTTCCGTACGCGGCCATCCACGAATACGGCGGGACAATCCGTCAGATCCCGACGCCGAAGCAGCGGAGTTTCTTCTGGGCCATGGCCTACGCGACCGGATACTCTTCGGAAGATGGTGCGTCGAACAATAAGTTCGCGGCCATGGCCCTCTCGAAGAGCCTGACGATCAACATCAAGGCCAGGCCGTCCCTGACCCCCGCGGCCGAGGAATCACTCCCGGCCATTCAGGAACTTTTCAAGGCGAGATTGGCGGCATATGCCAGTGGCTACTCCGAAGCGTGAAACGATTCTGGCGAACGTCCAGACGACCCTTCAGTACATCACGAAGGCGCACGGATACAATTTCGACGTGGCACTGGTGAGCCGCAACCTCGCGAACTGGGAAAAGGAGAATTCGCTCCCGGCGCTGTTCATTGTCGCCGGAGCGGAAACCGCGAGTCCCGAGACGAACACGGAGTATACCCGGAGCATGAACGTCCGCATTCTGGCGGTCGTGGACGCGAACCAGGACGTCGACGGATCCGGCCTGCTTTCGAAGGAGATGGAAAAGCTTCTGCAGGACATCATCAAGGTCATGACCGCGGACATCACGCGAGCGAATCCGCTGTTCGTGGATTACACATTTTACGACGGATGTCATCCGCTCTATGACTGGTCGAACCCCCGCGGATTCATGTCGATCGATTTCACGGTTCAGTTTCACCACCAGGCGGTGAATGCATGAGGTGTCAATCATCTGATTTTATAAAAGAGGTGAATCATGCCTGAAGGCATCGGAGTGCTGTCGAAAACCGGAATCAAGGCCTGCACGAGCTGGGGCGAGACCTGGGCCGCGGTGGACCAGCAGATTCCGTTCAATGACGAATCGATCAAACAGCAGATCGAATGGAACGAGAACAACTGCCTCGAGGGATCGGCCGGCCACAGGGCTCCGGACGGCGGGCTGATCAAGATCGAGGGGCCGTTCAAGGCGGACTTCGATTATTACAATTTCGACACGCTCCTCGAGATGGCCCTGGGCGCGGCGGCCGGAACGGTTTTCACAATCGCCGACGATCACTCGAAGATGTTCCGCATGGAGATCGAGAAGTCTGTTTCACGCTGGCGGTATGACGGCGCCATGATCGACATGTTTTCACTCACCGGCGAAAAGGGCAAGATCGTTCAGGCCGAATTCGGCCTGGTTTGCCGCTCGCTCTCGCGTTCCGCCACCGCGTTCCCGTCACTGTCGATCGCGAACATGTCGCGCGTCCGCTTTTCGGTGTCCACGTCGAATTCGAGGATCCGCATCGCCGATCAGGCCGACGCGCTGGCATCCGGCGATGAGGTCGGCTGGGAATACTTCAAGCTCACTCTTCAGCGGAAGCTGAAAAAGGACGACGGCACGAACCAGGGCCGGTACGTCCTTCAGCCGAAAATCGACGGGTTCCGCGAAGTGAAGCTCGAAATGCGGATCCCGCGGTATTCCGCCGACACGTACCACACGTGGAAGGACGCGCCGACGAAACTGCAGTCGGATATCTATTTCACGGATGGAACGCGCTCCTATCTGATCGAGATCCCGGAAATGCTGATCGAAGACGGGCTGGACGCCGGAGCCAAGGGTCCCGGTGTGATC
>JAFGAX010000030.1 GCA_016933415.1 bacterium
AAAAGTGCCTGCAGGCGAGTTCAAGGCAAAATGCCTGTCCCTGCTCGACGAGGTGGCCAGAAAAAAGGTCCGAATCGTCGTGACGAAACACGGTAAATCCGTGGCCCAGGTCATCCCCTGTCCCGAATCCGGAGGGGAATCGGTCAATCCCCTGAAAGACAGCCTGGTTTTCGAGAAAGACATCGTAAGTCCGATCGGGGATGAGTGGGAAGCGGATCGATGATCATTCTCGACACCCATGTCTGGATATGGCATTCGTCCGAATCTCCCGAATTATCCGAAAGCGCGCGGTTGGCAATCGATCGGGCCGACGCACTGGGGATATGCGCCATATCCTGCTGGGAAACGGCCATGCTGGTCGCAAAGCGGCGGATGGGCCTGACCATGGACGTGGAGAAATGGCTCGAAGCGGCGCTCGATCTTCCCCGCATCCGTCTTCTTCCCATCGATGCCCGGATCGCGGCTCTTCCAACCCGGCTTCCCGGCGATTTTCACGGGGATCCGGCGGACCGGCTCATTGCCGCCGCATGCCTGGCGTATCAGGCGCCGCTTGTGACGAAAGATCCGCGTATCCGGGAGTGGGGGCAGATTCGGACAATCTGGTGAGCAAGGTCCAATCCCTCCCTTGATGCGGAAACGGCCGAAACAGCGGTATGGATGACGCGTTTCAGCCGTCTTTTGGGTAATCGAAATCCCTTGCTTACTTTCCCGTAATTTCTTATTTTTTTTCCATGTCGGTGCCTCGCTTCCGGCCGACCATCATGGGGCGGGCATCCGGTGCGCATATACTGATTACCCGTCCTGTTCACAAGGGGAACCAAACGCAGGAGGCCTCATGAAAAAGTCACTCATCGCTCTGATCGTTTCCCTGTTATTCTCGACGGGTGGAACGACGCAGGACACGCCCGAACTTCAGAACCGGTACAGCGAGGGGGGCTGGTCCAATAATTCGGCGGTCACCGGCGAGACCGCGTATCTGACGCTGTCCACGCATCTCGTTATTCTGGACATCTCCGGGGAAACAATCGTGAAAGCCGGAGAATTCGAACTGCCCGGCGAACCGAGCGCACTGCTGGCGCAGGACGGGTATCTGTTCGCGTGCTATGCCGGGTCCGATTCCTCGCTTCAGGTGCTGGACATTTCGGACCCGCTCGAGCCCGTTTCCCTCGGACGGGTGGCCGGCCGGAGCGGACGGCCGTTGAACGCCTCGCTTTCTTCCGGGCTTCTTCTCTTTCCGACACAGAACAGGATACTGATCTTCGACGTCTCGAACCCGGCCGATGTACGCGTCCGGGCCGAAATACCCCTGGACGGTGTGCGGGCCGCCGCGCTGGACGGCGGGATTCTGGTCGCGGGCACGTCCGATTCCCTGCTGGTCTACGATTGCGGCAATTGGAACGCGGTGGCCTGCATTCACAGGCAGCCGGTTCCCCGGGTGGACTGCATGACCCTGACGGACGGCCGGGCCTATGTGGGCACGGCCGAATACCCGGACATCGGCGTCAAAATCCTCGATATGGGGAATCCGGCGGCACCGTCTGATCTGGCGGTTGTCGAAACCAAGGTCACGGAAGGTTTTGTGACCGAATACATGAATCCGATGCAGATCCGGGCCGAGGGGAACCTGCTCTACGTGTCGACCTCGGGATCGACCAGTCTGTTTCTTTTCGACCTGACCGATGTCCGTAACCCGCGGCTGTCGGGCACCTTTAGGCTGGAAGGAGAAAACTGGATCTCGGGGAGAAGCCTGGATGTGCGTCACCCCCGGGCCTACCTGTGCTTGAGCGGTTCTTCCGTTCCCTTCTGCCGCCTGGACGTTACCAATCCGGCCGCGCCCGTGCCGAATGGCGTGTACGAGGCGCCGGTTTCGCTGAAACATCAGGTTTTGTCGAACGACACGCTGTATCTGGCGGGCGAAAAAAGGCTCTGGATGTACAAGATCAGGGATCCGCAGACCGTCGAACCGATCGGCAGCAGCCGGGCGTGGCACAGTCTCAACGGCATGGCCGTCTCCAACACCCGTCTCGTCGCGGTGCGGGCCGACTCGCTGTTTGTGCTCGACTGTTCGGACCCCGGAGACATCCGGGCCCTCGGCGTATACGTCACGTCGCGGGGCGAGTTCCGAAAGCCGGTCGCGGCGGGGAACCGGGTTCACGTGATTGCCGTCAACGAACAGACGTCATTTCTTGAAACGATCGATATCGCAGATCCGCAGCATCCCGCCCGACTGTCCGAATATGACCTGCAGGGCGAGGGACGCGATTTGTTCATCGCCCCGTCCGATCCGGGCCGGTTGTACGCGGCGTATGCGTCGGCCGGCGGCCGGCAGGGAGTGGCGGTTCTCGATGCGCGCAATCCGGCCGCGATTACGGTGACCTCGGACGTTCAGACCCGGGCCGTGCCGGTCTCGATTGCCGTCGCGGACACGCTGCTGCTGGCGGGCAGCAATG
>JAFGAX010000199.1 GCA_016933415.1 bacterium
GGAATTCGTATCCGCCGGAGATCTCCCGCAAGGTCTTTCGGAAGGACCTCCAGAAGTCGGGCCGCGTAGCGCGGATCGGTGTCGAGCCACACGACCGTCTCCGCCTGGGGAAGCGTCAGCAGGCGCCGGCAGATGGAAAAGGCTTGCGGGCCGGCCACAAGAAAACGGCGGGAATCCGGCCGCTGGGCGAGATGAATGGCAGCCACCTGGGAAGCGTATTCCACGGAGGGGATCGTGTCGGTGATGGATTCCCGGGTCACGACGGTGAACTGCCCCCTGTAATCCCCGTACAGGTATCTGCCCTGCGGCGTGGCGAACGAACCGCGGTAACTCTCCGCCGGTATCAGCCGGCTCCACGCGCGCCGTTCGGCCATTCTCTCCCAGCGCGCGGCGCCGCCGGACAGGACAAGGCCGACAAACGCGACCGGCAGCAAGAGAAGCAACGGGTTTCTTTTTTCCATCCAGAAATCCAGGCCCGCCGCCAGCGAGAGCAGGATGGCGGCGCAGAGGAACGCCGATTCCTCGGCCATCCCAAACGACAGAAGCAGCGTGACGACCACTCCCCCGGCCGCGCCGCCGAGCGATTCGAGAATGTAGACCCTGGCAACGGGCGTCGCGACGGTCTCTTCCGCCCAGCCGCAGGCGATCGTGAAGAACAGACCCGTGCAAAAACTCACGGGCGCGTTCAGCACGAATGCGTACGGAAGCATCTTCAGCAGCGGAAAGAGCTCGTACGACCGGACGCCCGCAATCTCCCGGGACGCCCCGATGAGCGTATCCTGCAGAAGGCAGGCCGGCACGTACAGGAGCACAAACAGGGTGAAGCGGCGCCTCAGGATGGGAAGCGATTTCTGCGATATCCGCGCGGCAAGAGCGCCCACCCCGGTCCAGAACAGCCAGGAACTGAAGAACCCCGCGATCGCCAGCTCGTTTCCCTCGAAAACCGAGAGAAACGACCGAAAGAGCAAAGCCTGGACAAAGAGGGCAAAGAATCCGACGGCGAAAAGGACTCCCGATCTCGACCATCGAGTGGCGGACGATCCTATCGCAAAACGCACAGGCATCCTCACCTTCCGATCATCCGAGCCATCTGGCCGGCCTTCGTATTTCCGACTCGCGGAAAGACCGGACTCTCCCCGGGAACTCGCCGGTGCGATATCCCGCCGCGATTTTCGACAGGCGCCGCCACGAAGCCGTCATGACGGCCGCTCCGGCGGCGCAGAGAAGATGTAAAAACCGGCGACGTGTCATTTCCACACTCCGTATGCCTTCGTCCGGCAGTCCGGACAAGCGCCGTTCGACAGCCGGTTCTGGAGGATCCGGTACCCCACCCGTTCGACGAGAAGTGCGCCGCACCCGTGGCAGAATGTCTTCCCCGCGTCCGGCACCAGTACATTGCCGATGTAAACATGGTACATGCCTTCCGCACGGGCGATTCCCCGGGCTCGGATGAGAGTCTCCGGAGGGGTGGGAGGAATGTGCTTCATCCGGTATCGCGGAGAGAACCTCGAAAAATGGAGCGGCGTTTCGCGGCCCATGTTTTCCTTTACCCATCGAGACAGCGCCTTGATGTCCGCATCGGAATCGTTCAACGTGGGAATGAGGAGGTTGGTGACTTCCACCTCCACCCCCATCGACTTGGCGACGACCAATGTGTTCAGGACCGGCGCCAGCGTGGCATCGCAGACCTCCCGGTAAAACCGGTCGGAGAACGCCTTCAGGTCAATGTTGGCCGCGTCGGCCAGTTTGTAGAGTTCGCGCGCGGTCGGGTCGTTCATGTAGCCGGCCGTGACGAGGATGTTGCGCAGACCGGCCTCGCGTGTCTTGGCACACGCGTCCAGGGTGTATTCATAGTAGGCCACAGGATCCGTGTAGGTATAGGCCACGGACAGGCAGTCGTACTCTTTCGCCAGCGCCGGAATCCGGTCGGGCGGCATCTTGGCGGCCACGGAATCCTCGGGATTGGCCTGCGAAATCTCCCAGTTCTGGCAGTTCTTGCA
>JAFGAX010000200.1 GCA_016933415.1 bacterium
CCAAACCGGATCACGCCAATTACGACACGAGTCTGGCGAATCCCTTCCCGGACTGGCCGGACGTACTGACACTGAAAAACGGCAAAAAAGTGACCACGCCCGAGATGTGGTGGAAGAGGCGCAGGCCTGAAATCGTCGAAGATTTCGAACGGGAGGTGCTGGGCCGGGTTCCGAAGGACGTTCCGAAGGTGACCTGGACGGTCGTACGGACTGTTGAAACCACGGTCGGCCCGTACCCGGTGATCGGAAAGGAACTGATCGGGCGCGTGGACAATTCCGCCTGCCCCCGGATCAGCGTGGACATCAAGCTCACGCTGGTCACCCCTGCGGATTCCGAAGGGCCCGTGCCTGTGATGATGATGTTCGGTTTCGGCGGCCTGCCGAAAGAAAAAACCGCTCCCAGAGCGGGCATGCCGGCTCCGCCGCCGCCGCCGCCGACCGCACCCGGAAAACCCTCCGACCCGCCGGCCCGCCAGCAGCTCATCGGGGACGGGTGGGGATACGCCATACTCCAGCCCGGAAGCGTGCAGGCGGACAACGGCGCCGGCCTGACCCGCGGCATCATCGGCCTGGTCAACCAGGGCCGGTTCCGGAAGCCGGACGATTGGGGCGCACTGCGGGCATGGGCCTGGGGCGCCTCCCGCGCTTTGGATTATTTCGAAACGGATCCCGCGGTGGACGCCGGACGTGTCGGCATCGAGGGCGTCTCGCGCTACGGCAAAGCCGCGCTCGTGACCATGGCTTTCGACAGCCGGTTCGCGGTCGCGCTGGTCGGGTCCTCGGGCGAGGGCGGGGCCAAACCGCACCGCCGCAATTTCGGCGAAGCCGTGGAAAATCTCACCGGCTCCGGCGAGTATCACTGGATGGCGGGCAATTTCCTGAAATTCGGAGCAGCCGAGGCATCCTTCGGGAGCCGGAACGCAGGGGACATACCCGTGGACAGCCATCAGCTCATCGCGCTCTGCGCGCCCCGCCCGACCTTCGTCAGCTACGGCATTCCGGAAAAGGGCGACGCGAAATGGCTCGACCAGCAGGGCAGTTTCATGGCCGCGGTCGCTGCGGGACCGGCTTTCCGCCTGCTCGGCGCGAAGGACCTGGGCGTGTCCGGGGACTACCGGACCGTGAAAATGCCGCCTGTCAACACCGGTCTTCTCGACGGTCACCTGGCCTGGCGCCAGCACGACGGCGGCCACACGGACGGACCGAATTGGAAGCATTTCATTCCATGGGCCGGCCGTCTGCTCGGCCACAAGCCGCCGGCGCGGGCGCCCTGGAGGCCGGCGGAGAGAAAGGACGCGAACTCGCAGGCCGCCCATGCTCAGCTCCTTGAAAAAGCGGCCAAAGGCGGCATCGACGTCTACTTTGCGGGCAATTCCATCACCCGGCGGTGGGGCGCGACGGATTACCCGCACCTGCTCGCGCATTTCAGGAACCAGTTTTTCGGGTGGAACGCCGCGGACTTCGGATGGGGCGGCGATTCGGTGGAGAACATCCTGTGGCGTCTGTGGAACGGCGAACTGGACGGCGTGCACCCCAAGGTGATCGTGCTCCTGGCGGGCACCAACAACGTCGGGTACGGGCCCGTGCCGGAAGGAGATTCGACGCGGGCGGCGGGAATCGTCAAAGGCATACGCGCAGTGCTCGAAGGAATGCGGGAGAAGGCCCCAAAGGCCGTCATCGTCCTGACAGCTGTGTTCCCGCGCAATGACCATCCGTACGCCATGCCGGTGATCAACCGCATCAATGCCGCTCTGCCCGGCCTGGCCGACGGCAGGACGATCCGGTTCCTGAACGTCAATGACAAATTGGCCGATGCCGACGGCCGGCTTTTCGAGGGTATGATGGACCCGGACAAACTGCATCCCGCGCTCCCGGCCTATCAGGTCTGGGCCGACGGCCTGAAGCCGATACTGACGGAATTGCTCGGCCCGCCCGCGAAAGAGGACCACGCGCCGCCTGCGACCGGGAATCCGGGGCTGTAAAAACGGTTCCGCGTTCCGGGTTTCGAGTTCCGGGTCGAATAGTTGTAGGTCCGATATGCCGGCATCTTCTCGCCGGCTATCGGACGAGTTGTAGGTCCGACAAGCCGGCATCTTCTCGCCGGCTATCGGACAAACTCATAAAGACGTCCGAAAGCCTCGGCCGCTTCGCGGCCTCGGCATTTCGGACCTACAACTTCGACGGAATATTGAAGACCCGGAGTGGTTCGGAGATCGAACCTCCGACGAGCTTTCAGCGCCCGCGGGAGGTTTTTTTAGTGTGAACGCTCCGGACCTTCAATATTACGAAAATAAAATTACTTGGCCCCGGCCAGCGGGGAGGTTCCCAACCTCCCGGAGCGTTTTTTTAAATTGTCCTGTTGACTTTCTTCCGCTTCCTCGCAATATTATGTGATTACAGTGTCAACGGAGACCGGTAAACCATGCCGATCAAACGCTTTGATCACGAACCCCCTTTCGCCGTCTCGCGGATGGGCTGGCGATACCATCATCTGGGCATTCCCACGTCCGTTCCCCGTCCGGGGGAGCGGCACCTGCCGCATCTGAAGTTCCATGTCTCCGGGTTCGAGACCAGCCCGTTCGGAATCGAATGGATGCGCTTCGACCCGGACTGCCCCCTGCCCGAAATCATCCGGACGGTTCCGCACCTGGCTTTCGAGGTGGACGATCTCGACGCCGCGCTGAAAGGATGGACGCTGATCGGCGAAGTGAGTGCCCCTTCCGAAGGCGTCCGTACCGCCATGATTCTCGACAACGGCGCCCCGGTGGAGCTGATCGAATTCCGAAAACCGTCCGGCCGCCCGAAGGAGTGAACCGCCTGCCCCTCGTTCAACCCGGTCAGGCCATCCAGGCATGACGGAATCACGAAACGTCAATGGCACGAAAGGCGACCATGGATCGGATCCAAAGACATTTCGAAGAGGAAGCGGATGAATTCGACGGCATCATCCTGCGCCTGATCCCGTACTATCCGGAAATGCTTGAAGCCCTGGTTTCCACGCTTCCTTTCGAGGCGTCCCGGCCCATCCGGGTGACGGATCTGGGCTGCGGCACCGGGACGGTCGCGGCACGGGTCAAGGCCGCATTCCCGAACGCATTGGTCACCTGCGTCGACATCGCCGCCAACATGCTCGAAATGGCGAAAAAGAAACTGGCCGGCGAACCGGGCGTGCGGTTCGTGCAGGCCGGTTTCAACCATTTCGATTTCGACGCCGGTCAGGACGCCGTCGTCTCGTCCCTCGCCCTGCACCACCTGGTTTCGGACGGAGACAAGCGCGATTTTTACCGGAAGATCCATGATTCGCTCGCGCCAGGCGGGGTCTTCTACAACGCGGACGTGGTGCTCGCCGCCAACGACGGACTCCAGAAGACGGCAATGGAAAAATGGAAGGCCTTCATGCTGAAAAGCGTATCCCGGGACGAGATCGAAGGCAAGTGGCTGCCCAAATACTACGAGGAGGACAGGCCGGCCCGGCTGAAGGACCAGCTGAAATGGCTGGAAGAAATCGGGTTTGCGGATGTGGACGTGATCTGGAAAACCTACAACTACGCCGTCTACGGCGGCTCGAAACCGGAAGGCCGCAATTGACACAATCGGGTCCGATGAAGGAGAGCAGGATATGACCGGCTGGAATCCGGACGCCTACATGAAGTTCGGGAGCGAACGTACCCGTCCTTCCATCGACCTGGTCGGAAGGATAAACCTAACGGATCCCGCGTCCATTGTAGACATCGGATGCGGCCCCGGAAACAGCACGCAGGTTTTGAGGGAACGATGGCCGAATGCGCGGATTATCGGCCTGGACAGCTCGCCGCAAATGATCGAAAAGGCGCGGAGCACTTATCCGGGGGAGGAATGGGTTCTGGGAGACGCTTCGGACTGGACCCCTGAAGAAAAATTTGATCTGGTCTTTTCAAATGCCACACTGCAGTGGCTCCCGGACCACG
>JAFGAX010000201.1 GCA_016933415.1 bacterium
CAGCCCACGGCATCAGCCCACGACTTCAGTCGTGGGAAATTGTGAAAAATTATCCCCGCACAAAAACCGATTTATCGGTTTCCAATGAGTCCCGCGAAATCAGTTTTTTAATTCCTCCGCCAACCCGGGAAGGGCTTCGAGATACGCGCGGATTTCGTCCGCGACAGCCGGGTTCTTTTCGGACGCGAGAAAGGCGGCGAGCCGGTTTCTGATAAAGGGAAGATCGCCCCTGTTCCAGGCAGGCAGATCGAGGGCGGTGTCAAGCGCGGGCCGGACGGAATGCCAGGACTGCGGCGACTGGAGAAGACGGAAGAAAGCCGCTCTCGCATTCAGCCGCAGATCACCGATGTCCGGGAAACGGCGGAAGCCCTCGGCGAATGTCTCGAAAGCGGACCGGTTTTCGCCCCGCTTGAGCAGGACGGATCCCCATTCGAAGGTCAGGCCGATTTCAAAATCCACGTTCGAGCGCGAATCCCGGTTGAACCTGCGCGCGAGAAGGACGTAATCCCATGCCCGGTCGTAACTGCTGTCCTTGCGCGCGAAAAAAGCGCGGTTGTACGCGAGCAGGCCCAGCAGTTCGGTGTTGTTGATCCCGCGGCCCTTCCCGTTTTCATAAGCGAACAGGCGGTCGAGGCCGATGCGCGCCGCGCGGTTGCCGGGATAATACTGAAGGAGGAAGCGGGAGTATTCGCCCAGATTCTTCATGATGTCGAATCCCATGGGCGACGTGTTTTCGATGGGAATCCGTTCCGTGTAGTTGTTGAAAAAGGTGTAGACGTGTGTGGGCGTTTCGAAGGCGTCCGTGGACCAGCCGAGGGCTTCGCAGGTCAGGTTGAAGAGAATGGTGCCGGAAACGCAGTTGTAGGTCTTGCGGTTGCGTACGTCCAGAAGGGTGGTGGCGGTTGCGTCGTAGCGGACGAGCCACGCGCCGTGCAGCCAGGCGAAGACGCGCCGTGCCGAACCGGGCCGGTCCGTCATCTGGAACCTGAAGTTTTCGATGGTCTGAACGATGTCACGGTGCCAGGCCGCGCAGGCCGCGAGGCTGTCCGGATGTTCCACGCCGGACAGGATGAAGGCGGCTTCGATTTTCGAGAACGCATCGAGCCGTCCATCTTCGATGTCCAGCCTCAGGCTGTCCTCGAGGGACCGGGGCAGTCCGTTGCCAGGCCGGAGTGCCGCCAGCAGGAGGAGCACGGCGGCCGGTCCGGTGAAGCGCCGTCTCACCGGACCGCTCCCCGGTTCCGGTCGAGCCATTCTGCCGCGGCCTTGCGCTGACGTTCCATCCGTTTCAGCACGGCCGGATCCGCCTGTATGGCCAGAACGGCACGGGCCTGCGCCTCCGCGGCTTCCTGCCTGCCGATATTATCGTAGGCGGTCATCAGCTTGGTTCGGCATTCCGCCTCGTTGTAACCGCTCTGGTGTTTGTCCCCGAGTATGGAAACGAGCAGATTCTCGTACCGGCCGGCCGCCTGTTCGTAATCGCCGTCCGCGAAGAGGCAGTCCGCTTCGCCCCACAGAAAGAATCGGCTTTCGGGGAACTCGGCCAGCCCCCTCCTGAAAAGCCGGAGGCTTTCCCCGTAGTTCTTCCGGTCGTATTCGATCCAGCCCAGGCTGCTCATGCCAACCCAGCGGGAGAGGGTTCCTTTCTCGATCACGCGCCGGACCAGCCGGATGCCGAGGCCGCGTTCGTCGCGGATCCAGGGAAGCCAGCGCAGGTATTTGTAATAACGGCCGGACCAGTACTTGTAGTTGCCGACGCCGAGGTAAGCGTCTTCATACAGGGAGTCCGCGTCCAGCGCTTTTTCCAGATAACCCACGCCCCGGTGGGCGTGCAATACGCCCGTGGCCAGGCCGCCCCGTTTGGCTTCGTACAGTCCCTTGTAGCTCCAGGCATTCCCGAGGTGGAAATAAACCCGGCTATCCGGCCGTCCTGCCGCGATCAGGGAGTCGGCCATGCGTATGGACCGGTTGACAGCTTCGAAAAATTCCTTTTCATGCCGGTCGGATTCCGCATCCATCATGGCTGACTGGTAAGTGGCCGCGACATAGAAAGGACCGGCGGGATCGTGCGGATGCGTTTTCTCGTAGGCGCGGAACACGACCAGGGCGCCTTCGAAATCGCAGGCGATCGTGAGCCGGATGCCGGAGAGCAGGAGGGAGTCGGGGGATTGGGCCCGGAGTCCGGAGGCGAGCAGAAGGGCCAGAACAGTCCGGGTCAGCGGCTTTCTCATTTTTTCGGCATTCCGGGAAAGAACACGTTCGTCCGCTCCGCGTAGGCCCGGTACCGGGGATCCTGCATGTGCTTTTTCTCGAGCAGGGGCACGCCGGAGACGAAGCGGAGCAGAAATCCGATGAGCAGGGGGCTGATGATGCCGGTCCATCCGAGGGGCGAGCGAACCGCGAGCAGGAAAACGCCCCACCACAGAAGCGCCTCGCCGAAGTAATTCGGATGCCGGGAGTATTTCCACAGGCCTTCGGTCATGTAGGGATTTTCCTGCGTTTTCCCCTTCCGGATGAAATCGCGGAGCTGACGGTCCGAGACGGCTTCGAAAACGAATCCCGTTATCCAGACCGCCAGGCCGAGCCATTCAAGCATTCCGATTCCCGCGCCTGGCGACGGCAGGTTCACCAGCACGATGGGCCAGGCGATGACATACAGAAGGAGACCCTGCAGGAGGAAGACGTTCACATAGCTTTTCCATTCCGCATGGCGTCCCCATTTCCTGCGCATTTCCGCGTACCGGAAATCCTCGGCCTTTCCGCGGTTGCGGGCGAAAATATGGAGCGCGAGCCGGAGGCCCCAAATCGTGACCAGCGCGGTTACGACAACGGCTCGTGTCGTGACGGCCCCGGTAATAAAAATATTCAGCCATGCGACCAGGACGAATCCCAGGCCCCAGGCCGTATCCGCCAGGCCGTTGTTGCGGAGCCGGCGCGCGGCCAGATAGAAGGCGGTCATGTAGAGAAAGAGGAATGCGGCGGTGATAAACGCTCTTTCGATCACGGGTTTTCTCCGTCCGGAGGCGTTACGGTGATGATCATGGAAACCGTTGAAACGGTTTCCGATTGCGGCTGGTTATTTATCCCCACGGTTAAAACCGTGGGCTGGGGCCGTGG
>JAFGAX010000202.1 GCA_016933415.1 bacterium
CCTGTGCGGCAGAATCCCGCCTGGATCTCGTCAATGATCAGCAGAATGCCGCGCTCGTCGCAGAGGGCGCGGATCCGCTCGAAGTATTCCTTTTTCCCGATATGGATGCCGCCTTCGCCCTGAACCGGCTCGAGCAGGACCGCGGCGGTCTGTTCATTCACATGGGCGAGGAGCGCGTTGAAATCGTTGTACGGCGCGTGGCGGAACCCGGGCACCAGGGGCTCGAAATCCTCCTTGTATTTCGGGTTGTGCGTCGCGGAGAGCGCGCCGAACGTGCGGCCGTGAAAACTCCGCATGGCGCAGATGAATTCAGTCTTTTTTGTCGTGAAACGGGCGAACTTCAGGGCCGCCTCGACAGCTTCCGCTCCGGAATTGCACAGAAAGGTCCGGTTCAGCCCATCGGGCGAGACCGACGCGAGCTTTTCGAAGAGCCGGGCGCGCTGGTCGTTGTAAAAAATGCCCGAGCAGGTGATCAGGGTCTTCGCCTGGCCGGCCAGGGCCGCGGCCACATCGGGGTTCGCGTGGCCTACGCTGGCCACGCCGTGGCCCGCGATGCAGTCCACGTACACGTTCCCGCGATCGTCCCACAGCCGGGCATTCTCCCCGCGGACGATGCAGACGTCCCGCTTGGTGAACACGTCGAATTCGTAGCGCCGTTCCAGATCGATCGATTCGCTCATCGGATCAGAGTCCCTTTCCCTTCCAGCGCGTCCGACACCGGGTTTTCCGCGCGGCCGTCCGCGATGTGCACGAATGCCGTTCCGGCATCAAACAGGTTCCGCAGGGCGAGCATCTTGCGCTTCATCCGGCCCTCCACCTGTGCTTCGCGGACGGCCAGCTCGGCCTTCGCGATCACCGGGACGAGGGAAGCGGGGTTGTTTTTGTCCTCGAGGAATCCCGGCGCCTCAATGAACTGGAATATCCGTTCCGGCCGGAAGGCAGCCGCGAGCACGGTGAGGATGTCGTCGTTCTCTGAATTGATCGCGAAGCCGTTTTCGTCCGCGATGGGCACGCAGAGCACGGGCGTGTACCCTTGGTCGAGGAGCAGGCGGAGCAGGCCCTCGTTGACGGACTGCGGCTTGCCCGAAAGATCCCGGCGCATCAGGGTTTTGCCGCCCTCGCGCACGCGAATGCCCGCGTTCCGCTTTCCCTGCACGGCCCGGCCGTCCAGTCCGGAAAGGCCCACGGCGTTCAGCCCGTGCCGCTGGGCCGTCTCCACGATGCGTTTGTTCCGCAGGCCCGCGTAGGCCATCATCTGAAGATCGATGACGCGCTCATCCGAGAACACACTCGAATAACCCGACACCGACGTGACGGTTTCCTTTTCGATTCCCAGGGCGGAGGCGAGACGGTCGCGTGCGGCGTTCGCGCCGTGGAGCAGAATCAACGGCTCCTTGCGTCCGGCCAGATCCCGGATGATGCCCTCGGCATTGATGCCGTCACCGCCGCCGATCTTCACGATCCACATTCAGACTTCCCCTATGAAACGGTTGTCAACGGGTTCCCATCCCGGTTCGCCCGGGAACGGCTCGGAGCAGAGCAGGCTGACCCCGTCCGCAGTTTTCCGGCGCAGGGTGAAATAATCCGGGTTCTCGGAGAACAGGGATGAGGCCCAGGCGCGCTCCCCGTCGGCCAGCACGATGTTCATGGCCCGGACGTAACGGGATCTCTTTTCAATCACGTCTGTTGCGCGGCGCAGGGCATCGAGCCGGTCGCCTTTGTCGAAATTCCGTATCAGGTTGTATATTTTCTCCGCCCCGATGCGGCCCTCGGCACGGAGCCGCACGCCGTGGAGCTCGCCGTTGAAGGCGAACACGGTGCGGCCGTCCGAGAACGGCATGTTGTTCTCCACGGCGATGCCCTCGTCCCGGAAAGCCGAGCGCGCGTGTGCCAGCAGGCGCGTGGTCTGGCCGAATTGAGAAAGGTCGTCCTCCCAGACGGGCTTGATGTTCCGGTACAGGGCCCAGCCCGATCCGTTCCATGAGGCGCAGCCCCATCCGTGGCCCTGGTATTCGCGGCTGTTCCGGGAGACCTCGGCGAAGGACCGGAGAACCGGCTCCGGGTCGAACGGCCGGGCGGAAGTGACGAGCAGAAGTCGGCACATGGTTATATCCTGGGATGAACGGAAGCGCTGCTGCCGGCCGCGACGTCAGACCCGGCCCGGCGCCTGCGGTTTTGCCCGGAAAATCGCGGCCCGGTACAGGCCGAGCCTGTGCAGCAGGTATTTCCCCATGACGCCGACGGTCTGGATGCCGTATTTCAGCGAACGGCGGAAATTGATGGAGGAGGCATCGTCCGCGTAACGCGTGGGAATGGGAATGTCGCCGATCCGGAACCCCAGGACCACGGCCTGTGCCAGCAGTTCCGTGTCGAATATGAAATCGTCGGAATTCCCCCGATAGGGAACCGCCTCCAGCACGCGGCGGTGATAGACCCGGAAGCCCGAATGGAAATCCCCGAGGTTCTGGCCGAGCACCACATTCTCGAATATGGTGAGGATGCGGTTCGAGATGTACTTGTACACGGGCATTCCGCCTTCCAGGGTCTCACGGCGGGTGCGGACGCGCGAACCGATCACGATGTCGCAGATGCCGGTTTCAATGAACCCGACCGCGAAGGGAATGACCCGCGGATCGTACTGGTAGTCCGGGTGCACCATGACCACGATGTCGGCTCCGTCCGCGAGCGCGGTGTCGTAGCAGGTTTTCTGGTTGCCGCCGTATCCCTTGTTTGTTTCATGACGGATCACCCGTATGCCGAGCCGTTCGGCCGTGGCCACGGTGCTGTCGCGGCTCGCGTCGTCCACGAGAAGCACGCTGTCCACGCTTCCGGGAGGGATGTCGCGGAAAGTCTTTTCCACGGTCCGCTCGGCGTTGTACGCCGGCATGACGACCATGACTCTGGATTTACGGCTGTGTTCGTCCTGCATAAGCCCTTTTCCGTTTCGGAGAAAAGTGTTTCAATATAATGTCTGGGAGGCCGATATGCAAGGAAAGTTTGAGAAAATCGGCGGTTAGGCGATGAAGCCGGGCCGATCCGGAGCGTTCAGAGGAACCGCGGTCAGCGTATATGCAGAACCTGCAGCATGGTCGGCAGGATGAGAACCGCGGCCGCTCCGCCTGCCATTGCGGTGAAAAGTTGGGGCGAAGCGAGTGCCGCGGCGGCCTGGACTGGAACGGCCCGGCCCAGCAGGAGCGGCATCCACCATGTGACCGCAGCCGCCAGCCAGGCGAATTTCACGCAAGCTGCGGGGAACACCGCGATCGCATCCGCAAGCCGGCCGGCCGGCTTTTTCGGGATAAACCGCAATCTCCGGAAAGCGTGAAAGACCAGGACCAGGAGAATATTGCCGGCAGCAATGACCGGCAGGAATGGCCACAGCGGGGGCGGGAGCTGGCCCAGCAGGAGGGCCGGAAAAGGCGTCAGGCATCCGACCGCGACCGCGGTCCAGGGCCCGAACAGGGCCGCGGACAGGAACAGGACGCAGTTGACAAAGGTCCCGGTGACCGGCTGGGGCAGACCCAGGGACTGGAAGGCCAGGGTCAGACCCAGCAATACGCCGATGCGGGTAATGATAAGGGTTCCGGGTTTCGGGTTCCGGGTTCCGGGTTGGGAAGAGGGTTTCATTGGAGACGGCCCGTTTCTGCGATTGGATTGAAAAATGGCGTTCCGGGTTCCGGGTTTGGAATGTGGCCTCATAACAGCCCGCCCATCATGAAGGTTATAAAAAGGCATAGCGCATAGTTCATAATTCATTGTAGGTCCGATATGCCGCTTCGCGGCACCCGCATTTTCATCGCGGGGCTATCGGACTTTTTTTATGGGGGAGTGATTTAATCATTCAATAAAGATGTCCGAAAGCCTTGTCCCGCTCCCGCGGGACTCGGCATTTCGGACCTACAACTCGGAACCCGGAACCCGAAACCCGGAACTGTTTTTTCACCACTCCGTCCTTACGCCGACCACGACATCCCTTCCAGGCCCGTCCCACCACGTCACGCCCGACAGCGGGTCGCGCACGCTCCGGTCCATGACGTTCCGCACGCTGAGCGACACGCGAAGCGGCAGGCCTGCCGTGAACGCGCCCCGCAAAACGGATCCGAAATACAGGTCCAGCAGTCCGGCGCCCCCGGTTTTCAGCTCATTCTGAGCCGCGTTCTTCCGGTCCGCGGAAAGGCGGAGATCCGCGCCCGCGGACCATTCAAACGGTTCGCCGTTCAACCGCAATGAAAGCGTGCCTCTCAGGGGAGGGACGCCGGGGAGCGGGGCGTCCGCAACAATGTCCCGTCCCTTAACGGAGGCCGCGGTCAGGCCCAAGCCGGCATGGTCGGACGCGGTCCAGAATACGCTGATTTCGCCGCCGGTCAGGAGGCCGCGGCCCACGTTCGCGTAGGCGAACGTGTCCCTGGCCGCGGTAAGCGTCCGCAGAACAATCAGCCGGTCGATGCGGTTCCGGAAAAGCGCCAATTCCCCTTCAACGGCGTCCGACTTCCATTTCGCGCCCGCGTCCAGATTCAGGCTGGTTTCAGCGCGGAGTCCCGGATCGCCGGTCACGAATCCGGCCTGGCCCGGTCCGCGGAAATACCGCTCCTGGGGATCCGGAGAGCGGAACGCGCGGCCGATATTGGCGAACAAACGGAGCGGGCCTGCCGGCCTGCACAGAATGCCCGCGTTTCCGGACCAGTTCGATTCGGATTCCCTGAGGTCCGATTCGATCAAAGTGCCGGCCGTCCCTTCGGCCCGGCTCAGAAAAAGTTCGACCCGGCCGCCGGCCTGCACGGATAGAAAACGCGAGGCCGCGAACTCGGCGTTCACAAAAGCGCCCGTTCCGGACTGCGTGAGACGGGGCAGGGGAGGCGTCCGGTCCGGAGGCGGGTCCTTCAGAACGGCGCCGGACGCATCACGGAGAAGGAGATCCGCAATCCGTTCGGAGACGACATGATGTGCGAATGCCTCACCACCGGCGGTCAGGTAATGCGGACCCCACACCCAGTCCGACTGGCCGCTGAAGCCCGCGGCCTTGAGGCGCCTCTCCGCGTTCTGGCTCTGTTCGACGATAGCGGCGCCCTTCGGTTTTCCGGAGATCAGCGCCTCGAAACTCCGGAATTCCTTCTGTCCGTACGCCTGAAAGCGGACGCCTTTCCACGCGCCGTTCGGCCGGCGGATTTCAATTTCCGCTGTGATCCGGTCGCGGTCATAGGCGTTGAAACCGGCCCGGGCCGCGTACCGGTCCGCGGGCACGCCGACCTTGTCCATCCGATCCGTATGGCCGCGGAGCGTCACGCGCACGCCCCGGCCAGGCTTCAAGACCGCCTCGGTCTGAAACGCGTTGCCCCTGAAGGCCGTGTTGGCCAGCCGGCCCATGGGCGTCCGGAGATCCTCGGCCGTGCGGCGGGCCGCGTTGACCGAGAACGACGCCCTGCGGCCGTCCACACGCAGAGATGCAGTCCCGTTCCACTGGCTGTTCGCGGACAGGTATTGGACGCCGGACCGGCCCGACAGGCCGGAGGGCCGCGGCCCGGGCGCCGGCACGGGTCCCGTGATGAGGTTCACGACGCCGGCCACGGCGTCCGATCCGTACAGCACCGAGGCCGGACCCCGGATCACTTCGATCCGGACGATCTGGTCCGCATCCACAAGAAAGGGGTGCTCGCCGTATCCGCGCAGGATGTCGAGACGGAGTCCGTCCACGAGCAGGAGAACCCGCGAACCGGAAAGGCCGCGTATCGACCACCGGCCGGTCCACGGGCCGACGGATGGTGACGCGGCGCCGGGAAGGATCGCGGCCGCGTCCGACGCGGTCGCGACACCGGCCGACCACAGGCGGTCCGCCGGGATGGCGGACAGGGGCCGGTTCGTCTCCATGGCGTCCGACTCGCGACGGTTCGCGGTGACAAAGATTTCAGGCATCCGGTAACGGACGGAGTCTGGCGGGGTCTCGGGCGCGGTCTGTCCGGACAGGAACGCGGCCGGGATCAGAGAGAGAATGAGGAAACAGTGGCGGTTGCGCATAAGTATTCTGATTGAGTAGCCCACGGTTTCAACCGTGGGAGGCTTCAGCCGTGGGTTTCAACAATCGGTTCACTTCACCGGTTCCGGGTCTCACCGATCGGTTCACTCCGCTGGAATCGGGCGGAGCATAACCGTGAACGTGCTCCCCCGGTCCGGCTCGCTCTCGACGGAGACATCCCCGCCGTACATCAGCGCGAGTTTCTTCACGATGGCCAGGCCGAGGCCGGAACCCAGGATGCTCCGGGTTTTCTCGTTCTTGATGCGGACGAACTCCCGGAACAGCATGGCGGTCTCCTCCGGGGTCATGCCGATGCCGGTGTCCCGGACCGTCAGCCGGGCGGTTCCGTTCTCGTCCTCGAGCCGGATATCCACACGGCCGCCGTCGCGGTTGTATTTCACCGCATTGGTGATCAGGTTGTTGAGGATCATCTCGATCTCGCCAGCGTCGCACCGGAATCGGAATTCCGGGGGCGCGTCCACGGTGATCGAGACGCCTTTTTCCCCGGCCTGCGGCAGAACGGTTTCGACCGCGGTCTTCAGGACGGACGCCAGGTCCTGTTCGGCGGGCTCGCGGCGCTTGGCCCCCGATTCAATGCGGGTCAGGTCGAGCAGGTCGTGGATGATCTTGCGCATGCCCGTGAGGCGGAGGAGGCTGCGGTTCAGGGGCTCGTCGTAGTCGGACAGCGAGTCGCCCAGGGTCCGGTCGCGGATCATGTGGAGATAGCCCTCCACCGCGTTCAGCGGCGCCTTCAGTTCGTGCCCGAGCACGGAGATGAACTGGAACCGCACCTTGCGCTGTTCCCGCGCGAGCTTCTTCACCTGCCGCGCGAGAAGGAGGTTCTGCGCGGCCTTGGTCAGCGTTTTCCGGAGTTCGTCCGGCGTGAAGGGCTTGGCCAGAAAATCGAAGGCGCCGCCCTTGATCGCGCTCACCGCGGTCTCGAGCGACGCGTAGGCGGTGATCATCAGCGTGACGGATTCGGACAGTTCCGGCCGGAACCGTTCCAGAATCTCCAGCCCGGTCGTGTCCGGCAGTTTGTAGTCGAGTAAAAGCACGTCGGGCGCCGCGGACCGTATCTTCCTCGCGGCCTCGGCGCCGTTCTCCGCGGTGTCCACCTCGAAGCCGTACGTCTCGTCCACGTCGGGGATCCGGAACTCGAACCGGTCCAGCGCGCGGCGGATGCCCTCGCGCATGCCGAGTTCGTCGTCGACGACCAGTGTGCGGAGCCGCTCCACGGTCACTTCCCCCCGAGCAGGCGGTTCATTTCGCGCTCCAGCTGTTCGAAGCGCACGGGTTTCGAGAGCAGGGCGTCGGCCTTGACCCACGACCGTTCCTCATCCGTGGCCGCATCGAATTCCATACCCGTTTCAGCCGTCACGGCCGTCACGAGAATGACAGGAATCGCGGGATCCGTCTTTTTAATGTGGTAGGAGAGCGCGAAACCGCCGTCCGTGTGCTCCATCATGAGGTCCACGACGGCGAGGTCGGGCTTCAGCGAGCGCAGTTTTTCCTCGGCTTCACGCTGGCCGCCCGCGGTGACCACGCGGTACCCGGCCCGTTTCAGCATGGTTTCCATCTGAAACAGAAAGTCGGGATCGTCGTCCACCACGAGAATGGTCTGATTTTGGGTCATGCGGTTCCCTTCGTTTTTATGTCTGGACCGGCCGGGAGAATCACGCGGCCGTCGTCTTTTCGCCCGGGCGGGCGGCGACCGTGCGGTCCACGGATTCGGCTTCCGGGGCCCGGCCGGGCAGGTCGATCGTGAAGGCCGACCCCGTCGGCCCCTGCGACGGATCGGCGTTGGACTCCACCCGGATGTCTCCCCTGTGCATTTTCACGATGCCGTAGGCGATGGCGAGCCCGAGACCCGTGCCGCGGCCGATCTGGCGCGTCGTGAAGAACGGTTCGAAAATTTTGGCGAGGTTCTCCCGTGGGATGCCCACGCCGGTGTCGGACACCCGGAACCGGACACGGTCGCCCGACCGCTCCGTCTCCAGGGTCAGGTTGCCGCCGGCGGGCATGGCCGCGACGGCGTTGTGGACCAGGTTGCTCAGTACCTGGAGGATCTGGTCGCGGTCCAGATCGGCGACGGGGTCATCGCCCCGGTGCGCGATCTCCGCCCGCACGTTTTCCGGCAGGCGCACAGGTTTCAGACATTCTTCGGCGAGCGTCCGGATGTTGACGGGTTTGAGGAAAACCTTGTTCTGGCGCGCGAAATGGAGCAGGCCGGA
>JAFGAX010000203.1 GCA_016933415.1 bacterium
AAAGGGCCGGTTGTGCGGCGCTGGGAAAAGCGGAACCCCTCCGGGGATGTCGCCTGGGCCTACGAGGCCGATCAGTTCCACACCAGCAAAGGCGTGCGTCTTCCCCGGCGCATCCGGTTCAGCCAGGAAATATCCGGCCCCGGCACGGCCGGAGAAGTGGTGCTGTACTACGAACTCATCCAGACCAACCAGCCTCTGAAAAAAGGGTGGTGCGATGTCCGACTCCCGAAAAACGCGGAAAGCCGTACGCTCTGAGCGGGACGGCCGGAGAACCCGGGCCCGGTCCGGCTCCGTCTCCGTGGTTGTCCCCCTGTACAATGAGCGGGAATCCCTGCCCGAACTGCACCGCGAGATCCGTGCGGCCTGCCGTGCGGCCGGAAGGCGTTTCCAGGCGATCTATGTCGACGACGGTTCCACGGATGGATCGTTCGATGTTCTGCAGAAGCTCAGGCGAGGGGACCGGTCCGTCCGGATCATCCAATTGCGGAAAAATTTCGGCAAATCCGAGGCCCTGGCCGCGGGCTTCAATGCCGCGTCCGGTGATTTTGTGGTCACTTTGGACGCGGATCTGCAGGATGACCCGTCCGAAATTCCGGCGCTCATCGCGAAGCTCGAAGAGGGTTGGGACCTCGTCTCCGGATGGAAAAAATCCAGGCGGGACCCCGTCTCAAAACGCTGGCCTTCCAAGTTCTTCAACCGGACGACTTCGCTTCTGGTGGGCCTCAAGCTCCACGACTACAACTGCGGCCTCAAAGCCTACCGCGCCGAGGTCGTCAAGACCGTCAAGGTGTACGGCGAGCTCCATCGCTACATCCCCGCCCTGGCGAAATGGGAGGGTTTCCGGGTGACCGAGCAGGCCGTGCACCACCGGCCGCGCCGGTACGGGAAAACCAAGTTCGGCATGTCGCGCTTTCTCAACGGCATGCTCGACCTGATCACCGTGGTCTTTCTCGGCAAGTACACACGCCGGCCGCTCCACCTGTTCGGGACCATGGGAATGGTCCTGACTCTCGCGGGCGCGGGCATCACCCTCACCCTCGTGATTTTACGGATCTGCGGCTCGCTTTTCCTGAGCAAGCGGCCGCTTTTCTTTCTCGGCATCATGCTCCTCATCGTCGGCATCCAGTTCGTTTCCATCGGGCTGCTCGGCGAGATGATCACGCGTTCGAATGCCTCGGACCGGCGGAACACGGTGCGCCGGTCGATCGGATTCTGACCGCGTGCGCATCGTGCTGGTGGGATCGGCCTGGCCTCTGCGGGGCGGCATCGCGCATTACACCGCCCTCCTGTACCGCGGTCTTGAAAGCCGCGGCCACACCGTGAACGTGCTGTCCTTCCGCAGGCAGTACCCGTCCTTTCTCTTCCCCGGAAAAACCCAGAAGGACGAGGGGAAAGAGATGATCCGCGTGCCGTCCCGGCCGATTCTCGACTCGATCAATCCCCTGACCTGGATTCAGGCGATATTCTGGATGAAATCGCTCCGGCCCGACGCCGTGGTCTTCAAGTACTGGATGCCCTTTTTCGCGCCCTGCTACGCCGTGCTGGCGTTCGGTGTGCGGCGCTTCCTCAAGATCCCCGCGGTCTTTCTCTGCGACAACATCGTGCCGCACGAACCGACGCGTCTCGACGCCCGGCTGACCCGTCTCGCGGTCGCCTCGCCGGACGCTTTCATCGTGCAGTCGGCCTCAGTTCGCCGGGACCTGCTCCGGTTCAGGCCGGGGGCGGTTTACCGCGAGACGCCCCATCCCGTGTACGACATCTTCTCGCCGCCGCGGCCGAAGTCCGAAGCCCGCACCCGGCTCGGGCTCGAGGAGAGCCGGATCATCCTCTTCTTCGGATACATCCGCGCCTACAAGGGCCTGCGCACCCTCATCGAAGCCATGCCCGAAATTCTGCGCGACAGCCGCATCCATCTCGTCGTGTGCGGCGAGTTCTACGAGGGCCGGCAGGAAACCGTGGACCTGATACACCATCTCGGGCTCCAGCACAAAATCTCCCTGTTCGACGAATTCATACCGAACGAGAAAGTGGCGGATTTCTTCTGCGCCGCGGACGCCGTGGTTCTTCCTTACGTGTCCGCCACTCAGAGCGGCATTGTGCAGATCGCGTATTATTATGACCGGCCGGTGATCGCCACGGCCGTGGGCGGGCTTCCGGAGGTCGTTCTGGACGGGAAAACGGGATACCTGGTGCCGCCGCAGGACCCGGCAAGCCTGGCGAAGGCCGTGCTCCGCTTCTACTCCGGTCCGACGGACCGCTTCCTTTCCGCCATCCGGAAGGAAAAGCTCAAGTACTCCTGGGACCGGATGGCGGAGACGGTGGAGGCGCTGGCTTCCCTAAAAAAGAAATCGACGATTGAAGACCGAGGACGGTAAGCCCGAACTCTGCTTGAGCGGATTTTCGATTGATTGTTGACGATCTGAAAAGACGATCGATAACGGTAAGCCGGTAGATGCAGGTCAGCCCGCTCTATGCGGTGGGATTGATATTCTTCTGAAAAGCTCGGCATGACGGCTGCGGCTACCCCTCCCCCGCCCCTGGATTCCCGCTAAAAAAACGCGGGAATGACATTGCTTTCAACCCGGAATTGTTTTTGATTTACCTTAAACGATGAACCATGAACTCCTTTCCCAGACCCGAAACCCGGAACCCTGAACCCTTGACCGCTCCGCAGAAGAAAACGGTGCTGGTGGTCACGTATTACTTTCCCCCCTCCGGCGGGGCGGGCGTACAGCGCGCCTTGAAGTTCGTTAAATATCTGCCGGAATTCGGATGGGATCCGGTCGTCCTGACCGTGAAAGCGAATGCGGATTTTCCGGCGCGGGACGAATCCCTGCTCGCCGAGGTCCCGCCGGGAATCGAGATCGTACGGACGGGCATTTTCGAACCCTACGCGCTGTACCGGAAATGGACGGGCAAGGCAGGGAACGCGGCCATTGACATTGAGACCAACACAGGCTTACAACGGCCGGGAGCACGGGAACGTTTCGCCGACTTCATCCGCTCCACTTTTTTCATTCCGGATGCCCGCCGCTTCTGGAAGCCGTCCGCCCTGGCCGCCGCGGAAGGAATCCTGAAACGCCGCAAAGTGGACGCAATCGTTTCCACCGCTCCGCCCTACACCTGCCACCTGATTGCGGAATCCATCCGCCGAAGACACCGCATCCCATGGGTTGCGGATTTCAGGGATTCCTGGGTCGGGTGGCTTTCCACGCCGGACCGGTGGTGGCTTCCGGACCGCATCGACCGGGCGCTGGAACGGAAAGTGCTCCGGAACGCGGACCGGATCCTGGCCGTGTCCGAGGGTGTCCGTTCCGATCTGTCCTCGCGTCACCCGGACATCCCTGAAGGAAAATGGAAGATACTGACGAACGGATTCGATGCCGCGGATTTCGAGGGACTGAACCCGAAACCGGACGCGGACCGGTTCGTCATCACGTACACGGGTTCCCTGTACGGCAAGCGGAATCCTTCCGCGCTTCTGCGGGCCGCGCGCTCACTCAAGGAGCGCAGGCCGGAACTGGCGGAAAAACTCCTCATTCGTTTTATCGGCAGAGTGGATTCAGCCACGCTGGATGCGTTCCGGACACTGGGACGAATGTTCGAGCATGTGCCATACGTGCCGCATTCAGAGAGCCTCCGCTGTTTATTGGAATCCTCAGCCCTGCTTCTGGTGATTGACACGGCCGCTGCAGCAGGCACCATTGTCACGGGCAAGGTGTACGAGTACCTCGGAGCGGGCCGGCCGATACTCGCGCTCGCGCCGGAGGGCGACGCGGCGCACCTGATCCGTTCGCTCGGTGCGGGCGCGGTGGTCGCGCCGGATGACCCCGAAGACGTGGAAAGGATTCTTGAAGAATGGATAACGGCCTGGCAGGCAAACGGCCCGATCCCAAGGCCATCCGCCGAAGCCGTACGGCGGTACGAGAGGAAGACATTAACCGGCGAACTCGCCCAAATTCTCAAGCAGATCATCAGATAATTCAACCATGTCGGTCATTTAGGTGATCAATTATGAAAACCACCTCAATTGAAGTTGTTAATAATTGGTTATCTCAACCTGAAGACTTAAAACTTGAATTTAAAGAGGCAAAGATCGCTTTTAGTAAAGATCGTGATTTACCGGATTATTGCGCAGCTATTTCGAATGAAGGTGGAGGAAAATTAGTACTCGGAGTATGTAATAATAGAAAGATTATCGGGACGAAAACGTTTCAAAACACATGCAATCGATTGTCCCACGAACTATTAAACAAACTACATATTCGCGTTGATGTCGAAGAAATATTACATCCTGATGGTCGAATAATTGTCTTTCATATCCCCGGACGCCCGATAGGTCAAATTATTCGATCAACGGGGAAATACAAATATCCCATGAGAGCCGGGGAATCTCTCGTGGAAATGGACTTATCAACAATAAAACGAATACTAAATGAAACACAAGTCGATTTTTCAGGCGAACCCGTACAATCGCTTACATTAGAGGACTTGGATTCAGAAGCAATAAATAGATGCAAAGAAAAGTGGGCTCAAACATCGCAACGCCAAGATTTTCTTAACTTTTCAAACGAAAAAGTATTAGAAGGTCTCAATTAATTTCCAATAACCGCCTGACATATGCTTGCCTGATATTGTTAGGAAAAAAGGAAAAGATAGATCAGTTTCTTCCTTGTGCGGAAATCATCTTCGAATGGAGAAACGAGCACAGGCAAACGCATCATGATTTCCGTGCGATCTGGAGAGAGCCATTCTTTAAAATCTATGATGAAATTTGGAAAACCATAAATTCGCGAAACACAAGAATTCCTTTCACGGACGGATTATTTCAACGTGACATAATTGCATTTAATGAAAAATCCATCAGGGAAGCATTAAATAATGCCATTACGCACCGTGATTATACGATTCAAGGTAAATCCATCTTTATCAAAGCTTCTCCCGTGGAATTTTTTATCGAAAGTCCCGGCGGGTTCCTCCCGGGTATCACACCGGATAATGTCCTTTTCTCCAAAGAATGGCGGAACAGAAAAATTGCCGAAACGTTCGAAAAAACTGGACTCGTGGAGCGGTCTGGACAAGGCATGGATGACATATTCGAGAATACCATCCGCGAAGGAAAAGGACTACCCGATCTAAATCAAAGCGACGATTACAATGTGAGACTATCAATTCCCGCACAAATAAAGGACCAAGACTTTATTCTTTTTCTGGAAAAGATAGCCAATGAAAAACAAACTCTATTAAGTTTCGAGGAAATATTGGAACTCGAAAAAATCAGAACTGTCAAAGTAAGCTCAAAAGTCAAATTTAAAGAAAAATTTCTCAAGCTCGGTATTATCGAGAAATTCAGCCGGACAAGAGGTCAAAAATACACACTATCACATCGATATTATAAAGACCGGGAAGAGACTGGGATTCATACTAGAATTTTGGGAATACCCCGAGAAAAATGTAAGGAATTAATTCTTCAACATCTCTCAAAAAATAAAAAAGGGAATTTAAAAGACTTTAATGATATATTCCCAGAGTTTAAGCCAATGGATATTTCCAATTTATTAAGAGAATTACGTGAAGAAGGTAAAATTACTCATGTTGGCCCTAGAAAGACCGGCTATTGGAAAGAAATAAAAAAATAATACATAAAAACTGAACACTTTACACAATAAACGCGGACTAAGTACTTGTAATTATTGCGCCAAAAATACATTCATCAAACTGCTATGAGGTCGGTACATGTCCAAGCATAAAAGAGAAAAGCGCCGCGCCCAGGACGCGCCGCATCCGTCCGCGAAAAAATCCTTCTCCCTGCCCCTCTGGGAAACCCATCCCTTCTGGTTCACGGCCGCGGTTCTGATCCTTCTCTTCCTCGCCCTGTTCCGCTTCCAGGCGCCCCTGCCCCCGGATACGGTCGCGTCCTACAGCTTCCGGCCTTTCGTGGATGACTGCGTTGAGCGCGGCGTGTACCCGCTGTGGAACCCGTACATCTTCTGCGGCATGCCGTTTTTCGCCAGCCTGTCCGCGCTCTACGTGGACCCTGTCAATGATGTCATTCTGCTCCTGACCGGGGCGCTGAACTGGATTTTCCGTTTCTCCAATCTCGTGGAGGTCCAGCGCGCGGCCATGATGCTGCTCAACCACGTTCTGCTCGGATTCTTCACCTTCCTCTTTCTCAGACGGAGAAATCTCTCGAAGGAGGCCTCCATTCTCGGGTGCCTGGCCATGGCCCTCATGCCCCAGGTGATCGGATACTCGAACGCCGGGCACAGCACCCAGATCGCCTCCCTGGCCCTGACGCCCCTGATTCTGCTCCTCGTGGACGGGCTTCTGGAGAGGCGGAACCTGCTTTTCTTCTGCCTCGCCGGACTGGCAGCGGGCATCCAGCTGCTCCGGGCGCATGTCCAGGTCTGTTACTACACCTGGCTCATGATCGGCGCGTTTTTCCTGGTCTGGGCGGCTGCCGAAATCAAGGCGAAAAACGCGAAACGGGTTCTGGCCGGTGCCGGTCTGCTCGCGGGCGCGCTGATGGCCGGATTCCTGGTCTCCGCCTGGCTCAACGCCTCCGTGTTCGAGTACTCGAAATATTCCATACGCGGCGGCGCAGGCGGCGGTGTGGATTACCAGTACGCCACGGCCTGGTCCTTCTCTCCAGGCGAAATGGCGACCTTCTTTATCCCCGCGTTCATGGGCTTCGGCGGGGACACGTACTGGGGCGGCATGCCCTTCACGGACTTTCCGCATTATTTCGGAATCGCCGTGTTCCTGCTCGCGGTCCTGGCCCTGGCGCTCCGGCGCGACCGGATCACCCTGTTCTTCGGGTTTTTCGCGGGTTTCGCACTGCTCGTGTCATTCGGCAGTCACTTCCCCGTCCTGTACAAGCCGATGTTCCAGTTCCTGCCCTTCTTCAACAAGTTCAGGGCGCCGGACATGATCCTGCTCCTGTTCAAGTTCTCGGCCGCGTGCCTGGCCGCTCTCGGCGCCCAGGCTCTGTTCGACCTGAAAGCCGATCCGAAATCCGGAGACGGACGGAAGGCGAAAAGAACCCTGGCCGTTTTCGGCGCCGTGCTCGGCGCGCTGTTCCTGATTCTCCTGTTCGGAAAAGGCGTCTACCTGGGATGGGCCCGGCGTGCGGGAGACATGGCCGGAAGGGCGCACGACGGCGCGCTGACCGACGCGTTCAAGGCACTCTGCCTGTTCGGTTTCACCCTGGGCCTGGTCCTGCAGGTTGCGGCGAAGAAAATCCGGCCAGGCGTTTTCGCATTCTGGGTGTCCGCGATCATCCTGCTGGATCTGCTGTTCGTGAACAGCCGCATCATCACGCGGGCCCGGGCGGACGTGGCCTCCTATTTCCAATCGACATCCGAGGTTGAATTCCTGAAGGAACGAAAGGAGCCCTTCCGCATCTTGACCGTTCAGGACAGGCGGCCGCCGAACTGGTACGCGTATCATTTCATCCAGAACGTCTCCGGCTACCACGCGGCGAAGCTCCGAGCCGTTCAGGAAACCCTCGACGCCTTCGGCATGCCGGACGATTTTCTCTTCAAGTACCTGACCCAGGTCGACGGCCGGTACGCGTGGCGGAATCCGCAGGACGTGCCTGCCGACCGGGTCCGGGCCCATCACGCCTTTCTGAAGCTGGCCAATGTCCGCTACGTCCTCTCGCCCTTCAGCCTTCCGGATTCCAGCCTGAAGCCGGTTCTCCCGCCCGACCGTCAGGGCGGCAACGCGGTGTTCGAATTCGCGGACGCCCTGCCGCGCGTGTTCTTTCCGAAACGGACCGTGACAGCCACCGGTCGGGAAGCCGCCCTGGGCTATATGGCGGGCGGCGATTTCGACCCCGCGGTCACCGCCGTTCTCGAGGCGAAACCGCCCGCGGACATCGTGCCCTCCGACTCGAACCGGGCGGAAATCGTCAAGTGGGACATTCATGAAATCGAGGTCCGCGCCGACATTCGAACCCCGTCTCTGCTCGTTTTCAGCGAGGTGGACTACCCCGCTGGGTGGAGGGCTTTTGTGGACGGCCGGGAGACGCCGATTCTCAGGACGGACTGGATGCTGCGTTCCGTTTTCCTGGAGCCGGGCGCCCGCTCGGTCCGCATGGAATTCAAGCCGGCCGTGTTCCGCGCCGGGCTCTGGACGACTCTGGCCTCGGCCGGCCTGCTCCTCCTCGGCGCCGTGTTCGCCGCCATCCGCGGCCGCGGGAAACCGGGCCCCGCCGCCGGGGAACCCGCTCCATGAGACGGTGGCTCTCCCGCCTGTTCTCCGGCGTCCGCGGCATCCTGTTCGCGGCCGCGGTCGCCGCGGGCCTCTCCCTGCACCTCTACACCCAGCACGTGGTGCAGCAGCTCCGCGAGGAATCGCGGTCCCTCGTCCTGTTCTACGCGGGCATGTACGCGCGCGTCGCTGAAACCGAGTCCCCGGGCGACCTCACCTTTCTGTTCGACCAGATCATCAGCCGCACCAACTTTCCGCTCATCCAGACCGACACGCTGCTGCAGCCCACGGGCTGGAAGGGCCTGCCCGTCTCCCCGAACGACACGACACGGGCCGCGATGGAGGAAGTGCGGCGCATGGTCGTGCGCCTGGACCGGGAGATCGACCCCATTCCCGTGAAGTACGGGAACCGCACACTCGCCTTCCTGTTCTACGGAGATTCGCGCCTCATCCAGCAGCTCCGCTGGCTTCCGTACGCGGAGGCCGGATTCATCGGCCTCTTCATTCTGATCGGTTTCTTCGGATACGCCCACATTAAACGCAGCGAGCAGCGCTCCATCTGGGTGGGCATGGCCAAGGAGACCGCCCACCAGCTCGGCACGCCGCTCTCGTCCCTGATGGGATGGATCGAGGTGATGCGCTCGGGACGGCCTTCCGCGTCCGTGTCCCTCGCGGACGAGATGGAACGAGACGTGAAGCGGCTCCGCCAGGTGACCCAGCGCTTTTCCCAGATCGGCTCGAGACCGGACCTGAAGAAGGCGGATCTCGCGGCGCCGCTCCGGGAAACCGTCGAATACATCCGCCGCCGCGCGCCCCAGCTGGGCCGCCCGGTTGTCATCGAGGAGAACCTGGTCGAAACGCCCGCGGTCCCGTTGAACGCGGATCTCTTCCAGTGGGCGGTGGAGAACATTCTCAAGAACGCGCTGGATGCCATGAACAAGGACCACGGCGTCATCTCCGTCCGATCAGGGGTCGGCGACCGCGGCCGCGTGTTCGTGGAGATCGGGGACAACGGCCGCGGCATCGACAAGGCGGACCGGGGCCGCGTGTTCAAGCCCGGGTTCTCGACCAAGAAACGCGGGTGGGGTCTCGGCCTGACGCTCAGCCGGCGCATCGTGGAGGACTATCACGGCGGACGTCTCTTCGTCAGGGAAAGCGCGCCGGGCAAGGGCACGGTGATGCGGATCGAGCTGTGAATGAAGGACCCCGCCGCCCGCTTCGCGGGATCAAGCCATTCCATTCACGAATCATTGAAGACAAGCGGCGGCGTATCACAGGGAATTTGGATGATGGACGCCGCCCGCTTCGCGGGACCAGGCTATTCTATGCCTTCTGCTTGAAGGCAAGCGGCGGAGAATCAGCCCCGTCGGAGCGGCCAGAAGCACGTTCTCCAATCATCCAGAAAACCGGGAACCAGAATAACCGGGCTTCTGGCCGCCCGATCAAAAATCCCGTTGCCCGTCCGGTTTCAACCTATCACTCCTTAAATGAATGATGGCACTCCCCGAATGATCCTCACCCTCAAGCTCATCCTCACCGCCCTGTTCTGGGGCGGCACCTTCATCGCGGCTCGGCGCGTGGTCGCGGATTTGGGCCCTTTCTCCGCGGCCTTCCTGCGCTTTTGCATCGCCAACGCCGCGCTCCTGGCCATCGGCCTGCGCCGTTTCGGAAAATCCCTGTTCCGCGTCCCGAAGACGCAGGTGATCCCTCTGTTGAGCCTGGGGCTGACCGGCATCTTCCTGTATAATGTCTTCTTTTTCGCCGGGCTGAAGCATGTCGAAGCGGGCCGGGCATCCGCCATCGTGGCGTCGAATCCCGTATTCATCGCGCTTCTCGCCTCGTGCTTCGGATGGGAGCGCCTGACAGCCCGCAAAACGGCGGGCATCCTGATGTCTGTATCCGGCGCCCTGTGCGTCATTTCGCGGGGGAATCCCGCTTCCATACTCGCGGGAGGACTGGGCCGGGGAGAGGGCTTCATTCTGGGCTGCGTTTTCAGCTGGGCGGCCTATTCACTGATCGGCAAATCCGTGCTGGCGCATGTGCCGCCGCTGAAAGCCGTTTTCTGGTCCACGATGATCGGAGATGTCCTGCTCATGGGCCCCGCCTGGCATGAGGGACTGCCCTCACGCCTGAGCTCCATGACGCCCGGCGCCTGGATCGGCCTGTTTTACCTGGGCTTGCTGGGAACCGTGCTCGGATTCGTCTGGTATTACCAGGGCGTGGCCAGGCTCGGCGCGATACGGGCCAGCCAGTTCATCAACGGCGTACCGGTCAGCGCGGTGGCGCTCGGCGTGCTCATTCTGCGCGAGCCCGTGACCGTCTCCCTGATCGCTGGCACCGCCCTGGTCATCTGCGGCGTCACCCTGACCCGGTACCCGGAGAACGGCCGCGGAAAAACCGTGGGGAGCGCGGATGCATCATAAAACCATCCTCTATTGCGTGCTGAACTGGGGCCTGGGCCATGCCACCCGGAGCATACCCGTGATCCGGGCGCTCCGGGGCAGAGGCGACAGGGTGATCATCGCATCCACGGACCGGTCCCTGGCCCTGCTCCGCGGCGAATTCCCGGACTGCCGCTTCGTGGACCTTCCGGATTACAATATCCGCTACAGCCGCACCCGTGCCGGGCTCCTGCCGGGCCTTCTGCTCCAGATGCCCGGCATTTTCCACCGCCTGCGGCAGGAACAGGCCTCGGTCGAGACCCTGGTCGACCGGTTCAGGCCGGACGCGGTGGTGTCGGACAACCGTTACGGCTGTTATTCAACCCGCGTACCGTCGCATTTCATGACCCACCAGCTCCGCTTTCAGGTGCCGGCCGGGTTCGGACGCGCGGCCGTGATCAGTGAAATCTTCAACCGGTTCTGCTTTCAGCGGTACCGGACCGTATGGGTGCCGGACGATGCCGGGTCGCCGAACCTCTCCGGGGAACTTTCCCATGCCTGCCGCCTGGCCGGCCATCCGAAGGTGCATTACGTCGGCCCTTTGACCAGCCTCGAATCCGGGCGTCCGGACCGGCGGCGCGAAGATGCGGATATTCTTTTCATCATATCCGGGCCGGAGCCCCAGCGCACGGTGTTCGAGCGCATCGTGCTGGAGCGGATCGGCGAAGTGAAGGGCCGTAAAGTCGTGGTGCTCGGAAAGCCGGAGGCGGCCGCGGGCGGTTCTCCGGAAAACACGGCGGATGCAATCGTTCATCCCCACCTGAAACGCCGGGAACTCATTCCCCTGATGCGGCGCGCCAGGCTGGTCGTATGCCGCTCCGGTTATTCAACGCTCATGGAGCTCGCAGCCATGGGCAAGGCCGCAATCCTCGTTCCGACGCCGGGTCAGACCGAACAGGAATACCTGGGCCGTCACGCGTCCCGATCCGGATTCTTTCACTGCGTACCACAAAAATATTTCGATCTGCGGGAGGCCCTTTCCGAAGCGGAACGCCTCCAACGGGGGAACCGGATGTTTCTGCGGTTCAACCGGACGGATGAAATCCTCCGTCTGCTGGACGGGTGAAACCGCGCCGTGTTTCCGTTGAGAGGAGGCCTCTAAATGCGAATGCGGACGAACCATGCCCCGTGTTCCAGCTTTTGGATCGGGCTCCTCGCTCTCATCTGCCTCGCAGCTGAACCGGCTCCGGTCTTCGCCGGCACCATCTATTGCTCGCCCTCGGGATCGGACACCGGTTCGGGAACGCATGACCGGCCATTTCGCTCTCCGGGCGCTGCCTCGCGTCAACTGTCCCCCGGGGATACACTCATTCTTCTGGCCGGGACTTATGTGCTTTCCGAATTCGACGCGGACATCCTGGCGCCTCCGGACGGCCGGTCCGACGCCTGGGTTACGATCCGGGGGCTGTCTCCGGACCGGCCCGTGCTGGCCGGACGGAACGACCTGTTCTGCGCGGTTTTTCTCTCCAGTTACCTCCGTCTCGAATTCCTGGAAATCACGAGCGACTGGGGCGCCTTCTTCAGGGACGGCCTCAACGGAACGGACCGGCCCCTGCGGTGCGTCACCCTGTCCGGCGTCCACGTGCATCACATCGACGAAATGGGCCTCGACATCCGGGATGTCGATTCGCTGACCGTTGAGGACTGTGTCTTCTCCCATTGCGGATTCGGCGGAATCGGCGGACCCGAAGGCGCGGCCGGAGGATTGCGGCATGTGAGCGTGATCGACTGCGCCCTGTCGTATTCCGGCCGCTATTATCGGGGCATTCTGGACAATCCGCAAAATCCCTATGACCGTCCGGACGGATTCGGCATCGAGCCTTCGATGGGCCCGGTGGAAATCGTCCGGACCGTCGCGGAACACAACCGCGGCGACGGCCTGGACAGCAAGGCGGCGAACACGGCCGTCCGGCAGTGCCGTGTCGAGAATAATTACGCGAACGGCGTCAAGCTCTGGGCGGGCGGGAGCCGCATCGAGAACACGCTCGTCGCCGGAACCGGAGACGGCGATCCTTCTTCCCCCTGGGCGAACATCGTGATCGAATGTTCGGACCGATCGTCCGGAGGGTTCGAAATCGTTCATTGCACCGTGGCGGACCACCCCGGCCGCCGATCCTATGCCATGCACGTGCAGTACGATACGCCGCTTCAGCCTGTCACCGTCACCATGCGCAATTCGATATTTTCGGGCGCGTATGGCTCCGTGTTCTTCGGGGATTCCGTTCGTCTGATCAGCGAATACAACCTGTTCCACCGTCCCTTCGGGGATGTTCAGGTCGAAGCCCGGGGCCGGGGCTATACATCGGCGGACATTCAGGAAGGGCTCCTGGGACCGGGAAACAGGACCGGAGACCCGCTCTTCATCCTTCCCGCGTGGGGATTCACCGGGGATTACCGGCTCGAATTCGGGAGCCCGGCACTGGATCAGGGGATGGAGACCCCTCTCTGGAATGATCTGGACGGCCGGCCCAGGCCCCAGGGGAACGGTTTCGATATCGGATGCTACGAATCCGCGGGGTCCACGGCAGTCCGTCGCGCCCGTTTCAGTCCCCCTGTCTTCCGGACGACCTTTCCCTATCCGAATCCCTCGAACGGTTCATTCCGGATTCCGGTAACCCTGTCCGACCCGTCGGAGATCGGGCTGGAACTCTTCGAACCGACGGGTCGTCGCGTCCTGTCCCGCTCATTCGGCATCCGGCCCGCGGGCGCCTGCATTCTGGAGACGGATTGTACGGGCCTGCCCAGTGGCATCTATCTGGGCCGTCTCTCCGCCGGGGGCCGGGCCGAAACCTTCAAATGGATTCTTCAGAATTAGGAGACCGCCGCATGATCGGAAAACGGCCGTGTCATCCGCCGCATGACCGGATGTTCCGGACCAGACAGGTTCTGACTGCAGTCGCTCTCTTTCTGTCCGCATGCCCGGCGGCCGGGTCGGACCCGAACCGGCTCTGGTACCGCGCGCCCGCAGCGGGATGGAACGAAGCACTGCCCATCGGAAACGGACGCCTCGCGGCCATGGTTTTCGGAGGGACGGAAGAGGAACGGATTCAATTGAACGAGGAAACGCTCTGGTCAGGGGGCCCGCGCCGTGCGGACAACCCCGAAGCCCTGTCCAGACTGGAGGAGGTCCGCCGCCTTCTGCTGGAAGGAAAAGCGGTTGAAGCCCAGGATCTCGCGAATCGTTTCCTCATGGGCGACCCGCGGACGATCAAGCCGTATCAGACCTTCGGGGATCTGTTCATCTCATTTCCGGATCAAGGACCTGTGACGGACTACCGGAGGGAATTGATTCTGGATTCGGCTTTGGTCCGGATCCGGTACGTTCGGAACAATGTCCGTTTCGTACGCGAACTGTTTGCGAGCGCGCCGCGGAACATCATCGCGGTCCGGTTGTCCGCGGACCGTCCGGCAAGCGTTTCCTGTTCCGTATCCATGTCCAGGCCCGCGGACGCGACAATCCGGACATCCGGACCGGACCGCCTGCTCATCGAAGGGCGCCTGGACGGCGGAAATGGCCTGCGGTTCTCGGGTCTGGCCAGGGCCAACCCCTCGGGCGGCACAGTCCGGACAGCCGGGAACCGGATCGAGATCCGGAACGCGGATTCCGTCGTGATCCTGTTCGCGGCCGCGACGGATTACCGGGGCGGCGATCCCGGAAAGTCGTGCGCGAAACGCATCTCGTCCGCGAACCGAAAAAAATTCATCCGGCTCCTTGCGGAGCATGCCGCTGATTTCGGCCGGCTCTTCAACCGCGTCACGCTTGACCTCGGACGGCGCCCGACCGGGGACGGAGACCCAGCCACGGACGAGCGGCTCAGGGCCGTTCAATCCGGCGCGACAGACGACGGTCTTCTGGCCCTGTATTTCCAATTCGGCCGCTATCTGATGATCTCCGGATCCCGTCCGGGCTCGCTTCCGCTCAACCTCCAGGGCAAATGGAACGACCGCATGGACCCGCCCTGGAATTCGGATTACCATCTGAACATCAATCTGCAGATGAATTACTGGCCCGCCGAAACGGCGAATCTTACCGAATGCGAAGAACCGCTGTCGGACTTCATTCAATCCCTCCGCGCCCCGGGCCGCGAGACCGCGCGGATTCACTACGGCTGCGGTGGGTTTGTCGCGCATCACCTGACGGATGTGTGGGGTTTCACGGCGCCCGCGGACGGAGCGCAATGGGGGCTCTGGCCCATGGGCGCGGCCTGGCTGTGCCGGCATCTCTGGGACCGGTGGCTGTACGGCGGAGACCGGGATTTCCTTGAAAAAAAGGCGTATCCGGTCATGGCCGAGGCATGTGAATTTTTTATCGATTACCTGACCGAGGACAACCGGGGCCGGCTCGTCACCGTCCCCTCCCTCTCCCCGGAAAACGCCTACCGTCTGCCGGACGGCAGTCAGGCCGTTGTGTGCATGGGACCGACCATGGACATCGCCATCCTGTCAGAACTATTCAGGAACACGCGGGCCGCGGCTGAGATTCTTGGAAAAGACGAGGGATTCGCCTCGGATCTGCAGGTTCTGGCAAGCTTCATGCCCCGTTTTCAGACCGGGCGCCGGGGCCAGCTGCAGGAATGGCTCGAGGACTACGACGAGCCGGAGCCGGGGCACAGGCATTTCTCCCATCTGTACGGCCTGTATCCGTCGAACCTCATCACGCTTCGCGGAACGCCCGAAACCGCCGCGGCAGCGCGCACCAGCCTGGATCTCCGTCTGGCCAACGGGTCCGGAAGCACGGGATGGAGCCGGGCCTGGGCGGTCAACCTGTGGGCGCGGCTGGAGCAGGGCGATTCGGCGCTTGCATGCCTGAGGGAAATGCTGAGAAAGCACACATCCCCCAACCTGTTCGACCTGCACCCGCTGGGATCCGGTTCCGTTTTCCAGATCGACGGCAACCTGGGGGCGGCGGCGGGCATCATGGAAATGCTCCTTCAGACCCAGAACGGCGAACTCCACCTCCTGCCGGCCCTTCCGAAAGCCTGGCCGGACGGAAAGGTGAAGGGCCTCCGCGCAAGAGGCGGATTCACTGTGGACCTGACTTGGAAAAACGGAAGCCTGACCTCCGCATCGCTCACTGCGGACCGTTCCGTTGTCTGCCGGCTGCGTTCATCCGTCCGGCTGAGCGCGGTCTGCGGATCGAAACCCGTGCAGGTCCGTTCCCTGACCGACGATCTCGTGGAATTCCCCGCACCCGGGGGAAGGGCGGTGGTTCTGTCCGCGGATTGACGCAAGCGCACCGGAGAGTCCGGCCGATCATTCTCGAAAGAAAAACCTCCCGCCGGTTTGTAAAAACCCGCGGGAGGTTCTGTTTCAGTGTTGATTTCTCCGCCGGCCGGAGGCGGTGAAAACCAAAAATCCTCCGGGAGGCTCCAATCCTCCCGGAGGATTTTCCGGTCCGACGGAATTACTTCGTTTCGATTTCGATTTCGACTTCCCCGTCCGGCTCTCCGCAAGGACCCTCCGGACAGTCCATGACATGCCTCTGCAGCATCATCCGCTTCATGGGGCCTTCCCCGCCCCGGCGCATGAGCATATCCCGCCCTTCCGACCCCATCGGCCCGAAACCCATGCCGTGCCGCCTGCCCAGCGTCTTCCGATCGAAGTCGACTCTCTGATCCGGGGTCAGCAGGCCCCGCACCGCGACCTGATGCAACGTGCGCTTCTTCTGGATCTGTGTCTTCAGACCGCCGATTTCATCGATCTTTTTCTCAATCGCGGCCGCGGCCGGCTTGTCGGCCAGCATCAGCTGTTTCAGCTCGGCCGACTTGATCTCGATCTGGGCCTGAAGCGGAAGAACGGCCTTGTCGGCTTCCAGCTTCATGGCATCGATCTTTGTCCGCTGATCCTCCGTGAGGTCGAGAAGGCACGGCGCTTTCTGGGCATGGAGTCCTTTCCCGGCGGTGACGCGCTTGACGACCTTTTTCTCCATTCCGGCCTGGCCGAAAGCGGATGTCGCCGCGACTGCCAGCGCCAGAAGGGCGGTTGACAAAATGCGATTCTTCATGGTTTGTCCTCCTGAGATTGGGTTTTCGATTTGACATTCTTGGTTTGGCGCTCCGGCGGGGGAACGGGTCCATGAGAAGGACCGAAGGGATTGACGTCCCGGAAACGCCGCATGATCATTTCACGAAATCGTTCCTTCTGCTCCGGATCCATGACCGCGCGCTCCCGGAGCATCTGTCGCATGACCTCCTTTTCGATCAGAATCTGGAGCCGGCCGATTTCCTCGATCGCGGCCGCGATGGCCACCGTGTCCGGCTTTGAAGCCGTCACAAGATCGAACAGGGCGCGCCTTCTTTCAAAAAGCCGGCCGTGGGTTTCTCCCACTTTGGGCAGAAACTGCCCCCGTATGTTTTTCAGGTGTTTTTGCTGCTCCATCCGGAACTCGATCGGGGGCGCCTCCGCTCCAGGCGGGTGGAAGGCATCCGGCCGGCCGTCGCGGCCGAATCGTTCCATCCGCTCGAAGCGTTCGATCCGGATCTCCCGATGGCGTTGCCCGCACCAAAGCCTGTATCCGAAAGCACCCAGAAACGCAAAATTGAAGGCTACGGAAAGCGCGAGCGCCAGACCGATCCATTTCTGCCGTGTCATGGAGTCTCCTCCGATCCGATCGCGTCATTGAGGGAGAGATAAATGTCTCCAAGCGAGGCGGTCGGGACCGAGTTGAACGAATCGAGGTAAGCGGTGCTGGCAATCGGGCTGACGGAATCCGGGATCCCGGCGGATGACGCCTGGCGGCCCCCGGCGATGTACCCGATCCAGAAGCCGAGCAGGGCCACGGCCGCGGCCGATACCGGAATCAGGAAACGCTCGAACCGCTCCGAAACCGGGGGCCGCTCGGATTCCCGGATCCGGGCCGCCAGACGGCTGCGGAAGGCGGGCGACGGAGCCGCGGCCGGAAGTGCGTCCAGCGCCTGCCACACGGCTTTCCATTCGGCGAGCCGGCTCCGGCAGGCTTCGCAGGAACCCAGGTGCGATGCAACGGCGTCCTTCCGGGCCGGGATAAGTTCCCCGTCCATGTAGGCTGAAAGCCATTTTTCAACATCGCTGCAGTTCATGCTTCTTCTCCTTTGACATAAATGAAACACCCGGCAGGGATTTTTCCTGCGGGTCAGGATATCACGGGTCTGAGTTTTTTCTTCAGTGTCTCGCGGGCCCTGAACAGCAGGGATTCCACCGCTGAAACCGTGGTCCCCATGGCGGCGGCGATTTCCTCGTACGAGAGCTCCTCAGTCCTCCGAAGCAGGAGCGCGGTTTTCTGTTTTTCCGGCAGGCCGTCCACGGCTCCCCGGACCAGAGCCTCCCGTTCCGCCGTTTCCAGCATCGAATCGGGACGTTCTTCGTCCGGCGCGCCGGGGTCGAATGGTCTGTCCCTGCGGAGCCATTCGAATGAAACGAGCCGCCTCCGCTTGCGGTCGCGTATCCGGTTGAGGGAACGGTTGACCGCGATCCGGTACAGGTACGTGGACAGTTTCGCTTCCGGACGGTAATCGAGGCGGGTCCTGTACAGTTGAAAAAAAACGTCCATGGCGACTTCTTCCCCGTCCGCCGGGTTGCCGACATACCGCGTGCACAGGTCCAGAATCCGCTTCTGATACCTTTCGACGATCGTATTGAAAGCGGCTTCGTCGCCCTTCTGGACGCGAAGCATCAGATCCGTGTCCTGCATGATCGTGGTATCCACTCTAAAGTAACACCCGGGCAAGGGAAACCCTGTCCCTGTGAATCCAAGCTAATCAGGATTCCTGAAAAAAGCAAGAAAACAGGAGTGACCGGCCGCGGTTCCGGCCCGGCTATCCGGAATCCGGAGTTTTCGGTTGACTCAATCCATTGCATTTCTTACATTTGAGTGGATTGCGGCTCCGCCAGGCGAAAAATGCGCCTGCTGACCGATTCCCCCGTAATCCAATCAAAGTCCCGGGACCATCCGGACGACAACCGGCCGGACTCCGGAAAGGAGACACCCCATGAGGAAAGTTCCGTTTTCAGCCGCGCCCGCAGTCCTGACGGTTCTGGGACTGGTCCTCTCCTGCTCCAAGCCGCAGGCCGTTTCCGGAGTCCGCTGGCAATCGGATCTTCAAGCCGCCCTGGATTCAGCGGCCGCATGGAACAAGCCCGTGCTCGTCGAATTCATGGCCGAATGGTGTCCCTCCTGCCGGGCCATGGATGAGTCGACTTTCAGCCATCCGCATGTGACATCCAAAATCTACTCCTTCATTCCCGTCCGCGTGGATGTCGACTCCCAGAAAACGGTTGCGGACCAGTACAGCGCGACCGCGAGAAAATACGGGGGAATCGGCATCCCCAACTTCCTATTCCTGGATCCCGGGGGCCGGCCGCTTGTCCACCGCGTGGGTTTTCTGAACGCGCGTGACTTCTCCGCGCTCATGGATTCCGTGCTTTCCCTGACGCCGACTGTCCCGGCCTCGGCCCGCTGATGGGAGACGGTATGTTCCAGCGGATCCGGGAGGATATCAAAACCGTATTCCGCGAAGACCCTGCGGCGCGCTCCAAATTCGAAGTGCTGACCTGTTATCCCGGTCTTCACGCGCTGTGGGCCCACCGGGTGGCCAACGCCCTGTACCGCCGCCGCATGTTCGTATTGGCGCGTCTCATCTCGCACACGAGCCGCTTCTTCACCCAGATCGAAATCCACCCGGGCGCAAGAATCGGCCGCCATTTCTTCATCGACCACGGATCGGGCGTCGTGATCGGGGAGACGGCCGAGATCGGGGACAATGTGCTCATCTATCAGGGCGTCGTTCTGGGAGGAACGTCCCTGGAGAAAAAGAAGCGGCATCCCACGATCGGAAACGAGGTGGTGATCGGCGCGGGCGCGGTTCTGCTCGGCCCCATACGCGTGGGGGATGGAGCCAAGATCGGCGCCGGATCCGTGGTCATTCACGACGTGCCTGCAGAGAAAACCGTGGTGGGCGTGCCGGCCCGGGTCGCGGGCGAACACGCACACCTGCTCGTGGATCTGGAGCACGCCAATCTGCCCGACCCGGTACTGGAAGCCCTTCAGCATCTCCTGAATGAACAGAACAGGATGAAAAAGCAGATCCGGGAAATGGAAAAGCGGCATTCCCGCTGAGCCCGCCGCGGCTGCGCATGAAGCGGCCCTTCCCCGCGTCGAACCATACGAGGAAACCATGGCCCCATCCGACGTCATCACCGTCCCCCGCATCGCAGGCATGAAGGCGAAGGGGGAAAAAATAACCTGCCTCACGGCCTATGATTGGCTGACGGCCGGGCTTCTCGACTCCGCGGGGATCGACATCATTCTCGTCGGGGATTCAGGCGCCATGGTATTCGCCGGACACGAGACGACCCTGCCGGTCACCATGGAGCAGATGCTCTATCATACAACAGCGGTTGCGCGCGGCGTCCGGCGGGGCCTGGTGATTGCAGACATGCCTTTTCTGTCCTACCAGGTTTCGGCGGACCGGGCGCTCGAAAACGCGGGCCGCTTTCTCAAGGAAGGCGGGGCCGCGGCCGTGAAACTCGAGGGCGGGGAGCCGGTCGCGGACACCATCCGCCGCATCGTGTCCGCCGGCATCCCGGTCATGGGGCATCTGGGGCTCACGCCGCAGTCGATCCGCGCATTCGGAAATTACCGGGTGCGCGGCGAAGCGCAGGACGAAGCCGGCGCCATCCGGAAGGACGCGCGGATTCTCGAGCAAGCCGGCGTGTTCGCGGTCGTGCTTGAGAAAATTCCGGCCGGCCTGGCGGCCGAGATCACGGAATCCCTGTCCATACCGACCATCGGCATCGGCGCGGGTCCGCATTGCGACGGCCAGGTCATCGTGACACCGGACATGCTCGGGCTTTTCGAATCCTTCCGGCCCAAATTCGTGCGGCGGTACGCCGAGCTGGCCGAAACGATACGGTCCGCGGCCTCCCGCTTCGCCGATGACGTGAAAAACGGGCGCTTCCCGTCGGACGAGGAGAGTTTCAGGTGAGCGCCCTCCTGCTCTTCTTTGCGATCGGCCTCGCCGAATTCTCCGCGTTCGCGGTGTGGCAGGGCCGGCCGCCGCGGCATCTTTTTTTCATCCTCCCCGCGGCGGGCCTCGCCGCCGGGGCATTGATCGAGATCCTGCCGGTCCGCTTTCCCGCGTTCGGGTTCCATTTCCCTGATGGACTCGCCGTGTGGCTCGGCGCCGTCAGCGGCATGATCGTGGCCCTGGTCGAAAGCAGGCAGGGGTTCCGGAAATCCTTCCTCCCGTTTTTCATCACCCCCCTGCTCGGTTTCATCCTGGCCGCGGCCGCTGCTGCTTTGGTATGGCTGACCGCATTTCTCCGGGGCCCCCGCCTCACTGCTGCGGAACTCTTCGGCCCGGTCCTCCTGGTCTCCGGCCTGATCGGCTTCATCACGGCTTTCGGCTACACCCTTCCGCGCCGCTGGTTCCAGCGGTATCTGGAGTGAATACAGGCACCCTCCTTCAGTCCCGACTTTTTCGGGAATGATCGCCCCGGGGCCCGGCCGTCCGCATGGCTGCCCATAAAAAATGTTTGCATTTACATGCCGTCCGTGTTAATTTTCAGCATGCCC
>JAFGAX010000204.1 GCA_016933415.1 bacterium
ATTCTGTTCTTCCGCATGGGCGATTTTTACGAGATGTTCTACGAAGACGCCCGAACAGCCTCGCAAACCCTCGGGTTGACGCTCACCTCCCGCGGCCACGGCAGGGCCGGGGAAGTGCCGCTCGCGGGTTTTCCCCATCATGCCCTGGAAGGGTATCTCGGAAAGATGATACGCGCCGGCTATAAAGTGGCCGTGTGCGATCAGGTCGAAGACCCGAAACTCGCCAAAGGAATTGTCAAACGCGAAGTCGTACAGGTCGCCACACCCGGCACGCTGACCGAAGAGCGGCTTCTCGAAGGGAAACGCAACAATTTCCTGGCCGCCGTGGTGTTCGGTGAAAAAACGTGCGGGCTGGCCTGGGCGGACGCATCCACGGGCGAGTTCTGCGCCGCGGAATGCCCGCCTGAACGGCTCGCGGAAGAGCTGGCCACCGTACGTCCGGCGGAAATTCTGGCGCCGGAAAACCAGGCCGGCAGGCTGACCGGTTTTCTGACAACGGACGGGACAGCGCCGCCCGTCACGAAGCGTGAGCCCTGGATCTTCGGCAAGGCCCATGCGTTCGAAACCCTGAACCGTCATTTTGGAACCGTTTCTCTCAAGGGATTCGGCTGTGAGGACCTGAACGAAGGACTGGGCGCCGCAGGGGCGGTTTTTGCCTATCTCAAGGAAACCCAGAGGAACGACCTGGGCTTCATCCGTTCTTTAAAGCGCCATTCAGCGGATGCGTATATGCGGCTGGACGCATCCACCCGCAGGAGCCTGGAAATCGATTCGTCCATGGCGGCCGGAGGCCGCGAGGGCACTTTGCTTTCTGTTCTGGACCGGACCCGGACGCCCATGGGCGGACGGACGCTCGTTTCCTGGCTGGCCAGACCGCTGAACCGCGTCGAATCCGTGCTGAACCGCCTGGAAGCGGTTGAAGAACTGGTCGGAGACCGGGAACTCCGGACCAGGATCGACGGCCTGCTGAAGGGAACCGGCGATGCAGAGCGCCTGATCGCTCGCGTGGCCGCGGGCCGTGCCGCTCCCCGCGACCTCATCGGCCTGAGAAAGGTGCTCGAGAAAATCCCGTTATTCAAGGAGGCCCTGGCCGGCGTCCGTTCCGCCAGACTCGCGGCCTGCCGGGACGCATTCTCTCCCTGCGATGAGACGGTGAGCCGCATCGCCTCCGGCCTCTCCGACGATCCGCCGGCTTCCCTCTCGGACGGCGGCGTGATCCGTGACGGTTACAGTGCGGAACTGGACGAGTTGCGGCGGATCGGCTCCTCGGGCAAGGAATGGATCGCCAGACTTCAGAATACGGAGCGGGAGAGAACGGGCATTTCCTCCCTGAAAGTCGGTTACAACCAGGTTTTCGGATACTACATCGAGGTGACCAATCCTCATCTGGCCCGGATCCCGGACGGATACAACCGCAAGCAGACTTTGGTCAACGCGGAACGGTTCGTCACTTCCGAACTGAAGGAGATGGAGGAAAAAATACTCGATGCCGAGGAGAAGCTCGGAGGTCTGGAGTCCCGGCTGTTCGACGAACTGCGGCGGTCCGTGGCCGCGGACGCCGCCGCCGTGCAGGAGAACAGCCGCATTCTCGGCGAGCTGGACGTCCTGCTGTCATTCGCGTCGGCGGCCGAGGAATACCGTTATGTGAAGCCGGACATCCACGACGGCGACGTCATCGACATCCAGGAAGGCCGTCACCCCGTGGTCGAGCGCCTTCTGCCGCCGGGCCAGCCCTTCATTCCCAATGACGCGGCGCTGGACGCCCGGGAAAACCAGGTCCTGATCATCACCGGCCCGAACATGGCCGGAAAATCCACCTTCATTCGGCAGGTCGGGCTCATCGTGTTCATGGCCCAGGTCGGCAGTTTCGTGCCCGCCAGATCCGCCCGCATCGGCCTGGCCGATCGCATCTTCACGCGCGTGGGCGCGCGGGACAACGTGGCGGGCGGTGAATCCACCTTTCTCGTCGAGATGAACGAGACGGCCAATATCCTGAACAACGCGACCCCGAAAAGCCTGGTGCTCCTGGATGAGATCGGCCGGGGCACATCCACGTTCGACGGTCTATCGATCGCGTGGGCCGTGGCTGAATACCTGCACAACCATCCTTCGGCACGCTCCCGGACGCTGTTCGCCACCCACTACCATGAGCTGACCGAACTGGCCCTCATTCTGCCTCGGGTGAAAAATTTCAACGTGGCCGTGCGCGAATGGGGCGATCATATCGTGTTCCTGAGAAAAATCCAGCCCGGCGGCGCCGACCGGTCGTACGGCATCCACGTGGCCCGGCTCGCCGGGCTTCCGCCGGAAGTCGTGAAACGCGCGAAACAGATTCTGTCGAACCTCGAGGCGAACGAGCTCACGCCGGACCGGGAGCCGAGGCTTGCGGTTCCGGACCATCCGGCGCTCAGTGTCGCCGAACCGGCGCCGCAGCTAGAACTCTTTTCAGCCGCGGAATCCCGCATCCTCGCCACGATACGGAGCCTGGACGTGAACGGGCTCACGCCCGTGGACGCGCTGAAAAAGTTGGATGAGCTGAAGCGGCTGTTGGAATCGTAGGGGCAACGCGATGCGTCGATCCTATTCACGAGGCTGAAAATGACTGATCATACAGGCCGAAACGCCCCCTGCCCCTGCGGCAGCGGGAAAAAATTCAAACATTGCTGCCTGACCCGCCATCAGAATTCCGCAGCGCATATGGTGGACATGCGGGACGAGGTGAGCTCGGCCGACGATCGAATCAACGGACTTCTGTTCGACTATTTTCAGAAGATCAACGAACCGGCCACGCTGGACGAGGCCTGGAACGAATTTGCCTTCACCGATTCCGGTTTTCCCGAGGATTCACCTCATCTGGCGGTTTTTCAATCCTGGCTTTTTTACAATTGGACGCCTCCCCGCAAAAAGCGGGGACCCGCCCCGGCTTCCTTGGCTCTCGATTTCCTGAACCGAAATGCCGAACATCTCTCGGTTTTCGAACGACAGTACCTGTTGGCTACCCTCGAAGCGCATTTCAGCTTCTGGGAGGTCCTGTCCGTCGATCCCGGCAGGGGCCTCCGCCTGAAGGACGTTCTGGTCGGAACCGAATCAGACGTGAGGGAACACACGGGTTCCCGCTTCCTCAAACCCGGCGATATGGTGTTCGGCCGCGTGATCCTGATCGATGGAAACGGATTCCTGAACGATGCGGGACCGATCCCGTTTCCTCCGAGGGTCAAGCCGCAGGTGATCGGATTACGCTCTGAAATCCGGAAACAAGACCCCCGGGAAAACAGCCGGGTATTATCCCTCTGGGATTTTAGGATCCGCAAAATCTACCTGGATCTCCATGCGCAGCTGACCACAACTCCCCTGCTTGTCAATTTCGAAGGCGATCCTCTGGAATGGCATGAACTTATTTACGATATCGAATCTCCGATAAAGGCGTTTGACGGCCTGAAAACCCTCGGCACGGCCCGAAGCAGCGGTGATTCACTGAAAAAAGCCATCCGGGATGAACGCGGAGATATCCGGATCATCGAACTGGATTGGACCAAAAAGCTGGATCCCGGCCGAAGGGCTGCAAAAAACACACTTTTTGGCAGAATCCGCATTGAAGACAAGACCCTGACCGTCGAAGTCAATTCAGCCCGCCGAGCGCAAATCATCCGTGCGGAAATCGAAAAGAGGCTGGGTCCCGAGGCGGTGTACCGAGGCACCCGATTGCGGCCGTCCGAGGACATGATGA
>JAFGAX010000205.1 GCA_016933415.1 bacterium
CTGAACGCGAGCCTGGTGCATCCGCGCGAAGTGTTCAAGCCCGCGGTGGACCACACGGCCGCCTCGGTGATTCTCCTGCACAACCATCCGTCCGGCGAGGCGGATCCTTCCGCCGAGGACAGGGCCGTCACGGTCCAGCTGGCCGAAGCGGGCCGGCTGATGGGTATTCCGGTCATCGACCATGTCATCGTCGCAGGAGACCGGTATTACAGTTTCGCGAAGGAAGGACTGATCAAACCGTAAGGAGCCGCATGCAGATTGAACAGGAAACCGCCGGGGACGTCCTCGTCCTCCGCGTGCTGGAGAAGCAGGTCACCTCGCACGAGGCGCCCGAACTGAAGACCGCCCTGCTCGGCGCGATGGCGGGGGATGAGGGACGGATTCTGCTCGACCTCAAAGCCGTCGAAAACATGGACAGCACGGGCCTCGGCGCCCTCCTGTTCGGACTGCGACAGGCCGATCAGCACGACAAGGACCTCCGGTTCAGCGGGATGCAGAAGAAGGTCCGGTTCCTCGTCCATGTCGCCCAGCTGGATTCCACGGTTCCCTCCTACGAGGACGTGGAGCAGGGGCTGAGGGCGTTCCGCGAGGATGAGGGTGAATGAAGCGCCCCTGACCGAGGAATCGGTCGGTTCGGCGCTCCGCACCCGGCGTTTCGGAAGCGTCGTATACGTTCTGGGCCGGATCGATTCCACGAACGCGTTCGCTAAGACGCTGGCCGGCCGCAGCGCTCCGGACGGGACACTGGTCGTGGCCGACCACCAGACCGCAGGCCGGGGCCGGTGGGGACGGTCCTGGGCCTCGGCGCCCGGACTCGGGCTTCAGTTCTCCGTCCTGCTCCGCCCCGTATCCGGGAGGCTCGACACGCACCGTCTCACGCTCACGGCCGCGACCTCCGTGGCCCAGGCGGTCGGTCGGCTCGGACTGCAGTCCCGTCTGCGATGGCCGAACGACGTGACTGTGAACTCGAAGAAAATCGCGGGCGTGATCGTGGAAACCCAGCGGAACCGGAGAGGCGCCGCGTTCGCCGTGATCGGCGTGGGGCTCAACGTGAACCAGCGGCCGTCCGATTTTCCCCAGGCACTCGCCGGAAAGGCCGGTTCCATCCGTCAGGCGCTCGGGCGGAAAACCGACCGGCCGGCCCTGCTGGCCGACCTTCTGCTCCAGCTCGAGCGGGACGTGCACCGGCTCGAAACCGAGGGCCCGGATTTCGCGCTCGGGCGGTGGATCCGGCGGAACGCACTCCTGGGAAAGCCCGTGGTTCTCCTCACCGCGGCGGGCGAGGCAAGAGGCGTCGTGAGGGGATTCCACTCCGACGGCGCGCTGATTCTCGCGGGCGAGGACGGACGGCTGAGGCGGTTTTCGGACGCTGAAGTGACGGAGGTGTCGGATGCTGCTGGTCATTGACGCGGGCAACACGGAGACCGTTTTCGGGCTGTACCGCGGCGACGCGCTCGTTTCACGATGTCGGATGTCGAGTCATTCCGGCCGCACCGCGGACGAGGCGTGGGTGCTGCTCAAAGGCTGGTGCGATGCGGAGGGACTGGAGACGGACGGCATCCGGAACGCGGTGATTTCATCCGTGGTGCCGGACCTCACGGCGCTTTTCTCAGACATGGCCGTCCGGCATCTTCGACTCCGGCCGCTGGTCGTGTCATCCGACACGGACACGGGCGTCCCGATCCGGACCGACGCGCCGGCCACCGTCGGCGCCGACCGCATCTGCAACGCGGCGGGCGGAATCGCCAGATACGGCGCGCCGCTGGTGGTCGTCGATTTCGGAACGGCGATCACGTTCGACGTCATTTCCGCGAAAGGGGAATACCTCGGCGGCGCGATCTGCCTGGGACTGAGGGGCGCCGCGCGGGAACTGCACCGGGTCGCGGCCAAACTGCCCCGCGTCGACATTGTCTTTCCCCCTTCCGCGGTCGGCCGCAACACCGAATCCGGCATACAGGCGGGCCTGCTCTGGGGCACCGCCGCCATGGTCGACGGTTTGATCGGCCGGATGGCAGCCGAGCTGAACTGTCCGGACATCACCGCCGTGGCCACGGGCGGCATGGCCGATCTGATTTCTTCCCAGTGCGCCCGGATCCGGCACGTCGATCCATTTCTCACGCTCGAGGGCATGCGGATCATCCACGGCCGCGCCGCAACCCGAACCGAACCCAAGTCAGGAGGAGTATGAACACGATCATCCCGTCCGCGAAGGACTCCAAGGAAGTCAACGACACCATCTACAAGGTCATCGGCGCCTGCATGGAAGTGCACAAGGCCATCGGACCGGGATTCCCCGCCGCCTTCTACCAGAAGGGGATGGAAGTCGAGATGAAGGAGAAGGAACTCCCCTTCGAACCCGACAAGGTCCTCCAGGTGAAGTACAAGGACGTCGTGGTGGGCGAATACACGATCGATTTCCTGGTGGCCGGGTCGGTGGTGCTCGAGGTGCGGGCGAACCGGGACGAGATGGGCGATCTGGACATCCAGAACGTCCTGCGCAGTCTGACCCTGTCCGGCGCGCCCATGGGCCTGCTGGTGAACTTCGGGAACCTGAAGATCCAGTACAAGCGCATTCTGCCGAGCCGGGCGATGCGCGGAGAGACCCAGCCCCCGCGGCTGGACCGGCCGCTCCGGCCGATGGGCTATCGCGAAGGCGGACGCACGCGCGAAAGCAATCCCATCCTGTGACCGGGCCTTCGCGAACCCGGTTTTTTCTCGCGGGCATCATCCAGGGTTCCCTGAGAGGCCTCGGGGTGTTCGACCAGAGCTACCGTCACCGGATCAAGGCGGTGCTTCGCGGGTTCGATCCGGACTGCGAGCTGGTCTGCCCCGTCGAGGAACATCCGGAATCGGTCCGCTACACGGACGGCCAGGCCCGGGAGACGTTTCTCGCGAACGTCGAAAGGGCGAAACAGTGCGATGCGGTCATCGTATACCTTCCGGAAGCGAGCATGGGATCGAGCATCGAGATGTGGGAGGCGCACCGCTGCGGCGTTCCCGTTCTGACCGTGTCCCCGCTCGACAGCAACTGGGTTGTCCGCATCCTGTCGGACCATGTATTCCCCGATCTGGGCGGATTCGAGTCTTTCGTGTCGTCCGGCGGATTGAGCCGCCTGCTGCCCGGCAAACCGAGGTGACTGAAAAATGACATTCATGAAGCGTCCGGCATTCATTCTTTTTCTCTGCCTGTCCGCCCGCCTGGCCGCGGCCGTGCCGGATTTCCCGAAACCGAGGGGCGCCGTGAACGATTTCGCGGGTGTCATCGACGGGGAATCCGCGCGCCGCATCGAGTCCCTCTCGGGGGAGCTCCAGGAAAAAACCGGAGTCGCGCTGGTCGTCGCGGCCGTGGACAGCATGTCCGGGCTGACGGTCGAGGAATACGCGAACCGCCTGTACGCCGCCTGGGGCGTCGGCGGCAGGGAACTGGACGAAGGCGCGCTGATACTGCTCGCCGTGAAGGAACGCAAGGTCCGCATCGAGACCGGGTACGGGCTGGAGGGGCTGTTTCCGGACGGCAAGGCCGGCCGCATTCTCGACCGGGACGTGCTGCCCGAGTTCAGGGAAGGACGGTACGGGGCGGGTTTCTACGCGGGAATCCGTACCATGGCCGAAGACGTCGCGGAGGAGAAGGGTGTGACCCTGGACGGTTCGGACAGCAGGCGCCGGTCCGGCGGCGATTCCGGCTCCGAGTGCGGCGGCACGCTCATGTTCCTGCTCTTCATTCTCCTGATGATACTGACCCGGGGCAAAATTCTGGGATGGATACTGCTCGGGTCCATGTTCGGAGGCGGCCGAGGCGGCGGATGGAGCGGCGGAGGATTCGGGGGCGGATTCGGAGGAGGCGGATTCGGCGGATTCGGCGGCGGGGGGAGCGGCGGCGGAGGCGCGTCGAGGGGTTTCTGAGCGGTCTTGATGGACGCGCGCGAATGGACGCGAGTCGGCGCGCGCGATGCTGCGGATGATCAATCAATCGAGGGGCACATGTCAGATCCGATCATTCAGAAAACGGCGGACGCATTCACCAGGGACCTGCGAGAGGCGTTCGGGGACGACCTGGTTTCAGTCGTTCTGTACGGAAGCGCGGCCACCGGCGATTTTCAACCCAAGAAATCCGACTTCAATTTTATGGTCGTACTCAGCCCGGAGGGGATCCGCCTGATCAAGAAGGCGAGAAAGCTCGTGAACCGGTGGGAACGGGCCAGGATTCTCTTCCCGCTTTTCGTGACCGAGGAGTGGATCCGGTTGTCTTCCGACAGCTTTCCCGTCGAATTTTTCGGTATGAAGCAGGCGTACAGGGTCATCGAGGGAAAGGACGTACTGGCCGGCCTGGATGTCTCCGCCGGGGACCTCCGGCTTCAGTGCGAAAGAGAATTGAAGGGGAAACTGCTCCACCTGCGAGCGGAAAGCCTGCTCGGCCGGGGAAAACCCAAGGCCGTCCGGACGCTGATTTCCAAGTCCATCGTGACCTATGCCTCCCTTTTTCGCGTGCTTCTTTTTCTCAAGGGAAAGCCCGTTCCCGGGACCCGGGAGGACGTGCTGACCGCCGCATGCGGGGAATTCCATCTCGACCTGGCCCTGTTCCGGAACCTGCTGGCCATCCGGGAAAAGGGCATCACCTACACGAAGTTTGAACTGGAGGATTTCATGGACCGATACATCGCCGAGATCGACCGGCTGTGCCGGCACGTGGATCAGCTCACGACGGTTTAAGTCCATCCAACAGGAGGAACACATGAGCAAAGGGATGAAAATCGGATGCGGCGTTCTGGGACTTCTCGCGGTCGCGGCCATCGCGCTCGTGTCCTGGGCTTTCGGCATCCGCAACCAGATGGTCAACTACGACGAGGATGTGAAGCAGAAATGGGCGCAGGTGCAGAGCCAGTACCAGCGCCGGTTCGACCTGATTCCGAACCTCGTGGAAACGGTGAAGGGTTACGCGAGGCATGAGCGGGAAACCCTGGAGGCCGTGATCGAGGCGCGTTCAAGGGTCGGCGGCGTGACCCAGCTCGACGCCAAGGACCTGACGCCTGAGAATATGGCCAAATTCCAGGCCGCGCAGGCCAGTCTTTCCGGCGCGCTTCAGCGGCTCATGGTCGTCGTGGAACAGTATCCCAACCTGAAAGCGAATGAAAATTTCAAACAGCTTCAGGACGAGCTCGCGGGCACGGAAAACCGGATCGCCACGGAACGCGGCCGGTACACCGAGTCGGTTCAGCAGTACAACCGGTACATCCGCCAGTTCCCCCAGTTCCTTCTGGCCGGCATTTTCAACTTCAAGGAGCAGGCGCAGTTCGCGGCCGAGGAATCGGCCCAGACCGCGCCGAAAGTGCAGTTCTGACCGTTTCCCGGCTTGTCGAAACGGAATTTCCCCATCCCGCCTCCCACCGTGGGAGGCGGGATGGGCTTTTTTAAGCGCGGGGGCCTTGGGTGATCCTGGGGACCAGTCGTAGGGTGGGCCGCAGGCCCACCATGGTTGAGGGCAACCCAATGTAATTGACGGGTGTCCAAGAGTCGTAGGGTGGGCCGAAGGCCCACCCCTGATCGCCCCAGGGTTCTACCCTGGGGCGAGAATCTCGAAGGGCTCCGCCCTTCGATTGGGTCGAATGATTTCTGTATTGGGAAGATATTGAAGAAATTTCAAGTACATCCCGAGGAAACCAGCTTTTACTTTACTACCTGCACAATAACGGACTGGCTGCCGGTTTTCCAGGAAGACAAGTATTTTGGTATTGTCATCGAAAGTCTGAATTACTGTCGTGCCAATAAAGGGTTATTCCTTTTGGCGTATGTTATCATGCCGACTCATTTACATCTGGTCACGACAAACGAGGGATGGACTAATCTTTCTAATATCATGCGGGATTTCAGGCAGTATACTTCGAGAGGCATCCGGAACTTGCTTGAATCGGACAATCGATTTTTGTTTTTAGATTTATTCAGAAAATCAGCCGTCAGCCGGCCCAATCAGGAATACAAAGTCTGGTCGGATGATTTCCACCCTGTTGCATTAAAATGTCCCCATTGGGTCAAGCAGAAAATCGAATATATTCATCATAATCCGGTTCGTAAAGGATTTGTGGAAAACTGCGAACAATGGAAGTACAGCAGTGCCAGGAATTGGTTGTTGGAGGATGATAGCATTATTGAAATTGATAAACATATGCTGTAACCGAGGGCAGAGCCCTCGGTGATGTGCGCCCCAGGGTAGAACCCTGGGGCGATCAGTTGATTGGCCATGGTCATCATTTCATAAGCATCTGTCGTGTGGAATTTATCGGGAGGATTGGGGGGATAGATCGGATGAATCCGCGTTTATATTGAACACTGCCGGAGAATAATGATGGTGGGCCTACGGCCCACCCTACTACTGGGGCGATTAAGAGGTGGGCCTTCGGCCCACCCTACGACTGTGCAAAGAGTTTATCTTTTGTAATGATGGTGGGCCTACGGCCCACCCTACCGAGAAAATGGACCGATGACCGAACCTGAAGAAGCAAGTCAATCCACAACCCCGGAAGACGGGAGCGTCGGCCTGACCCCGAGCCAGCGCCAGGCCGTGGAGCACGGGGACGGCCCCCTGCTGATCGTGGCGGGCGCGGGCACGGGCAAGACGCTCGTTCTCACGCGCCGCATCGCGCACCTGATCCGTTCCAAACGCTTCAGGCCCGAGGAGATACTGGCCCTCACCTTCACGGAAAAGGCCGCGGCCGGGATGTCCGAGCGGGTGGACGTGCTGCTGCCATACGGTTTCGCGGCCGTGAACGTGTCTACCTTTCACGCCTTCGGGGACCGGATTCTCCGCGAGTACGCGATCGAGCTCGGCCTGAATCCCGATTTCCAGGTGCTCTCCGAGGCCGAACAGGTCATTTTATTCCGGGAGCATCTCTTCGATTTTCCGCTGAAGCATTACCGGCCCCTTTCGGACCCCACAAAATTCATCCAGGCCATGCTGAAAGTCATTTCCCGGGCGAAGGACGAGGATGTGTCGCCGGACGACTATGCGGCATACGCCGCCGCCCTGCGGGAAAACCCGGAAGCGGACCCGAAGGAGACCGGACGCCAGGCCGAAATCGCCGGCACCTACGCGGCATACCAGCGCCTGCTGGCGGAGAAGGGGAAGGCCGATTTCGGCGACCAGGTCACGCTGACCCTGCGCATGTTCCGCGAACGGCCGCATGTGCTGAATGAGGTTCGCAAGCGGTACCGGGCCGTGCTTGTCGACGAGTTTCAGGACACGAATTACGCGCAGTTCCAGATGGTCCGGATGCTGGGCGGCCCCGACGCGAATGTCACGGTGGTGGGCGACGACGACCAGTCCATCTACAAGTTCAGGGGCGCCGCGATCTCCAACATCCTGGGCTTCCGCAAGACGTATCCGCAGGCCAGGCTGGTCGTGCTCACCGACAATTTCCGCTCCAGCCAGGAGATTCTCGACACGGCTTACCGGCTCATCCAGCACAACAATCCGGACCGGCTCGAAGTGCAGGAGCATATCGACAAGCGGCTGGTCTCGAACCGTGCCGAAGGCTTTCCGGTCGAACACATCCACGCGGATTCCCTGACCTCCGAGTCGGACCGGGTCGCGGCCCTCATTCAGGAGATGCTCGAGTCCGGCAGGGCCGTCCCGAACGACATCGCCATTCTGGTCCGTTCCAACTCGGACGCGGACCCGTTTCTGCGCGCGTTGAATCTCAAGAACATCCCGTGGCGCTTTTCGGGCAACCGCGGCCTGTACGGACGGAGCGAGGTCCGCCTGCTGATCTCCTTTCTCCGCGCGATTTCCGATTCCGGGGATTCTCTGAACCTCTTCGCTTTCGCGTCCTCTCCGGTTTACCAGATGCCGATGGAGGATATTCTGCTGTGCGCGAACGCGGCCCGGCGTTCGAACCGGCCGCTGATGGACGTGTTCCGGGCGGTCGCATCCGGGGAAGCCGCGCCAGACGGCCCGGCGGATCCGAAGCAGAAAGCGTCTCCGGGGCGGGACCGCGAAATTCAGGTCCCCGGGCTGACGGACGAGGGCCGCATCACCATCCGGAAGCTGACCGCTGACATCCGCTCATACACGGACCTGTCGCGCGACCACGCGACGGGCGTTGTGCTGTACCAGTTTCTGATGCAGTCCGGTTTTCTCAAGCGGCTGTCGCAGAGCACCGACCCGGAGGACGGCGTCCGCATTCAGAACATCGCCCGGTTCTTCGACGTGGTCGGGTCCTTCGGCCGGATGGCCGAGGAGGACCGCGTGTTTCATTTTGTCCGGCACCTCGAGATGCTGATGGAGGCGGGCGACGATCCCGGCACGGCTGAGACGGATCCGGACCTCGAGGCGGTCAGCGTGCTCACCGTGCACCGGGCCAAGGGCCTCGAGTGGCCGGTGGTGTTCATGGTCAGCCTGATTCACCAGAAATTTCCCCATACGCGGCGGGCCGAGGCGATCGAACTGCCCGAAGCCCTGGTCCGCGACGTGCTCCCGAAAGGCGACTTTCACATGCAGGAGGAGCGTCGGCTGTTCTATGTGGCCATGACGCGGGCGCGGGACCGGCTCTTCTTCACCGGCGCGGCGAATTACGGCGGCGCCCGGATCCGGAAGGTCAGCCCCTTCGTTCTGGAGGCTCTGGACCGCCCGCACGTGGACCAGGTCAACTTCCGTTCCGGCGCGGAAGAGCGGATCCGGCGTTTCGCGCCGGTCGAGACGTCCTTCGCGGAGCTGTCCGCGCCCCTGCCGGACGACCGTGTGCTCCAGCTCTCGCACTTTCAGGTGGACGATTACCTCACCTGCCCGCTGAAATACAAATACGTCCATATTCTCCGTGTGCCGATTCTCGAGCACCACACCGTGGTATACGGCAAATCCCTGCACAAGGCAGTCGAACTCTACCACGAGAGAAAAACGAGCAGGGTCCCGGTCGGCCTGGAGGACCTGCTCCGCGCCTTTGAATCCGAATGGAAGAGCACTGGATTCCTGTCGGCCGCTCACGAGGAACAGCGTTTCGAGGCCGGCAGGAACGCGCTCCGGCGGTTTTTCGAAACCGAGGAGGCTTCGGGCGCCGTGCCGATTCTGGTGGAGGAAAAATTCAGCTTCCTGATCGGTCCCAACCGGATGGAAGGGCGATGGGACCGGGTGGACGAAAGAGACGGCCGCATCGTGATCGTTGATTTCAAGTCTTCCGAAGTGTACCAGCAGGAAGCCGCGGACAAGCGGGCCGCTGAAAGCCTCCAACTGGCCATATACGCCATGGCCTACCTGAGGACCTTCGACCGGCCCGTGGAATCCACGGAGCTCCGGTTCCTGGAATCGGGTCTGGTCGGCCGCGCGCCGGTCACGCCGAAGCGGCTGGAAAAGACGGAAGCGGCCGTGCTCGAGGCAGCGGCCGGCATACGGGCGCGTAATTACACGGCAAATCCTTCCTACCAGACCTGCCGGTTCTGTGCCTATTCCGAGGTGTGCCCCAGCGCGGCCGCCAGATAAAAGCCGGAATCGGGAACCGGAAAGCGGAATGCGGGGTTTATTCCTATCCGGCGGTCCGGACCCGTTTCCGGGCCCCGCAGGCCGCAACGAAATGTCACCAAAAGAACGGAGAATATGGATGGATTTCTTTGAGACAGTGCGGACCAGGCGTTCGGTGCGTTCATTCAAGCCGGATCCCGTGGACGAGGATTCGCTCGGTCGGATACTGGACGCCGCGCGCCTGGCGCCTTCCGCGAACAACCGGCAGGAATGGCGGTTTGTCGTGGTGCGCGATCCGTTGACGCGTCAGATGCTTTCCATCGCGGCGGAAGGACAGGCCTTCGTGGCTGAGGCGCCCGTGGTGATCGCGGCTTGCGCCGTGGAGTCGGATCATATCATGCACTGCGGCCATCCCGCCTATGCCGTCGACCTGGCCATCGCAATCGAGCACATGGCCCTGGCCGCGGCCAGTCTCGGGCTTGGGACTTGCTGGATCGGCGCGTTCAATCAGCCGAAGGTACGGGAAATACTGGGAATTCCCGATTCCGTGGCGGTCGTGGAACTCATGGCCCTGGGGCATCCTGCGGCCGTTCCCGGCCCCAGGCCTCGAAAATCCCTGCAGGAGATCGTGGCGTACGAGAAGTGGACGTTTTAACGGATTTTTTTCCAAATCCGGCGGCTTTTGTCCGAAAGGCCCGCTGAGAAGACGCGGGCCATTTCGGACCTACAACTCGGAACACGGAACCCGAAAACTGGAACCCGGAACATATATTGTCCGAAAGGCCCGCTGAGAAAGCGCGGGCCATTTCGGACCTACAAGGATAAACTTTGACCACGAGGGATTTTTATGCCAACCTACGAATTCAGCTGTAAACAATGCGACCACCGGTTCAGCACATTCACGACGATTTCCAGGAAATCAGAAATCCGGTGTCCGCAATGCGGGGCCGGGGACCTGAAGGAATTCTACGGGGTGCCTTCCATCGGGGGCAGTCTTTCTTCACCGTCCGCCGGAACCGGCGGCCACAGCTGCGCCGGATCCTGCTCGAGTTGCGGCGGAACCTGCAAAACCTGAATTTCAGACGGAGCATGACCGCGGTTATGGAAAATAGAGCCCTTCCCGGTTCATTTGACGATTTGCTGGCGCAGGCGGACAAGCCGGTTCTCGCCGATTTCCGCGCGGACTGGTGCGGCGCATGCCGTTCCCTCGATCCAGTTCTGAAACGGATCGCGGCCGAGTACAAGGGCCGGATATTGACGATCCGCATCGATGTGGACAAACGACCGGCGATCGCATCCCGGTACGAGGTGTCCGGTATTCCCACCGTCATCCTGTTCCGGTCCGGAAATCCCGTGATGCGTTTCTCCGGCGCTTTGCCATACGATGAGTTCAAAAGGCGGCTGGACCAGGCGCTTGTTTAATGATTGTCATCGGTACGCTGTCGCCCTGAGGCAAGCTCTCCTGCGGGGCCAAGCGGGACGGGGGAAGGGCTTGTCGCCCGAAGGGCGATTAGCCTCTGAAGGGCCTCCAGGCGGTGTCCAATGAGGGTCTTGGCCTGTTGAACCTGAAGATCCCGAATCATCCCCCCGGAGATCCTTCGGGGGCGAAAGCACGGGAGCGGAGCTCAGGATGACGGACCTTTTTACTCCGGCCGGAGGCCTTCAATATTCAACAAAATCAAATTGATTGGTCCCGCTTCGCGGGGCTCCCGCCTCAGCGTTTTCACGGGATGAATTAAATGAACCCTGACATCCCCATTCATCCCATGCTCGAAATCGAGACGGCCATCCGCGAATCCGGCGCGGACTGGATCGCCGGGGTGGATGAGGCGGGCCGCGGTCCTCTGGCCGGCCCGGTGGTGGCCGCGGCCGTGATCTTCCGGCCCGGGGACTTCCATGACCGCGTGCGCGATTCAAAGAAAATCCGGCCCTGCGAGCGGGACAGCCTGTACGACTGGATTCGCGGAAACGCGGCATGCGTGGGCGTCGGAATCGTCGGGCCGGAACGCATCGACGAGACCAACATACTCCAGGCGACCCATGCGGCCATGCGGGAAGCCCTTGCCTCCCTGTCGCCCGAACCCAGGCACATCATCGTGGACGGGAGGCCCATTCCCCGCGCTTCGACGCCGCAAACCGCGGTGATCCGCGGAGATGCGCGGTGCTTCAGCGTGGCGGCTGCTTCCATCATCGCCAAGGTGACACGGGACCGCCTGATGGCCGAATACGACCGGTCGTATCCCCAGTACGGATTCGCCAGGCACAAGGGATACGGCACCCGCCTGCATGTCGACGCGATCCGCAGCCATGGGCTGTGCCCCATACACCGGCGGACCTTCAGGATCCCGGAATGGTGAAGGCGTCATCCAATAAAAGGTCCGAAGGCCGCCGTTCCGAAGACGAGGCCGGCCGATATCTGGAATCCAGGGGGCATGTCATACTCGAGAGGAATTTCAGGGCGGTGCGCGGTGAAATCGACCTCATCACGAGAGACGGAAACGTTCTGGTTTTCGTCGAAGTCAAATCCGCGACATCCGGAATTTTCGGTTCGCCCGAGGAGCGCGTGACCTGGCGCAAGCGGCGACAGATCGGCAAGGTGGCGCTGGCCTTTCTCACAAATCGCGGGCTCGGGGATTCGGACTGCCGATTCGACGTGGTGTCCGTGATATGGTCGGGGGCCGGGCCGGAAATCCGGCACATTGAAAACGCGTTCTGGCTGGATCGATAGGGGGCAGAGCATGGAAGAACCGGAATCCCAAATCCTCAAACGAGCTGTGCGCAAACAGCGCCTGAGCCTGCTGTACGAAGGTCTCCGCTGGGCTCTGGTGATCTGGCTGCTCTGGCCGCTTCTCGGACTGGTCCGGGGCTCCTTCTCGGTCGGACGGGTGGTGCTCGGCATCGCCCTGTTCGTCGTTTTTTCCGGAAAACTGTTCTACGACACCATGATCAGCGAATTCATCCGGCAGAAAAGACCGTCCATGAAACAGGATATGATCGGCATACTCGGCATGATTCTCGGCGTTCTGCTGATCGTCGGTTTCGTTGTGGTGATGGTGGGTCTCCTGCTGGCCAGATGGCAGGAGAGCGTTGCAACGGGTATGGAAGGCGGCGCAGGGCAGGAGCCATAAGGGTTCCTCCAATCCCTTTCTGTCCGGGGCATCCTATCAGGTTGACAATGAACGATTTACAATCAACGATAGGTTTATTCCGATCGTTTCCATCGTCTTTTTCCTCCTTTCTTATCATCAAAATTTACTTGCATTTCCGTCTTTCAAAGAGTATACTGATAGATTCATCAGATGGAGGAATCGGACCATGAAGCGCTTTTCGTGGCTGTTCATCCTCGTTGTGTTATCCGTATCCCGATGCAATCTGTTCAAGGATATTCGATTCACGGCCGCGAGCCTGACCGGCCAGGAAATTCTTTACGTGACAGCCGCACCCGCTGAACTGCAACCCTCAGACGCGGCCGCCGCATATCTCAGCAACGGCGATCTACTGCTTGTTTTCAAGTCATCCTCGCCCGAAGCGGGAGCCGACCGCGGGGGGGCAACTGTGTTTGTGACGCGTTCCACCGACCGGGGCCGGAACTGGACCCGTCCCGCGACCGGTTTCAGCGTTGTCCGCGATTTTCGTCATCCCGTGATGGTGATCATACCGGACGGACCCGTCCTGCTGGCTTTCGGATGGCAGGACGCGGATGATTCTTCACGTCCTGCCGGCTATCCCGGTTTCTTTGTCAGCCATTCCATGGACAACGGCGTTTCGTTTTCGACTCCCAGGCTGATCCGCACGCCGCTGGCAGGCCGGGTGGCCACGTCCGGGAGCGCGGTCGCGCTCGAGGACGGATCCGTTCTTCTGCCCCTGACCGCGGGAGGCGGGGTCCGGTTGGCCGTTTCCAGAGACAACGGCGAGAACTGGACCATCGGCCCTGCAATCGCGGAGAACGCGGCTTCGACGCGCCGGAATCCCTCGCTGGTCCGACTGCCGGACGGCAGGTTGCTCTGTCTGTTCGAGCAGGGATCCGTTTCTTCGCGGCTCATGACCAGCGAATCGTCCGACAACGGACTCACTTGGAGAGAACCGGTCGATACGGGTGTACAGGGAAGCCGGCCGTCATGCGCGGTTCTGTCCGGCGGCGTTCTGGCCTGCGCTTTCACGGACCGCTGGCCCTCCGGCATCGGCCTGATGCGGAGTTTTGACGGGGGCGTGCGCTGGGAGTGCATGGAACAGCTTTCCGCGTCGGATTCGGAGTGCCAAATTGCGCCGATGAACGGGGATACACTGCTTGCGGTGTGCGGACCGGATCAGGTGAAACCGGGTGCCGCCCTGCGGGCCGCGGTTTTCGCTGAAACCGCGCCCGGTCCCCCGGCTGGGCTGTCCGGGTCCTACAAGCACGGAAAAGGAAATCACCTGCGCTGGAATGCGAAAAAGCACGCGGTTTATTACGCGGTTTACAGGGATACGGCTTCCATTGCGGATCCGCCGCCCGCCGGCCTGCGCCTGGCCACCACGGTTTCAACGGGTTTCTCGGATGTTTCCGTCGATTCGGGTGGAACCTATTTCTACCGTGTCACGGCCGTGCGTTCCGAAAACGCCCCGGTGGCCGGCGCGGAAGGTCCCCCGAGCGCGGAGCTGAAGATCGCGGCGGTGGAGGATCGGAAATAAGTTCAAAGTTCAAGGTTCAAAGTTCAAAGAGTAACATTTGAGGGTTTGGGGGGTGTTATCCCCGAAATCTCTCATCGGGGATCCAGGGCGGGGTGGAATACAGTTTGAAATTTGAACCTTGAACTTTGAACTTTGAACTTTGGACTCAAAAACAGGATCATAGATCATCATACACAGGAACCCATCCAGCATGTCCCCGAAGACGATCATCGGAATCACCGCGGGCGACCCCGCGGGCATCGGCCCTGAAATCACCGTGAAATGCCTCCAATCGAGGCATTTTCCCAAAGACGTGGTCCCGGTTCTATTCGCGGACCGCGCCGCGATCGAACAGGCCGCTCGTCTGCTCGGCGTGAAAGTTACTCTGCGGGAGACCTCGGACCGGAAGGCCGCACTGGCCCCCGGCCGCGGAACGGCCTTCGTGGACACCGGTGTTCTCGCGGGCCCGGTCAAACCCGGCCGTGTGTCCGCGGAATGCGGCAAGAGCGCCCATCTCTCGATTGTCGCAGCAGTGGACTGGGCGCTTCGCGGATGGGTTGACGGCATCGCAACCGCCCCGATCCAGAAAGAGGCGCTCCGCCTGGGTGGATGCAGGGAGCTTGACCATACTGAGATCCTGAAGGTGCGAACGGGCGCTTCCGAGGAAACCACGCTCTTCGTAACCGCATCCCTGCGTGTTTTTTTTCTGACCCGGCATTGCAGCCTGGCAGACGTGCCGAAACGCATCACCCGCGAAGCAATTCGTCTCGCGATTCCGAGATGTCTCCGTTTTCTCGGCCAGCTCGGCATACGCCGTCCATCCCTGGCCGTGGCCGCCCTGAATCCCCATGGGGGCGAAGGCGGCATGTTCGGAGACGAGGAGATCAGGATCATCGGACCGGCGGTCGCGGAGGCCCGGGTATCCGGTTTGAAAGTAGACGGTCCGATTCCAGCGGACAGCGTGTTCCATCTCGCGCGTGAAGGCCGGTATGACGGCGTTCTTTCCCTGTACCACGACCAGGGCCACATCGCGACCAAGACGCTCGATTTCAGGCGCACCGTCAGCCTGACCATGGGACTGCCCTTTTTGCGCACGTCCGTGGATCATGGCACGGCTTTCGACATCGCGGGCAGGGGAATCGCGGATGAAACCGCCATGATCGAGGCGGTCATCGCCGCCGGTCTGTACGCGAAACGGGTCCGGCGCGCACAGGCCGCGGGCCGGGTCCGTTCGAACCGGGTTGGGAAGCGGTTCGCATCGAGAGCGCCGGATCAAACCGCGGCCCGTCGTACGGAGCGTCCATGATTTCAAGCCTTCTGAACTTCAAACCGCTCGATCTGGCGGATCGCGAGACGCTCCGTCCCGCGTTCCGCGCCTACAACCCGGAAACGTCCGAATGGACGTTCACGAATTTTTTCGTCTGGCGCAGTTACTATCATTTCGAATGGGCCCATCACGAAGACCTCATCGTTTTTCTCTGCAGGCCGGAGGGCCAGGAACCCTTTCTGCTCATGCCGATCGGACAGACCCCCCGGGCGGAAAAAACCCGTCTCCTTCTCCGCGCCCTGGCTGAAGAGACAGGCGTCAAGCATCCCGCGATCCACAAGGCCGACTCCCGATTCGCCGCCGAACTGGCCGGACTTCCGGATTTCATTGTCGAGCCCCAGCGCGACCATTTCGATTACGTCTATGACCGGACGGCGCTGGCTTCCCTGTCCGGCCGGAAACTCCATTCCAAGAAAAATCATCTGAACCGGTTCGAGAGAATCCATCCGGACGCGGAGTACAGGCCGATCGACGCGTCCCTGGTTCCGGCCTGCATCGAGGTGCTCGACCGGTGGCATGAGTCGCGCAGCCGTGTGCACAATCCCGTTCTGCTGGCCGAGGCGCACGCGGTGCGGGAGGCGCTCGGCCATTTCGAAGCGCTTCAGCTCATCGGCGGCGTCATCCTGATCCGCGGCAGGGTCGAGGCGTTCACGCTCGGCAGCGAACTGAACGCCGACACCGCGGTCGTTCACGTCGAGAAGGCGGACCCGGAAATCCCGGGCCTGTACACGGCCATCAATCAGCGTTTCGCCTCGGACGCGTGGACCCGGGCCTCATTCTTCAACCGCGAGCAGGACCTGGGGGAAGAGGGCCTGCGCAAGGCGAAACTGTCGTACAATCCGGCCCGCCTCGTTGAGAAATTCATCGTGCGGCTCCGCTAGACCATGGATCTTTCCCCTCAGTCCATACTGCGTCTCGTTTCCCCAACCATTTATGAACGGGGTCTCCGCTACCGGCGGGAGGGACGGGTCCGCATCGAAACCGCGGAACCGGACCGTATTGTCGCCACCGTGCAGGGCCGAAGACTGTACCGGGTGACGGTGAGGCCGAAGGGAAACCGGCTCGATGCGTTCTGCGACTGCCCTTACCCGGAGCCGTGCAAGCACATCGCCGCGGCCCTGATCAAGGCAAGGGAGGATCTCGAGGCCGCGGCCGCGGATTCCGGGACAGGGGAGGATTCCGAAAAACTCACAGCCGTGGAGAAACTGGCCCGTCTCGCGGAGGGCTCCGCATCCGGTCCGGCCAGGCGCTGGCGCGTGCTCTTCCACCTGCGTCTGCACCCCCATTCCTGGTCCCTGACGCCCGTGCGCGCCTACATCCGGCAGAACGGGGATCTGGGCCGCACCGAGGAGATCCTCGACTCCCGGCTGGACCCGGACGAGGACGCCTGTGCGCCGAACGATCCGTTCATTATTCCGGCCCTGGAACAGATGAGCGGTTCCCGGCGGCCCTTTCACCCGTGGCGGTCCGAACAGCCCGCATCCCGTGAATTTCCGTACGGCGCCGAGCTGGGCGGGCTCTTCGATCTGCTGACCGGCAGCCGCATTCTCCTCATCGGCGGATCCCATTCCGGAAAACCGGTCGGGTTCGCGTCCGCGGCGTGCAGGCTTGAACTCGAGATGGCGCGGGCCGGCGATAAAATCGAGCTCCGGACGGTCGTCGTTTTCCCGGACCGCAGGGAATCACTCACCGACGGCGGGGTCCGCTGGCTCACGGCCAGGCCTTCCTGGATACTCCGCGACCGCACGCTTTTCCGCGCCGACCACCCGGCTTCGGCTTTTCCAGTCCTCCACGCGGCCCTGGTCCGGCATCCCGTCCGGATGCGCGAAGACGAAGCCGGCCGTTTCATCCGTTCCGCGTCACCCGTGCTCGGGTCGGGCCTGGTGCTTCCGGAGGGATTCGACATCACGCAGGCTGACCGGCTGGAGGCCCGCCGCCTGGAAGTCGATGAAACCGGGGAGGGCCTGCGCCTCAGGCTGATTTTTCGGTACGGGGAAGCGGAAGTGGATTCCACGGAACCGGCGGCGGAACTCCTGAAGCCGTCTTCGGACGAAAAGCGCTTTCTCCGGATCCGGCGCGACGCCGCGGCCGAGGCGGACGCGCTGAAAAGAGTGATCGCGACCGGAGTCAGGCGCGACACCGGGGGCGTGCTGACCGTGCCGCACCGGAAGGCCCTGGACTGGCTTCTCGGTGAAACGGCCGGACTGGCAGCGGCCGGGATTTCAATTGAAGGCCTGGCCGGCCTGAACCGGTACAAAGTACGGCGCAGGCGTCCGGAATTGAAACTGGCCGTTTCCTCCGGCATCGACTGGTTCGACCTGCGTTTTGCCGTGACTTTCGACGGCGCGTCCGTGCGTTTCGAGGACCTGGCGGAAAGCGTTGAGAAGAAAACGCGTCTGGTCCGTCTGGCCGGCGGCGCGGTCGGCGAACTGCCCGCGGAATGGGCGGACGCTTTCCGTTCGGTGTTTCACTTCGGCCGCCGCGGCCGGGACTCCGTGCGCCTCTCCAGGTGGCAGGCCGGGCTGATCGAGGCGCTGATCGAGGGCGCGGCGTCCGCGGAAACGGACGAGCCCTTCAGGAAAACCCTGGAGCGGCTCAAGGGATTCGACGGAATCGCGCGCCAGAAGCCCCCGGCCGGGTTCCGCGGGACCCTGCGGCCCTACCAGCGGGCCGGCCTCGACTGGCTGTGCTTCCTCAAGACCGGGCCCTTCGGCGGCCTGCTCGCGGACGACATGGGGCTCGGCAAGACCGTACAGACCCTCGCCTTCCTGCTGAAAGAGAGAGAAGAGGGGGCGAGGGATCCCTTTCTCATCGTCTGCCCGACGACCGTGGTGTTCAACTGGGAGAACGAGATCCGCCGTTTCACGCCGGGCCTGACCGTGCTCACGCACGCGGGCCAGGACCGGGCCCGGGACGCTTCGGGTTTCAAGGCCGCGGACATCGTGCTGACCAGCTACGGAATTCTCCTGCGGGACATCGCGCTGTTCCGGAAAACGTCCTTCCACTGCGTGGTGCTCGACGAATCCCAGAAAATCAAGAATCCCGCGACACTGTCCAGCCGCGCGGTTCGGACGATCCGCTCGCCCTTCCGGCTCGCGCTGACCGGAACACCGGTGGAAAACCGGGCCGTGGAGCTCTGGTCCCAGTTCGCCTTTCTGAACCCGGGGCTTCTCGGAAGCCTCGAAGCCTTCAGGCGGGAATTCGCCGGTCCGGTGGACCGCGCGGAATCGCCTGAAGCCGCGGCCGCTGTGCGCAGGCTGACGCATCCCTTCATCCTGAGACGCACCAAGGAGGCCGTGACCCGGGAACTGCCCCCGAAGGTGGAGCAGACCTACCTCTCCCCCATGAACCCGGCCCAGGAAAAACTCTATCACAAATGGCGGGATTTCTATCGCACACGCATTCTCGAATCTATCGAATCGGAAGGGATCAACCGTTCTCGCATGCTCGTGCTCGAGGGCCTGCTCCGGCTCCGGCAGATCGCCTGCCACCCGAAACTGGTCGGAGAGGAACATATCGGTTCGGAAAAATTCGAGTCCCTGAAGGAAATCCTGGAGGACGTGGTTTCGGAAGGCCACAAGGTGCTCGTATTCTCCCAGTTCACCAAAATGCTGGCCATCGTGCGCCGGCACCTGGACGCGCACGGAACCCGTTACGCCTATCTCGACGGACGCACGCGCGACCGCGAAAAGCCTGTCATGGAGTTCCAGTCCGCATCAGGCCCCCCGGTGTTTCTGATCAGCCTGCGCGCGGGCGGCACGGGCATCAACCTCACGGCCGCGGATTACGTGATCCTGTACGACCCCTGGTGGAACCCCGCGGTCGAGCGCCAGGCCGTGGACCGCAGTCACCGGATCGGCCAGAACAAGAACGTGTTCGTCGTGAAGCTGATCGGAAAGGACACGATCGAGGAGAAGGTGCTCGAGCTTCAGGAAAAGAAGAAACGCATCGTGTCCAGCCTGATCGCGGGCGAGGCCGAGGCGTTCAAGACCCTGACCCGGCAGGACATCGAGGCGCTGTTCGGGTGAAAAGGGTTCCGGGTTCCGCGTTACGGGTTCCGGGTTGAAAGGGGGGGTGTCATTCCCATAAAATGGACCAAGCTATTATATTTGCATACTATTGAAGGCCCGAATTTTTTTATCGTGAATCCAGGGTGGGGTCGTTGTCAGAAAGATTGTAGGTCCGATATGCGCCGCGCTTCAGCGCGGGGCTATCGGACATCTTTTTGAGACGTCCGAAAGGTCCGCGAAAAAAAACGCGGACCATTTCGGACCTACAGATCATGAATCA
>JAFGAX010000206.1 GCA_016933415.1 bacterium
GAACGGGATCTCGAATTCCGGTCCCATGCGGATGCGCTGGCCCCGTTCGTCCACGGATTCTATAGGAAACTCGGGAAGAAGGAGGGGTGGCTCCGGCCCGAAATGGACCGGGAATATGCGGATCTTCCGGACGAATACCGGGACGACAATCGCGCGGCAGCGGCGAGAATATCAGACGTCGTTTCTCTGGTCGGACTGTACGTCGTTCCCGAATCGCACCCGTCCTCCGACCCGCCTGATGCGGCACGGGAAGCCGTCGAACAGAACATCGAGATCCTGGCCGAAGCCGAGCACGATGGATGGATGCGATACAAGATTCAGAACGGGTGGACGTTCGGCGAAAAGAGGGATGATGCCCTGAAAGTGCACGACTGCCTGAAGCCCTATCGTGAACTGTCGGAGTGTGAGAAGGAGAAGGACAGGAACACGGCCAAAAACTACATGGGCATCATCCGCGAGGCGAAATTCAAGATGGTGACCGATCTGGGGTGACGGAGAACCGGCCAGGGGACCGTCGGGGAGGACCGGAGAAGAACCGGCCGGCGCCGCGCGGGACGGGTCCCGCGGTTTAAACCGTTCCTCCACGGCGCGTCACCGCACGGCGCCCGCAGGGCGTCGTCGGATCTAGAGACCTTTCAGCACGTCGGTGATGTTGTCGCGCATTTTAACAGCCTGTTCTTTCATGTCCCCGTCGGGGCCTTCCTTGATGAACCGCTGAAAATGAGAAAACGCCTTCTGCAGATCGCCCTTTCCGCGGTCCCCCGATCCCCCCTGGAACTTCTTGGCGGCCGACCGGAAGCAACAGAAGCCGAGATAATAGACGCCGTGCAGGTTGTCCGGATCCCTTTTCAGAATATCCTCGAGGCAGGGAATCAGGCCTTCACATTTCTCCGGCGTGTCCAGCTGGCCTGCGGGCGCGAGCGCGGCGGCCACCATGAGCTGGCGTTTATTTTCGATGACACCGGCTTCGTTCTCCTGCCGGGTCTCGCGTGTGTCCCCGGATTCGGCCCCGGAGGCCTTCGAAGCGGAGCGGAGGGCGGTCGTGATGTCCCCGTCAATGAGGGGAATCAGGGAATGCCCCTCGTCGGGTTTGCCCTTGATCCATTGATGGTAAACGCCCAGTAATTCCTGAATGACGTTGAAGACGTCTGATGTCTTCTCCAGTTCCTTGAGGAGAAGATTCCGGGCGGTCTTGTATTCCTTCTTCCCCAGGGCGCCGGCGACCAGGGCGGAACCTTTCAGCTTCGCCAGGATCTCCCGGCTCTCCTTGACGCCCTTCGCGCTGAATCCCCGTTCGACGCATTTCTCCAGAAGGGGAACGGCCTCCTTCGCCTTTCCGATCCTCGAATAAAGCGCGGCGCACAACCGCGCGGGGCCCGTCATCTCGGGGAAATCGATGCACCAGCGGCGCAACGCCGACACCGCTTCGAGTATCTTATCTTCCGGAAGGCTCCCCTCCCCGAAAATGGATTGTACGGATTCCGGATAGTAGGGACGCGGATCGTCCAGCAGCCTCGCCAGGTTGCGGCCGTTCTCGTCCGGGCCTTTTTCCCACTCGGAGCAGATTTTCCTCCAGAACCTTTTCTGCGTTGAAAACGAGCCGCGGAGCGACTCGAACCGTTTCGGATCCGGTTTGTTGATGAGGGACCCCCAGATCCGCATGCAGATGATGGAGAGGAATGAATCGAGAAGTTCCGTCTTTCCCTGGAGCAGTTCGTGATATTCGTTGGCGACTTTTTTGACCGCCGATTCGACGATCTCCTTCTGGAACTGCGTCGGAATGTCGTTCAGACGATCGAGTATGGCCAGTGATTCGAACGATTTCAACTCCGTTCCCCAGTCGATGGTCGATCGGCGGGCCGAACCGTCATCTGCGGGAAGGTAGAAAAAGCCGTAGAAGAACTGGAATTTCAGCCTGTAGACGTCCTCGATCCACTGGATCAGCCGGCTTTCGTCGTCGTGGTAATACGGATTGTTTTCGAGGGTCAGCCCCTCGGTTTTTCCGCAAAACGCGACGGCGGATTGGAGCTTCGAGGCGCACGCGCCGCGGAATCCCCTGCCGATCCGTTCCGGCAGTTCGGGGAGAATCCGGTCGACGAACTGGAGTAACGTGTCCGAGTATCCGATTTTCACCGGTTTGGCGCCGGGGTCGTCGGCGTCCTTTCCGTTCCCCTCCGGCGGCCGGCTTTTCTGCAGGGACCGGTCGCAGCCCAGCAGAATGACGGGCGTCCGGATTTCGAACCAGCGATTGAGAAATTCCGCCTGTTTGTGGACGACAAATTCCTGGAGCGAGCCCGGACTGTTGAGAAGGTCGATCAGCTTGCGGCCGCGGCCCTTGTGGTCGGGGGTCTTGTCCCGGCCGTCCCAGAGGAATCCGTTCGCGAAAGCCGACGCGAAATCCCGGTGAAACACGGACCGGTCGGCCGCGGAAACGCGCGGGTTGTCCGCGGCGATCGCGTGGAAGTACAGTACCTCGCAATAGGACTTCCAGGACAGAAGGGTCCTGCCGTGGTCCGAAGAGACGAGCGTGTCGGCCACGGCGATGTTTTTCAGGGCGGGCAGGCAGAGTCTGTCGATGGACAGGCAATTCCGCCAGATCTCGCGGGCCCGGTCCAGTCGGCCGAGGCGATGGAAGCCGCCGGCCGCCTTCATGTGAACGGAGAGCTCGAGGAGCCGCAGTTCGGGAAGGGAACGCTGCTCTTCGCTGTATTCTTCGAAAGTGGCCATGCTCAGGCCGACGACCCGGTCCATCTCCCCGTCCGTGATTTCGAGCGCCCGCCTCAGGCCAGTGAGTCCAGACAGGGATGATGCGTCAATGCCGCTTTTGGACGGTTCCGATGCGCCCGCGGACGCCCCGGGCGCGGAGGCGGCCGCCGGAAGAGACAGTTTCAATAAGTGCCGGCCGAACCGGCCCTGCGCCGTCAGATGATCCTTGAAGCGGGATTCGAGTTCGGTCGACTTCCTTTCCAGGGTCTGATCCTGCGCGGCCCGGCGGCGGACGGAGGAGATGCGCTGGACGGCCGATTCGCATTTTTTAGGCAGGGAGTCGATGAACAGCCGGATTTCCAGGGAGAGGGCGGCCTGTTCGGGCGTCAGCGTTCCGGAGGGTGCCCCGTTCCCGGTCATTTTCTTCAGGAGGGCCCAGTAGGATTCGATCCTTCCGGAGATGTCCTTGGATTCCGCCTCGAGCGCGTCCAGAAGGACCGCGGGGGATTCGGAAGCCTCCGGCTTCCCTTCCGGGGCGGGCAGCTCCGTCGCATCGATGGTCGAGGACCACTCCGCGAACCGGGGTGTGGCCGCTTCCGCCGGAGCTCCGGTCGGGACGGTCATGGCGGGCAGCCGGCCGCCGATCCGCGCATGGATCTTTTTCAGGTTTGCCGGCGGATTGAGCTCGTTGAATGCCTTCTTGCATTCCTCCAGTTTCAGGGTGAAGGCGTTGCGCCGCATTTCCGCCGGCGCGGAGGGATGCAGCGCGGCGTCCAGATCCTCAGAGGGAATTCCGAGAATCTGCTTCTGAAGCCGGTCGACGCAGGCAACTCCGGCCGAGGCCGCTTCCGTAAGCCGGTTCAGGTCGCCGGTGAAAGTCTCGTAGTCCTTCCGGACCTGGGCGGCGGCCTCCGCGGCCGCGGCGGACTGCAAACGGGGCTCCAGGTCGCCCTTCAGCAGGTCGAAGCCCTCCTGGACCCGTTTTTTCAGATTCTGGTGGCATACATCAAGGCGGTTGAGAATGTCCCGGGCCGCTTCCGGCGTGACGCGCTGGATCTCGGCCTCCGGGGCGGCGTCGGCGATGGGCGCCGGGGGAGGGGTGTCCATGTTCTTCGCCGCGCTGATCAGCTTCTGGATCAGAACACCGGCTTTTTGTTCCGTTTCTGCGTCGGATTCGTCCCGGGCGGACGGGTCCAGAAGCTGCCGCGCAGAGCGGTACGCCCCGGTCGCGGGAAAATCGAACTTGCGCCAGAGCAGCCGGCTCTGATGAATCATCGCGATGAGCAGGGGCGGAAGCCCGCGCTCGGACAACGAATCGGACAGGGCCCGGGAAAGATTCTCGATCGGCGTTTCGAAAAGGGAACAGACATGATCCAGGAGTTCCAACGCCTCGGCGTCCGCGCTGGAATCGATTTTTCCCATCAGCCTCCGGATGGAAGCGACCGGGTATCCGATGATCATCCATTGGATCGCGATGACGACAAAGGCCGTGGTCCCCGCCCTTCGGGATCCGGCCTGCCGGAGAATGCCGTCCAGCAGGGGTTTGAGGGCATCCATCTGCCTGCGGCTGGCCCCCTGTTCGAGATTCCTCTCCGCTTCCAGGTCGATGACCCCGGACCACCGGCATTGATCCACGCCGCTCAGACGTTCGACGGTCCGTTCGTCCGGGGAATCCGTCTCCTTTCCGGATTTGACGGAGGGTGCGCCGGCGCGCGGTGCCGCCGTTTTGCCGCCTTTCCGGGATTCAGCCTCGATGGAGGCGAGGCTTCTGGGCGGGGTGAAATTGAGAAGATCCTTTTCGAATGAATTTTCCCGTCCGCGGATTTTCAGGAATATCCGGTCCGCCTTTTTACGCAGGGCGTCGGGTTCATATTCCGAGTTGCCTGTGTAACGGTCGTTCAGTTCGTGCTGCAGAAGACCGATGTGGGCCCAGAGCCGGTGGCTGGTCGGACACAGCTTCACCGCTTCCTTCAGCCAGCGGACCGCCTGGTCCAGGCTGCCGAGGGACATGTGAATGCGGGAGAGATGATAGGCGTATCGGGGATTCGTGTCGTCGATGCCTCGGGCTTCCATGAGACGGGCGATCGCGTCCTGCGCGGCCGTTCGGGGGTGCAGGGCCAGCCGGAACAGAGACTCCGCGAGCGCCTCGGCGCATTCGAACGTACTGCCGGTTTTCCGTTCCCCGCGGAGTTTCTCGACGATCCGTTCGAGTCTGTCGATGTCGCAGATCATCTTTTTCATGCTATGCCTTTCCGAGGAGGGCCTGTAACCGCGATCCGTCGGAGATCCGGATCCCCTCCGGCGAACCGAGCGCCAGTGCGGTCATGCGGGGATCAAAACTGATCGTTCCGCCGGCGTGCGTGTAGACGATCTGGCTGTTTTTCAGGAGCGCGAACGTGCCGTCCGGATAGATGAAGGTGGCATAGGCGTCGTCTCCCAGCGATCCGGCGCAGAAAGGCACGGCGCCCTGCGTCGAGTGGAACTTGTGGCGCGGGAGCAGCTGTTCGTCCAAAAACATCCCGCTGCCCGCGTCGTCCAGCGCCATGATCCGGTCGTTCAGCGGCATGGCGTGGAGGATGTTCGACAGATTGGAGCGCCAGGGCGTCATTATCACGTTGGGTACGTCGAATTGATAGAGTTTCTTCTCGCCGATGATCACGATGTGGTCCCTGAAGCATTTCATGCCGGCGATTGAATGTTCCACTGGAAATTGCCGGTCGGGCCGGTCGCCCTGATAGACGGTGAAACCGCCCTGGAAATCGACGATATAGACGTTGTGCCCGTCCGATTCGAAATCCAGGATTCCCGCCGGATGCTTGAAGACCAGGGCCGTTTCGCCGGACGCGGGGTCCAGCCGGAGCAGGTCGCCGTTCCACATGCCGACGAGCATCTGCCCGCCGGCGAGAACGACGTTTCCGGGGATGGCGTACGTGGGCTCGTTCGGCTTGGGCGGGACTTCCCGGATTTCGCCGCTCTCGCGGATGAACAGGAGCCGTCCGCTCCACTCCGCGAGCACCATGCGGTCTCCGACGCTCCGGACGATCTTCGGCCTGGAGTGGATCGCCGACCGGCCGAGCGCAAGGCCGTTCCGATCGTAGAGCCGGATGGCGGAGGCGTCGATGACCGCGAAGGTCTTTCCGGACTCGAAGAAATAGACTCTCGACTCCCCGGGAGGGTCGCCGGCGGGAACGACGACCCCCTGCGGACGGCCGCCTCCACCCGTGATCGCGGCCTCCTCCTTTTTCGTCTCCACAACGGAAAAAGCGGCGCTGGTGGCGGGCTGATAGCCTTCGGCCTTGGCCGTGAGGCTGACCCGGCCCGCGGGCTGCCGGAACGAAATGTCGGGGAAAACGGCCGTTCCGCCGGACGTTTTCTGCCTCAGCGTGCCCTGCAGACCCTCGCAGTCGGCCGTCAATTCGACGATTCCCTCCTCGAATCCCGCCTGACCCCGGTCGGACAGCGCGACGGATACGGGCGGCAGCGTGATGTTGATCGCCGTGTCGGAGGGCTGGGTCGTCATTTCGAGAAGACGGATGTCCCGGGAGACGGACAGGCCAATGTTATGGATCAGGCGCGGGAACCAGTCATCGGGCTGTTCCTGAACGTCCAGGTAGTGGATGTGGTCGATGATGATGGGGATCTGGTCCTTGGCCTCGTGTTCCAGAAGAATCGGATTGATCTTGCCGGCCTTACCCGTCGGATCGGCCTGCAGCGCCTTCGTGAGTTCCCACCGCGTCATGCTTTTGGAGAAAAAAGTCCTGGAATACACGATGATCACGCGATGGCTGTTCATTATCGCCTTGGCCAGCGCCTCCAGATAATTCTCCCCCGGTTTGACGCCCATGTCGGACTGGTCCAGAAACACCTTCGGGCGCTTTCCGTCGGGCATCAGGCATTGGGTCAGGGGTGTGTAGAGGGAGTCTCGGACCCAGGCGTAATCCTCGCGCGCGTAGCTGATGAAGATGTCGTAGGTGAATTCGCTGTTTTCCACGGAATACCTCTCGAGACTGGTCGGCGTCCGTTCGTTCGGGGAGACCGGCGCGTTATCGGCCGAACCGGCGCAACGACGACTGGAAGTGGCCTGCCCGGACGAAATCCATCAGGGCGTTGATTCTGTACGGGACGAACGGATGGCCGGCGTTCATGCTGATCGGCCCGGCGACCGGGGCCGTGGCCAGAAGCGGATATTGAACCGACAGGTATTTTTCAAGGTCCACGCGCCTGGCGAGCACCGCGCTTTTCAGCGCGACGGACAGGAGGGCGGAGGCGGCCTGTTTCCAGTCGCCGCACATCAGGAGGCCCATCCGGTCGCACCGGATCTCCATGCTCCGGCAGTTCGCCATGACCTGGCGGTACACGTTCATCCATTTCCGGCCGGGGAGAACGCGTTCCAGGGTCTCTTGCTGGTTGTTGTCCACGAGATCCCGGATCAGGAAGCCCAGCGACATGTCGCGGCTCCATTCCGATGTGTAGCTCAGCAGATGCCCCGTTTCATGGCCGATCACGAAGGCCAGTTCCACCTCGCTGAGGCTTTCGACCAGGCGGGTTCCCAGCAGCATGATGGGGCGCTTCTGGCTGACCACGCTGACCGCGGACCAGGAGTCGATTCCGCGGCGGCCCATGTCCGAGACGATGTACACCTCGGGTCTGGCCCATCCCGACTGGCTGTACAGGTATTCGAAAAGACGGTCCAGTCCGGGCAGCAGCCTGTAGTCGACCAGCAGTCCCCCGTCCAGGCCCATGATCCGGATCTTTTCGGTCCATTCGTCGTGCCTGGCCTCATAGCGGTCCAGGCCCGGCACCCGGGCCTCAACGGGGGTCAGGGGAACGGATTCCCAGAGCTGATTGAGATCGATGGCTCCCAGGCGGGGCAGGGATTCAATGCAGATGTCCTTGGAAGTGAGGTCCACGCCGGCCGCCCCTAGAGCACACCGTTGATCTGTTGGAGCAGACCGTCATACTGGTTGATCATCTGGCCGAGAGCCTCCTTGGCGCCCGCGGTGGTGACCGTCGACCGGGCCTTCTTGGCCTCGGACTGGGCGGCGGACACACGGTCCCGGAATCTCTGCAGCTCGTACCGGCTGGTGAACTTCGAACCGGACTTCAGGACCGCCATGATGGAGAGGAATTCCTTTCCGTGCTCGTCCACGACGGCCTTGTCCTTGAACTGCGAGCGGAAGGTGGTGCTCATCTGTTCGACCTGTCCGAGATTCCGGTCCACGGCCTGTTCCAGCTGGTCGAGGTTCTTCCGGGCGCCGTCCGTGATCAATTTCCGGTTCATGGCCGGGATGTCCCGTTTCAGCTTGCGCAGATCCTCGGTGATTCCCTCAAGCTTGGATTCCGAATCGATTCCCCCCTTCGCCCGCTCCATGATCGACTTGAAGCGTTCCGTGGCGCCGTTGATGACGACGACGTCCTTCTTCTGGTCTTCGATGACCTTGCTGAGGGACTGCAGGGCCTTCAGGTTGCGGTCCACGGCCTGATCCAGCTGAAGCAGAGTTTTCTTCGATTCGTCCAGGGCCATCTTCGGTTTCGCCTGGGTCACCTGTTTCTTGACTTCCTTCATCCGCTTGAACAATTCCTCGAGGACCTGGGGGCTGTCGATCCCCTTCTTGGCCCTCTCCATGATCGACACGAATTCCTTGATGATCGCGTTGACCCGGCCGATCTCCTCCTGACGCTTGAGGATGGCCGAGCGGAGGCCCGTGAAAAAGCCGATCGCCTGTTCGACCTGCGCCAGAAGCTGCGCGGGAACGGGCTGATCCGCATCGGCGGTGGCGAGTTTGGCGAACTGCCGGGTTTTTTCCAGCTCGGACAGGATCGTGTCGATGTCCGGCAGACGCTGTTTCTGGAAGGCGTCGTTGAACTGCCGGAAACGGCAGGCGGCGAGCAGAAAGCAGAGGAAGACATAATCCGGCGTAACCTGGAGGGCCGACATGAGCACCTGCTCGGCGCCGGCAAAATTTCCTCGGTTCATGTGCTGCTGGGCGACCAGGATTTCGTCCCGCACGATCAGTGACTGGAGCTTTTTCCTTTCGTCCAGCGACCCGCCCATTTTCACGTCGGCGATCTTTTTTGAGCCGCCCAGCCGGCCCAGCAGGCCGCCGGCGGAAAACTGCCGCAGGTAGGCGTCGAAGAGCGTGTATTCGACGGTTCCCTTGAAGCGGTCGTCCGCTTTTCCGAGCGCTTTCAGCGATTTCCCGAATTCCTCCTTCTTGAAATGCTGAATCGCCGGCTGAAGGGCGAGGTACAGGAGCTGGGATTCCAGATCGTTCTTCAGGCCCGTCAGGATCGGCGGCACGCGGTCGCCGGCGATCCGGATTCCCTCCAGGACGCATTCATACGCCGCGGGCACGTTTCGCTGTCCCCGGAGCACGATGGCCTTGAACGCGTAATATTCGGCGCGCTGCGGATCCAGCTGCATCAGTTCGGTCAGCTGGGTGAAGAGGATGTTCGCGCTGATCATCATGAGGATGGGGAACTTGAGGTAGACCTGGCCGCAGGCCCTCGTTTTCAGGGCGGCGATCAGATCGTCGAGCGGCTTGCCCGTGCGGGCGGGATCGATCGAGGAAAGAATCCGCAGGGCGCTGATCTGGTTGTTCAGCGTGCCGATCGGCTTGTCCGTGTACAGGATGCACAGCGCCTTCAGGTACAGCGCTTCGGGGTGACCCTTCTTTTTAGCCAGATAGGCGTCGAGTTTTTGGGAGGCCGGCAGATACTCCTTCTTCTGGATGTGGGCCTTCGCCTCCTGAAGCAGGGCGAAGTCCACGTCGATGAGGCCGCCCGCGGTGAGAAGTGTGTCGTCCGGGAGGATTTCCCCAAGACGCAGCGAGTCGTCCGTCTTGGCGCTGTCGGCCATTTTGTTGATCTCGGCCTGAACGTCAAAACCGTCCAGCTTCGTCTTGCAGGGATCGATGACGGGGCCTTTGAGCACCAGTCCGCCTTCGATCTTGGGGATCGGGGTGGATACGGACAGCAGTTCCGGCGCGTCGACGAACTTGTTTTCCGGGGCGGGGGCCATGGTGAATCCTTTTCTATTCGATATCGATGTTTTCCGGTTCGGGCACTTTTTCCAGCAGATGCTCGGCGGATTGCCGGCAGAGCTCGTATTCCTTCTCCTGGGTGATGTCCGCAAGCTGCAGAATGGAGGAGACGATGTTCATCTGCTCCGTGGAGAACTCCTGGGGTTTCGTGACGCTTTCCGAGTCGATTTCCAGCGCTTCGAGGAGACTCTTTTTATCGAGGGCGCGGGCTTTGGCCATGGATCACCTCTTCTTGCCGGCTTCCTTGCGGGGGGCCGGTTTCGCTTTTCTGGGTTTTGCGGCGGGGGCCGCGTCCGGTTGCAGTATCTCGCGGGCGGCCGGGGACGGGTCCGGACCCGTCTCCTCCTCCGGCAGGAGCACTTCTCCCGTGTAGACCAGAACGCCGTTCACTTTTTTCTCCACCTGGTCGTAGGTGTTGCGGATGATCTCGGTGTTTTTGGAGATCTCTTCCATGGATTCGGTCAATTCCTTTTCGGCCCTGGCGCCCCTTTCGTTCTCCTTTGAAGCGCCCGCCTTGATTGCGCTGATGATGGCGCCCATCCGCTTGCGGATGAATTCCTGCCGGTTAGCGAGGCTCTGGATCGTCGGTCCCTCGGTGCCGGCGGCCTGATCGGGCGCGTAGAGGTCCGCCAGCCGGTTCTTGAAGCGGGGGAATGATTCGAGGCGGCGGACGAGTTTCTCCTTCATTTCCGGCGGAACGCTCTTGTTGTCCAGGTAATTTTTCACGATCGAAAAGTAGGTGTTCACCGAGTCTTTCTGGAGCTCGTCCAGCTTTCTCTCGCGCTTGATGATCAGATCCACCTCCGGGACGAGGGTACCCGATTTTTCGAGCCGGTCCAGGGCTTCATCGCGGAGCGTCTCCTGGAAGAAGTAGTAGTCGATGAGTCCCAGGATCAGCTTGGGATCCGGCATCTTCGGATCGATCGTCCAGACCCTGGCCACGCGGTCGTGCAGGGCGTCGCGTTCCTTCCGCGTCAGGCCCGATTTTTCGTCCTTGTCGAGCCATTGGTGGATCATGGACACCGCGTGCCAGAGAAGGATGTTCCGCAGCGTCCGGTCGTGATCGTCCAGAGAGGGTCCGGTTTTCGATTCGTCCTGCCCGGAGTCTTTCCCGGAGTCCTTCACGGTTTTCGGGGCTTTCTCTTTGACCATTTCATCCTTGCGGCGGCCGTCCTCGAGCGTTCGAACGATGTCCGCGAGGGGTTGGTCCAGCGCGCTTCTCTCGCCGGAGCGCCAGCGGCACAGGAGCAGTCCGATTTCCGCGTTCGTCGAAGGCCGTTTCTCCGTCTTCGCCCGTTCCTTCGCCGCCTCGAAGAAATCCCTGGCCTGGGGCAGCTGGTTGTTGAAGAGCGAGATAATGCCCAGCGTCACCTGGTGGTCGCTGACGGAGGCCGGAACCCGGTCGGCGTGCACTCCCAGTTCGCGGACGCGGTCGAAATACTGAACGGCGGCCTCGATGTCCCGTTTCTTCCAGTGCTCCTTGCCGAGATTGAAGCAGGCGATGCTCATCAGTTTTTTCGCCTGGAGGTAGTCCCTGAGCTGATCCGTACTGGCGTTGTATCTCTCGTACGCTTCCGCGTATTTCTCCTGCTTCACCTTGGCCCAGAGATCGAGGTAGAGGAACGGCGTATCCGTCCGTTCGACAAGGGAAAGGTCGTCCACGGTTCCGGCGCAGTCGTCGCGGAGGGCCCGCAGGTAAGCGCGGGCGAAATAGGCCTCGTCGAGATCGGCTTTTTTCAGGCCGGCGGTGATCGCCTTCGTCAGCAGCGTTTCGGCGAGCGGATACTCGCTCTTCTGCCCCTGGGCGATGATGTGAAGCGCCTGGAGGAGGGATTTCCGCTTTCGGGCGGGCTGAATCACCGAGAAAAAGAGAACGAGACCCAGGATCACCAGAATCAGGAATCCCAGCGCCGAAGCGCCGGCAAGGATCAGGCGGCGGTCGACACCCGAGAAAACGCCGGATTTCGATCCGGGCACTTCACCGGCGGGCGGCGCCACGGCGGACTCCGGGGAGGCGACGGACGGCTGTTCGGTCGCCCGGCCGGCCGCATCCCGCGCCGCCGAGCTGTCGGCGGCGGCAATCGCTTCCCATGTGTGATCGGCCCTGAGCAGGACCTTCGAACCGTTCCCCGTCGTGACCAGTTCGTCCGCGCTCGACGGCGCGGCCAGACAGGCCAGGAGGAGCAGCAGCCGGGCAAGCGCGGACCCCGTCCTGTTTTTCGAAGACGGGTGCTTGTTTCGGCCGAACCGCCTCGGGTGTCCCATGATTCCCTCTTTCTTTCGGAAACGAGTTACTTTTTAACGGCTGCCATCATTTTCTCGAGCCTCAGAATGGTGTTTCCGTAGACCTCGATCAACGACGGATCGAGGCGCCGCGGATCGGAGGCCGGATACCGGGCGACCGTGGACAGCGCTTTCTTGATGCCGTCCAGGAAGGTCCGGGCGGCGTCGAATTTTTCAGGATGGGCCGGAATTTCGCCGATCATGGCCTCCGCATACAAGAGGGTCCGGGGGAATTCCCACCACATGTATGTTGGGGGGGCCCCGGACGTGCCCGGATGATAGAGGTACGGATGAAGCACCTCCTGGGCTTGGATGAATTGGCCCGCCTTCATGAAAAAGGAAGTCACGGCCATGAAGAGCGTGTCCCGCTCCCGGACCGGAAGGGACTGAAAATTGCGCAAGGCCATGGCATGCATCTTCGATTGAGTGTCCACGAGGCTTTTCGACGCCCCCGCGGTGTCCCTCCGCGGCGGAGTTTGGAGAAGAACCGATAGTTGCAGACGTTGCGCCTCCAGGTTCCCGGCCGGGGCGGCCTGGATGGCTCTTTCGAACCATTCCAATGCGTTCAACGGCTCCTGCAGGTTCTCCATGGCGATTTTTCCCGCCAGCAGGAGGAGATCGAACCGGCTTTCCCCGAGACACACGTCTCCGATGAAATCGACCGCCTTCTGATACTGTTTCCGGCCCCGCAGATCCTCCGCAACGGCCAGGGGATCCAGGCGGTCCGCCAGGAGCCGGAGCTTTTCGGAAAGCTGGGCGGGATTCGCGTCCGCCCGGGTCCGCGGATCCGGATCGAGCGCGGTCCGCACCATCCGGACGACCTCCGGATACAGGTCCACCCGGTCGATCCAGATGGGCATTCTCTGCAGCAAACCTTCCGGTTCGAACAGGGTGCCCGAGGCCGCCTTGCGCAGCATAAGGAACGGATCGTCCGGCTCCTTCCATGCAAAGAGGCACTGGAGCATCATGACACCGCACGCAAAAAGGTCGAGCGTCCGGTCCCGGATCAACTGGCGGCTGCCGCGCACGAGTTCGGGCGCCAGGAAGGGAACGCGGGAGGGCTCGGCGACCAGCGTTTCAAAACGGGGCCACAACCCGAGGGACGGAAGCGCCAGAAGCACGGGCCATTGCTGGTTGAAGACGATGTCCGCGGGCATGGGGAAGTTCGCGTCCCCATTCGTCTCCCACCAGTTGTTCAGCGCGCCCATGACTTTCGACATGAGGAAGAGGCGGCTCTGCGGATCCGCGTCCGTCAGCAGTCCGGACAGACTCCGGCCGTTCGCCCGGTAGGTTACGAAAAAGAACAGACTGCCCCGGACCGGCACCTCGCCGGTTTCCTCGATGGGCGCCAGCCCCTGGCGGCACGGCTGATCCCGGCGCTTGTCTATTTCCAGGCGTTTCGACAGGTCCCGAACGTCCTCGATGGGAAGAAGCCGGAAATACCGGTTCCCGGAGGCCTCACGGTACACGTGCCCCCGCATGCTCGGTCCCACGTATTCGAGACCCCTGCCTTCGCGGTCGAAGGGCAGCCCCTGCGGCAGGTTCAACGGGTCATTTCTTCGCGTCTGCGTAGACATCTTCAAGCGTGTCTCCCAGGTCTTCGAGCTTCTCGCCGGTGACCCCGGAATTCAGGGCGGTGATGAAATCGGTGAAAGCCTTGAGCAGGCCGGCGTCGATTTCCTTGAGGAGAAGCTTCTGCGACCGCCGTACGATGGACTTGAACTGCTCGGGCACGGGCACGGCGGGTTCCGGAATGGCGCCCGCGTCCGGCGTCGGCGGGGCGGGCTGTTCCGGGGCCGGAGCGGCCGGTGGAGCCGGGGAAGTCGCCGGCTGCGGCTGTGCCGGCTGTGTCCCGGGCACGGCGCCGGGCTGCGGGGGAGGCGTGAAACCGGCGGAGGACTGCGCCGCGGGGGTCTGGGCGCTGCCGTGGGCGTACAGTCCGAGCAGTTTGTTCCGCATCTGGCTCAGGGCGGCGTCCCCGCCGATGCCCGTCTTCTGTTCGAATTTCATCTCGTATTGCTTGCCGGTCTGCACGTGGAACACCACCATCGTGAGGAGCCCGTTGACGTCGAGTTTGAAGGTCACTTCGAATCGGTGGGTGTTCTGGGGCTTGGGCTCGATGTTCTCGATGAACAGATCCCCAATCGGCGTGTTTTCGAAGACGAATTCGCTCTCTCCCTGAAATACCGGGACGTGAATCCGCGTCGCATTCTCGGGATTGGTGAACATGTCGTTTTTGACCTCGATCGGGATATTGCTGCCCTGCTTGATCATCCGGACGCACTGGCCTCCCTGGACGCCGATGCCGAGGGAATGCTCGGTGATCAGCCGGATCTGCTGATCGTCGACCGACTGGGTGTTCAGCTTCAGCGTTTCGTTCCGGCGTTTGATGTCGAAGGCACCGTCGGTGGCGGCGAACCGTTTGGCCAGAATCGCCGCGCCGCGGGCGACCACGGTGTCCGGATTCAACTCGCCGCGGACGAAGCTTTCATCCTTCTTGAAATAATCAAGCAGTATCTCCTTGACCTTGGGGATTTTGCTCGATCCGCCGACCAGCAGAATCGCGTCCACCTGGTCCCGGTCTATCCCCTTCTGCTCCCGGGCGTTGTTGATGGCGGTGTCGACGTACGTGAGTGATTTGCGCAGAAGGTCGTCGATGAGCGTCAGGAAAACGTCCTTCGTCAGAACCAGCTTGAGGTCGTGACGGATCGATTCCAGCAGCAGGGTCGTGGAATCGTTGTAGCTGAGGGCGATTTTGGCGGGTTCCGCGACCGACTTGATCTTCGCCCTTGCCAGCGGGTCCTGGCCGACGTCGATTCCCTGCTTGCGGAGTTCTTCGACCGCCCAGTCCACGATGGCGTTGTCGAAGTCGCCACCTCCGAGCCGGGGGTCCCCGGCCGTCGCGATGACGTTCAGGTTCCCCGTTTCCACCTGGATGATGGACACGTCGAACGTTCCGCCGCCGAGATCGTACACGAGGTAGGTTTTTTTCTCCGTCTCCATGCGGTCCACCCCGTAGCAGATCGCCGCGGCGGTGGGTTCCGGAATGATCTGCCTGGGGAACAGCCCGGCGAGAAGCGCCGCCTCCTCCGTGGCCTTCTTCTGCGGCTCCTTGAAATAGGCCGGCACGGTGACCACCGCGTCGCGGATTTCCTCGCCGATTTCCCGTTCGGCCACTTCCTTCATCTTCATCAGGACGAAGGCGCTGATTTCCTGGGGAAGCATCCACTCGCCCGCGAAGTAAACCTTTACGGGATCCTGCAGCTTGAACACGCCCTGGGCCTTGAACCGTTCCAGGCCCTTGTTTTCGGGCGTGAACAGCTCTCCCATCTCCCGTTTGATCTCGATCACCGTGTCTTCGGGACGGACGGGGAGATTGCGTTTCGCCGCTTCCCCCACGATGGCCTTGCGGAGCATCTGGTCCGTGCTGACGACGGAAGGCGTGGTCTCGGGATTCTGGTGCGATTCGGGATTCCGGATGATCTCCGCCTGTTCCGTGTATGTATTGTAGGAGGCCACGGCCGAATACGTCGTGCCGAGATCGATGCCGATCACCTTGTGCATTTTGTCGTTCATGATTCCGCTCCTTGACTGTTTTGTGAGGTGCTGTCCTGGCGCGAAAGGTTTTGCGGACCTTCGGAATCCGTCCGGTTCCTGCCCACGATCACGCGGCAGGGCCGGACGATGATCTGCCCGGCCCTGTATCCGGACTGTTCGACGCGGAGAACGGTTCCCTCGCGTCCTTCGCCGTATCCGATGCATTCCATGCGCTGGGGGTCGAAATCGTCCCCCGGACGCACTTCGAAGGGCGCGTATCGGAGCGCCTGGGTGATGCCGGTGAGCAGGTCGAGCAGGGTTTCCGTGTTTTTAAGCAGTTCCCCGGCGTTTTCTCGCTGCTCGAGGTGTCGATGAATCGATCTCAGCGATTCCATGGCCGGCATCAGGGCGTTGAACGTCGAACGGCCGATGAATTCTCTGCGGTCGGAGAGAAGGTTTTCCTTGAGGCGTTCCAGTTCCATCCCGACCGAGCGGGAAAGCGACTCCTGCGCCGTCCGGAGGGATGAAACGGTTTCGGCCAGTTGGGCGATTCTCCCGTCGATACTGGAGACCATTTTAAAGAGGCCGACCATGTCGTCCGCCAGCTCCCCCAGGGTGTCGTGCAGGTCGGCCTCTCCCGCGTTCCGGTCCGGTTTTTTCCGGAACAGCCCCGCCGGCTCCGTCAGGTTCATGCGGATCGTGTCGGAAAACCCGGCTCCGCCGATAGCGTCCCGTGCTTCATCCGTCTTCAATCCGTGCGCGGCCGGGGTTTCACCGGACGATTCGACGCGCGGTTCGTGCGGTGCCGTGTCCGGTTTCTCCCCGCCGGACAACTTCTTCTTCATGATTCCTCCTCGTCGATCCGCTGGTTGTATTCGTAGTCCGATGTGAAGATTCTGCGGGTCAGGTCGCTGGGGTGAAAACAATGGATGTTCTTTTCCTCTTCAAGAAAACGGGAGAATTCTTTTCTGGCGTAAAAGAGCAGGGTCCGGAAGTCCGTCAGAACATCCGCCCGGAATTCCTCGAAACGCAGCAGAATGCAGGGGGGCGTGGAGAGGTCGTATTTCTGCCGCTCCTCCCTTTTTTCCAGTTCGATCAGGTTGATGTCGTTCACTTCCCGGTCAATGCGGCCGAGGTCGGATTCGATCTTCCTGAAATCGGGATCGATTCGGACGGCCTCCTTTTCCAGCGCGGCGATTTCCGAATGGAGTTTCTTGAGCGCGGACGGGTCCGTCTTTTCGGCGCTCTTGTTCATCGTTTCCAGCCGGCTCCGGGCCGTCTCGAGCCCGGGCACCGCCTCGTAAATCCCGGCCCGTCTCTTTTCGAGCATCTGTTTCCTGGCGCCGAGGGATTGAAGGATTTCGCCCTTGGCGTCCTGGATGTCGTTGGCGGTCGCATCGGGTTTCAGGCCGAGCTTCGCGTAGGACGTGTCCCGGCTGAGGATCAGGGGAAAATGGAACATCGGTCGTGAGTTCTCCCTTCTGTCCGGCGACCGAATGCGCCTTTCAGGGACGGAAATCGCTGCGGAAAATGATAACTGGGGAATCCCCTTCTGCCGCCACCGAAGAGGATGGATGTCAAGGGCCGACCGCGGCTGACGTCTTCCGCTGCCGACAATCGTTGCCGGAAATCCTCTCTCCGCGTTTCAGGGATGGGATGGACGTCCGGGGCTCTATCAATAGAAACAGCTGTTGGCTTTAAGCGAAAAAACACAATGTCACACCAATAGTATTGATATTTTATCCGAAAATCAAGAAAAATGTACTCTGACTTGACGATTGCGGGCCGCACGTCGGGAATCATTTCATTTCGATGATCTCCCGCACCACTCCTTCGGATACGTTTTCAAGAGGCCCGGCGGCCGTGCGGACGGCCGGATCACCCGCCAGAATTGCCCCGACCTTTTCCAGCCTCCCGAAGTTCCCGAAGATGATCTTGTACAGGGGCGCTTTCGAGCCGTAATTGCCCCAGGTCACCTCGGTCTTCATGAACCGGCTGAACGCGCCGGACAGCCGGATGTACAGGTTCAGGGCCTTCTGGGGGAGCTTGTTCAGCACGAAACCGTCCATGTCCTTCACTTTCAGCATGAAGTCACGGATGGCCGGCTGCGGATACACGGCCTCGAAGAAGTGCACCATCGGGCCGTGCGTCACGCTGCGCAGCTCGCACAGGTCCCCGTTCAGGCACAGGTAGAGCAGCTCGACGGCCCTGTGGAAGAGTGGAAGGTCGAGGTGTTTGGCCGTCAGAATGCCGGGCCGCTGGTCGTCGTGCCAGGCGGCCTGAAAAACGTACTTGCCGGCGTCGAGCACGTAGTCGTCCACCTCGCGGCCCGACGCCGCGAACCCGTCCCGGGAGAGCGCCTTCCCAGCGCTCTTGCGGAACTGTGAAAGGCGAAGGAAGTACTTCTCATGCCCGGCCGACATCAGGCGGATGAACCGCTCGTCGATCATGGGATAGCCGGGACTGACGTAGAGATCCTCCACGATCAGGCTGTATTCCTCCCAGAAATCCTCGTGGATCCGGCAGAGGTAGTAGGCCGGCATGTCGTGCGGCGTCAGCCGGACGTCGAGGTGCACCCGGTAGTTGCACGCGTCCCGGATGCCGGAATGCAGGCCCTCCGGGTCCGTCAGGCGCACGGCGTGGTCGCCGTAGGAAGAACGGATCGTGAACTCGCGCGTCAGCGCCTCGCGGATGTCCGTCATCAGCCGGCCCGTCCCGCCCGACCGCTCGAGGGTCAACCGAAGGGCGTCGTACGAGCGGAGCGTCTCCAGCAGCGGCTCCAGGACCGCCCGGTAGTCCGTGTTCCAGGCCGCATATCCGGACGCCGTGCTGTACCGGCCGTACGAGGTTGCGCGGTCGTCCCCATCGGCGCCGCCGGTCCAGCAGGACCCGGTCACGACGGCGGTTCCGTTCTTGCGTTCATCCTCCATGGCTGCGTCACTCCCCGTTGCTGATCACCGTCCGGCGGCGTTCCCGGATGCAGGAGGCGACGTACTGGCCGATTTTTCGGGCCACCGCGGCCGCGTCGGTCAATTCGTCCGGAAGCACCGGTATGATCTTGTCCACCAGGTTTTCCAGCCCGCTTTCCTTTTCCTGCCCGAGCGCCACCATGGTGGTGTGCAGCTTCCCCTTCATCTCGGCGTTCAGGGAGGCGAACACCGCCTGGACTTCCTCCCTTCCGGAGCGTGAATTCGGGAAGGAGCGGTTCCACTGGCAGTCGGTGATCAGGATCAGGTACACCATGCGTCCCCGGGCAAGGGACCTGGCCTCCCGCATGAAATAGGCGATCGAAACGGCATCGGACTGCATGCCCGTTCCCGTGTCCGGAAGCTCGGGCAGGGTCCGCATCGCGTCCAGCCGGTACAGGACGGGCGTTTTCTGCGGATGGAATATCCACTGCACCAGGGGGCCGGACAGTCCGGGACGGACCTCCCCGCTGTGGTACAGGCCGGCCATCAGCTGGATTTCGCTGCGGGCGGTGGATTTCAGCCAGGCCGCGGTCAGGACCTTCAGCATCCGCATCTGCCGGCGGTTCAGCGAGCCGGATCCGTCGCAGGCGATGGCCAGAACGGGCCGGCCCCGGCGGTCCATGCGGTCCCGCATCCGGTAGCGTTTGAAGACGGCCGGGGAGAAATCGCCCAGGGCCAGCCGTGCCGTGTCCAGCGACCCGGACGTGCGCAGCCGGTCCGTTTCGGGAAGCTTCTGCACGTTCGGATAGAGGCTGCGCCGCAGCGCCTCGGTGACGGGCGCCGCCTCCTCCTCCAGCCCGAGGCACGAGGACGGGTCGTCCGAGAGCGGAACCGTTCGGTCGAAAATTTCCGCAGTGACGGTTTTCCCGTCGGCCAGCGGCACTTCGATCTCCTGTCCGTCGGACGGACTTCCTTCCATCAGCCCCCTGTCGAAGATGTTGAAATGCAGCATACGCTCGATCAGGTCGGACCGCAGATCCTCCCAGGACCGCTGCCGGATTCCCGCGGCGCGCAGTGTCATGATGAACTTGAGCAGAGCGGTCTCCGCGGGGTCGTTTCCCTCGGGGCCGCCGTCCCGCTTTCCGGACAGCAGGTTGTTTATCATGAGCATGGCCATCTGTTCGACGATACTGTCCGGATCGATCAGAAGGGGCGGGTTCAGCCGGTCCAGCGGCTGCAGCGGCTGCTCCCCGGCCGGCTCGTCCGGATCCGCGTTCATGACGTTGAGAAGGTCGGGATTGCCGGGTCGCTCCTTGTGCAGGATCTGTTTGTGGGCCGGGTTCATCTTCACCGGCGCGGTCACCAGGGGCGCCAGCGCCTCGACCAGGTCGCGGCCCCACCGGTTCCCCAGTTCCACGAGCAGTCCGGGTTCCGTCCGGCCCAGCGCGTCGAAATGCGGGCGGGAGGCCGTGAGGATCGCGTCCAGCATCCGGCGCGCAACCGGATGCAGCTCCAGCCGGCCGAAGTCGGGCAGCAGCTCCCCGTAGAGCACTCCGTTGAAGACCACGTCGATCACGGTGCGGAACCGCAGGTCCTGCTGCGACGCCATGAACAGGCGATGGATCTCGAGCGAGGAGAACGCCGGCAGGGCGGACAGCTCCTGGAGCAGAATCCGGATGCGGACCGCCTTCTCGATGATCTTGACCATCAGCAGCCGGTGCTTGTTCCCCGCGGGCGGTTCCGGGTCGTCCTCCTCCGATTCGGGATCGGCCCCGAGATGCAGCGACAGGACCTTGTCGAAGAAGACGGCCTCGTACTCCAGATAGCCGGTCAGCCCGATCGCGGCATACGCAGCGGCGACCGCGGGGTACTGCGTGTACAGCGGGCTGAGTTGGGGTTTCACCTCGAAGGACGACTCGGGATCGTGCCCGGCGAGCCGGTGAACCGCCGCCTGGATCTGGGCCGCCCGGCGGTAGAAGAGGTTCTGGGCCGGCAGCCGTTCCGCGGGATCCAGATTCGGCCGGAACGCGTCGCCCAGGGTGATTCCCGCCCAGTCCGATTTGGATCTCCTTTTCCGGTAATAGGAGGAGTACCAGCCCCGTGAGGAGTTTTCCGCCTGCCATGAGGTGTCGTTTTTTTTCGTCTGCTTCACGGCGCACCGCCCGGTTTTAAAACAGGTTGCCCTGTATGGTGGTCGTTTCGTCTTCCTCCAGCTTCAGGCCGAAGACCTGGTTGAAGACGCTGTTGTTCAGTTTCCGGTCCTCCAGGCTGGCGTTTCCCATCAGCGTGGTCTGCGCGATCTGCTGCATGCTCATGTGGGGCATGCAGCCAGCCATGCGCAGGAACGCCAGGTATCCGTAGATGGAGGGGGGGGGCACCGACTGAAGCCTGCCCTCCACGCGGTGCTTCCGGATTTCCTGGCCCATTGCGACGACCTTGATGAGAAGATCCCGTTTGATTTCCGGCACGCCGGCCTGGCGGACCAGGTGCTGAAGCACCAGAACCTCCAGGTCGGCCGGAAGGTAATCGAGCGTGACGTTCATGGAAAACCGGCGTTTCAGCGCGTCGTCGAGCGTGACCAGGGTGTGCGTGGATTCGTTCTCCGCCTGATAGTTGCTGTCCGATATCCATCCGATCGATCCCCCCTGAACCGTGGCACCGTCCGGAAGCAGAATCTGCCCCTTGGTCATCAGGTCAAGCAGGCCCCCCTGCACGCTCGATGAATGGACACGCCCCATCTCCCGGAGCCAGATCAGGGGATAGGCGGATCCGGAGGACGCTTCCGCGTCCTTCAGGGACTCCACCAGGCGGCTCATTTCGTCGTACGTGGTGCCGCCCTTCAGAGACCGCCGCTGGTACAGTTCGCCGGGCGTCTCGTACACGGCCATTTCGACGGGGTATACCTTCAGCGGTCTGGCGGGAAGTCCGAGGCGGTCGCAGACCTGGCCGAAGTTGTCCGGAACCCGATGCAGCGCCTCGATCAGCGACGTCTTAGCGCTGCCGGTCGGACCGCTCAGATGGATGAATTCCCGGGACGCGACGCCGTAGACGAGCGATTCCAGGATCCATTTCAGGATGAACAGCGGATTTCCCCCGGGGGCCGGGAGGAGTTCGATCAGATCCTCAGCGCCGGCCTTACGGTACTCCTTTTCCTTCGAGACGTGATACATCTGCTTGGACATGACGTCCTCCCTGGATTCAATCCGTTTGGATGACCAGACGCTTCTCCGGATCCACGTCCACCACCCAGGCGGACGGGGATCCGTCCCGTTTCCTACTCAGGAAATCCATGAACGCTTCGGCGGCCAGAGACCGCGCATGCTCCAGAAGCGCCCGGGCGCCCATCGACTGAAATCGGTTTTCCATCCCGGCGATGACGCATTGACCGACCGAGGGTGCCACCCGGACTTCGTCCGCGCGCAACTGCATGCGGGACGCGGCGGCCCGGATCGCGTCCCGGACGGCCCGTTCGACGATCAGCACCAGGGCGGGACCGTCAAGGGGCCGGAACAGGACCGGTGTCCCGATTCTCGAGAGAAAGGCGCCCGAGAAGAGCTGCTTGATTTCAGCAAGCACGCTGCCCCGGACGTCCCGGTCGGAGGCCTCGTCCTGAAATCCCATCCGTTTCCGTATCCCCTCGTCCCGGCCGTTGGGGAGATTGATGGTGAACGCGAAGAGGAGATTGGCGCACGAGAACATGTTGCCGGCCGCGCTCTGTCCTTCCCCGGTCTCCAGGATCTGGAGAAATATGTCCGCGATCGCGGAGCGGACGTGCGGGGGCGCGTGGTCCAGATCGCTCACTTCCACGAGTGCGCCGGCGTGATGTTTGGCCGCCTGCTCAAGCCGGCCGCTTTGGAAGGATCCCACGATGCCGCGCCCGGAGCCCAGGAGCTGGGCCGAGGCCGTGTAGAAGTCCGGAATGCTGGCCGCGTCGATGTTGATATAGGGGACATCCAGTTCCCTCGCCAGCACGACGGCGCTCTGCGATTTGCCCGTGGCGGGCGTTCCCTGCGCGCAATACCGTATCGGCTGGTGCGAGGGACGCGTCAGGCATTCCATCCGCAGTCGCGCCACCAGCCGGTCGATCGCGTCGTCCTGGGCGACGATTTCCGTCTTCATCGTGTCCGCGAGGCCGGCCCGGGTCAGGACGGCGTTCATCCGCTCCTGGACGCGGTCCAGGCGTCCAGCGCGCGGGCGGTGGGCCAGGCCGGAAAACGTCTCGGATAGTCCGTGCACCGCCGCGACGAAAGCGCCCGGGGGCGGAAATCCCGCGCAGCCCTTCTGCGCGAGGTTCAACTCGCGCTGCGCCAGCACCGACAGAACGCGCACGCGGCCCGGAGCGGGAATCTCATTCAGGGCCGCTCGGACTCGCTCGAACAGCGCGGATTTCGCGTGCGCCGGCAGTCCTCCCGCTTTCTGGCCCGCCCGGTCGACGGCGAACCGGATCAGGGAATCTTCCGGAATGTCCGGGGCGTGCCGGATCACGGGCAGCAGCGGATCGTTTATTCCGCCCTGCCCGCCGTGAAACACCGCCTGCAGCTGTCCGTAACTTCCTGTGAACACGACCAGCCGACGCGTCCCCGAAAACTGCTGCAGCATTGTCTGGACCTCGTTGGCCATTTCATAGGGGTTGATCCCGAAGTTCAGACAGGACGCGTGCACGACCACCGTGCCCGGGGCCTTGTTGGCCGCTTCCACGAGCATTTTGCCGTTGACGGACGGCAGAACCAGGCGGCCCATCGTCGCGCCCTCCGCGGACAGGTGCCTGGATATCTGGGCCAGCAGGTAGTCGCCCTCGACCGGATGCCGGGCCGCGACCGCCAGGCAAAGGGAGCCGTTCATGAAATCGACCGACTGACGGCACCAGACGTCCAGGACCGGGGCGAAGGCGCTGTCCGATTCCTTCGCAGGCAGGATGCATTCCAGAACGTCCGACACATCCCGATAGCGTCCGAGAAGATCCGAATCCGCCGCTTCCTCGGGCAGATCCTCCTGCAGCGCCAAGGCCGCGGCCTCCAGGTTTTTCAACTCCGCGAGGAACGCGGCCGAGCGCGTGGGCGTCATCGGACTGGCCTGGACGCGCAGTTCGGCACACAGGGACGCCGTTCCGGCGTCGGGCGGCGCGGCCGGTGGAATCAGGCGGACTCTGTCGCCGAAACGGGACAGATGCTCGAACAGGTTTTCCGGGGAGACCCGGATCGAGCGGGGCGCCTTCAGCAGTTCGAACTGGATGCGGAGCACCGATTCTTCGGCGGTCTTTCCGTAAACCGCGCAAAGGCCCTTTCTCTTCTGATCCAAATCGCGGGAGACCGTGCGGAAGGACTTCCCGTCCGCGGCGACGGACATCTCGACCGGGACCACCTGCCGGATCAGGCCGATGACCTGATGCACAACGAGAGCGGCATCGGTCCCGTCGTGGTTTTTCACGTCCCAGCCGGGCACGGTCGACAGTTTCGGATCACCAGACATGCGTTCCCCCGTGTGTGTGTTGAGTTGGCTCCATCCGATCATGGACAAAAAAAGGGCCATCCTGCACAATCCCCTGAAAAACATCCGACTACAGGGGATTCCGGGTGGAGTTTTGCGGGTTGATTTAGGCGGTGAAATACGCTATATTCAACAATATTCGCTTTCCAAGATCAACCGCCCCGATTCAAACATCACGCCTCCGGAGGGATATGGAATACCAGGCCCTGCGATTCGACGATTCGGACCATCCGGTAAGCTGCACCATCCGGGCTGAGAACGCCGAGGATATAGTGGAAATCCGGAAGACGCGGCTTCCCGCCATTTATCTTCTGTCGGACGACGCCATTGACGCATTCACCGTGCATCCGACCCTGATCCGGGACCGCGGCACCAAGCACAGGAAAAAGGCGCTATCCGACCTGCTTTTGGGGTACGACCGGACTTGTCTCATCCGGGGATCCTATGAAGGCACGCGCCAGCTGGTCCGGAGCTGCAAGGCGTTTCTGGCGAGAGCGCGGGATCAGGGCGACCGGAACGCGTTCCTGATCTTCATCCCGGCGGACGCGTTCATCCGGCTGTGGACCCGGTACAGCGGCGTCGGCACCGCCGGCCGGAAAAGTCGATCGGGCCGCGGCACCGCCGCGCCGTCCGATCTTCCGGGCCTTCTGGGGGACGAGGAGGTTCCCCCGCAGCTGCGGGAAAGCTATATCGGCGACTCCCCCGATGTGAACCTGGTCCGGCGGCTGATCCTCATCGCCGCCCGATGCGAGAATCCGACCCTGATTCTCGGCGAGTCGGGCACCGGAAAGGAAATCGTGGCGAGGAGCATCCACCAGCTGAGCGCGCGGCGCGGCCTCCGGTTCGAGGCGGTGAACTGCGGTGCCCTTCCATCGAACCTCCTCGAATCGACGCTGTTCGGCCACAAAAAGGGCGCGTTCACGGACGCCAGACGGGACCGAAAGGGATCGTGGGAGCTGGCTTCGAACGGAACACTCTTTTTGGACGAAATCGGAGATCTTTCACTGGAGAATCAGGTCAAAATTCTGCGTGCGTTGTCGACGAACCGGATACGCCCGCTCGGCGCGGAGACCGACGTGACGGTTCACGCGAGCGTCATCGCCGCCACGAATCGCGACCTGTTCGCCATGGTCCAGTCCGGCCACTTTCGGGACGATCTGTATTACCGGCTCCGGTCCTTTCTGATATTCACGCCGGCGTTGAGAAACCATCCGGACGACATCCCGCTTATGGCCAACCAGTTCTGGCGGAGGATCACCAAGGTCAATGCCGCCGTCCTGCCGGCGGCCGTGCTGGCCGAGATGAAAGCGTATCCCTGGTACGGAAACGGCCGCGAGCTCAAGAACGTGCTGTCCTTTCTGAACGGTCTCTTCGGCAGGCATCCGCTGGGCGTGGAACATTTCAGGGCCGTCACCCGCTACCAGCGGGGCGTCGGCGGATCCGGAGCGGGCGAACGCGGCCCGGCCGGCCTCGCCCTGCATCGCGCAGAGGCCCTGCAGCATCTTAAAAGAGCGGACGAGGTCCTTCGTGCCGTGGAAATGGCGGTCCAGCCGTACCTGAAACGGACTCGGACCGCGCTCCCGGAGATGAAGGTCACACTCTCCCGAATCGAGAACCGGATGCTCGAACTGGAGGCGCTGTGCCTGTATCCCGTTCTCTTCGTCAATCCCGCTTTGTTCGAGCGCGTCCGCGATCTCCACGAGGACCTTTCCGGCTTCGCGCGGCATCTTGAAAAGTCGGCCGGCGGCGTCAAGGGATACTGGCTCAGGCATCTGGAAGATCCCTTCCAGCGGACCCGGCGGATGGTTTTTCAGGAAGTGGCCAAGATCATGCGGTTCCGGAAATAAACCGAAGAAAGGAACGGATGCTCCATGGACGACCCGAGGCCTTTTTCGCTTTCCGTCAAGAGTCTGGTGTTCGACGCGGACCGCAGGTGCCTGATCCTGAAGCGATCGGACCGTAACAGGAACTACCCCGGGAAATGGGAGCTTCCCGGGGGCAAACTGTCGCCGGGCGAAACGTTCGCGGAAGCGCTGATCCGGGAAGTGCGGGAGGAGGCCGGCCTGCACATCGAGATCGACCGCCTGGCGGGCGCCGTCGAATCGGAGCTTCCGGAGTGGCGGATCGTGCACCTGTTCATGGAGGCCCGCGTCGTCCGGGGGGACATCCGGCTGAGCCCGGAACACACGGAGTACGGCTGGGTGGCCGTCGACGACCTGCCGCTGAAGGACATGCCCGAGCATTTCGTTCGGTTTGTCAGGGCATACCGGCGAAAGGAGGAGCGCCATGAGGATACGACCGGCACCGGTTGAGTCGCAGATCCGCCAGTACCGGGGTGAATACGGGCGGTACCGGAAGTACGCGGAGGTCCTCAGGGAAATACTCGAGGCGGCGTGCCGGGACCGGGCGCCGCTGGCCATCGTTCAATCCAGGGCCAAGACGGTGTCCAGCTTTGCCGAAAAGATCGTTCGTAAACCGACCGCGGATCCCATTCATGATTTCACCGATCTCTGCGGAGCCCGGGTGATCACCAACACGCGGAACGAGGTGAAACGCCTGTGTCGTTTCATCCGGGACCATTTCAGGATCGACGAGGAAAACAGCCAGGACACGTTCGAGCGGCTGAAGACTTCGGAATTCGGCTATCTGTCGGTCCATTATATCGTGCAGATCGACAGGCCGAGCGTGCTGGGCGTCCGCATCCCGAAGGAGATCGGCGGCAGAAAGGCGGAGATCCAGGTGCGCACCCTGCTCCAGCACGCCTGGGCCAACATGAGCCACGACCTGATCTACAAGAACCGTTTCGACGTGCCGCAGCGGTGGACTCGGAATCTGGCGAGAACGTCGGCCCTGCTGGAACAGGCCGACTCCGTTTTCGATGACGTGCTCCGGGAGCTGGAGGCCTACCGGTTTCATTACGGCGTCTTCTCGGGAAAATCGAAGTGGGAGGAGGAATTCGCCAGTCTCGAGAGGATCATCCGGAACGAGCCGGATGAGACCAACAAGCCCTCCATTGCGCTGCGTATCGCCCGCATGCACAAATCCAGGTGGAACTGGGACGGAATCGTCGCCTGTTTGCGGCCCTACGGAGGCAGGGAGTGCCGCGAGAGGCCGGAAATCGTCCTGGAATACGGATATGCGCTCTGCCGGAAGCACAGGGACCGGCCGCTCGGCCGGGACTATCTCAGGGGGCAGGCGTTGATGGCCGAAGCGGTCCGGCTGAGCACGGACGAAAACCGGGCCGACGCGCTGAGCCGTCATGCGTGGTCCTACGAGAACATCAAAGGCCGTGAAACGAAGGCGCGGGAGCTCTATCGGCTGGCGCTGGACGCCGATCCGAAGGATCCCTACGTGTTCGCTTCGTTCCTCGAGTATGAACTGTACTGCAGCCGGGACGACCGGTTCATTGAGTACATGAAACCGTCGCTCCTGCGGGCTGTCGACGCCTGCCGGTCCCATGTCCGGGCGGGGATCGAGCTGCCCTGGGCCTTCTTCACGATGGGGAAGCTGCATCTGCTCCTGAACCAGCCGTATGAAAGCCTGTCCGCCTACGCCGCCGCCGTCCGGAGCTGCCTCGGAAAGGAGGCGTGCGGCCCGCGAGACGTGTTTCAGGAACAGCGGGATTTCCTGGTCCGGATCAACACTGCGCGGGAATGGCCCGCCGCGCATCGTTGGGTCGAGAGAATCCTCATTCTGGCGCAGGCCGTCCGCTTCGGTGACTCCCGGGCCGTCGGTCAATTGAACGCTTTGCGCAGAAGGCGGGCGACCTTTGCCGTACCCGTCGTGATCGTTGCGGGCGGAACGGACGCATCGGTCCAAGCCCGGATGGAGGAATACCGGCCTGCGCTGACGCGGGCCTTTGACGGTTTTTCCGGAACCGTCATTTCGGGCGGGACCCGGGCCGGTATCCCCGGGCTGATCGGGGAAATCGCGCGGAACGCCTCACGACGAAAGGGATACGGATTCGCGGCCGTGTCCTATCTCCCCGGAAAGGTTCCGGCCGGCGTCGAGATCGATCAGCGGTACCGCGAGCGCATCGTTCTCGATGGGGACGATTTCACGCCGGAACAGCCGATCCAGAACTGGATCGACATGATCGCATCGGGGATCAACCCGTCCGACGTCAGGGTGCTGGGCATTAACGGGGGCCGGATCGCCGCGTTCGAATACAGGCTCGCCCTGGCGCTGGGCGCCCGCGTCGGGATCGTCCACTCCAGCGGGAGGGCCGAGTCGGAAATTCGGCAGGATTCCCGTTTCAGCGCGCCGGACAATCTTCTGTGGCTTCCGCTGGATGACATGACCCTCCGGGCGTTCGTCAATCCCGGAAAGACAGTCATGTCGTCCGACCATCTGGACAGGGCGGGAAGGGCCATTCATGCCGCGTTCCTGTCGGAGAACCGCCATCGGGTCGCCGATCCGGGCATGCTTCCGTGGGAAGAACTGGCGGAGGATCTGAGACAATCCAACCGGGACCAGGCCGCGTACGCCGTCCAGATTCTGGGGGCCGTCGGTTACGGCGTCCGGAAATCCGCGGCCGCGCGGGTTCCCGTCCGGTTTTCGAAAAAGGAAATCGAAATCATGGCGGAGATGGAACACGGCCGGTGGGTCGTGGAGCGGCTCTGCAGCGGATGGCGGTACGGGGAAAAAAGGGATCCGGTGAATCGGATCAGTCCCCACCTGGTGCCATGGAAGGAACTCGCGGATAAATTCAAGGAATATGACTGCATCGCAGTGCGCAAATGGCCGGATCTGCTGAAAAATGCGGGATTGGAGATTTATCGGTTGAAACGATGAATTTTCAGAATCCGTTTCACGTGAAAATCCGGCATCTCGATTGAATCTGACAGCGAGCGGATTCCCCGGTCCCGCAATGCGGGATCAAGCTGCAGATGCTGGCGATTGAAGACTTGGCCGGACCTAGCAACAAGATTTGTTTTTATTGAAGGCCCGCGGCTTGTCTTCAATAATTCACAAATACAATAGCTTGATCCCGCTCAACGGGGTCTTCAATAATTCACAAATACAATAGCTTGATCCCGCGTAGCGGGCCCCGGGGTAAGCGAGCGAATATAATATGTCTCTTCTCTACAGATAGAAGATTCGCCGCAAGGCGGCACCAGGCTATTCTATCTTTACGCTTCATTGTTTTACGGAAAGAATGGCTCGGTCTTGCGCTGCGGGCGGCGGGGAGCCTCATCCCCTTGAATTGGCCGGAACGCAGAATGGGTGAGGATCATCAACCGTGGTTTTTTTTCTTTGCCACACACCTTGTTCGCCGGGTTTTCAGGTTTTTTCAGACCGTTTAAGACACTCTACCCCTTGCGATCCCCAATAAATTATGGTATATTATACGGATAGCTTCAAAAATTATCTTCCTTCCGTTCAGAATCTGACAGCGAGCGTATTCCCCGCCGCGTGCCTTCAATCAGAAGGCATTGAATCGCCTGGTCCCGCGCAGCGGGGCGGCGGGGAGCTTCAATCCGGGAGGTTCCCATGTTGAACCGCATCCAGTCCCTGTCCCAGCGCACGCTCCCGATTCTCCTGCTCCTGATTCCCATATTATCCGACCCGTCACTGCCGGCTTCGGAGCGCCGGACGGACGTGAACTTTCTGGTGACAGCCGGACGGGACGCGTCCATCGCTTCCGGGGACAGCCTGTTCCGTTCCGTGTTCTTCATCCGCTGTCCGATCGGTTTTGAATCTCCCGTCTACGTCCGAATTTTCGACGCGGACGCAGGCGGCCGTTTTGACCAGCCGTCCAGCGGGGACAGCGCCCGTTATCGGGTTTTCGGCAAAGGCGCCATCCGGCGTTCCATCCGCTCCATCCATGACGCGCTCCCGGACGTAAAACCGCTGGTCGACCTTGAAATCGGTGAAGATGTGCTGTACGACGGCCAGTGGCGGACCCTGGCGGTTCTGCGGCCGGAGGACGGGCAGGAAGCGGAATCGATCCGCGAATTTCAGCTGATTGTGGACGGCGCAGCCGGTGCCGGGGTCAACCGGTACCGGCTTTTCGTCTCTTCCGAAGACAGCCGCAACACGCCGGTAGAAGGGCTGGTGATTGCGAGCCCGGTCGCGACCGTCCTGATCCCGGCATCCAATGTCCTGGTGACCCGCATTCCGTTCCGCATCCCTCCGGCGGCTTCCGGTCTTAAAATCACGGTTTTCGACGCAGAGGGAATGGGCGAATGCTATATCCAGACGGAAAAACGCCTGAAGATTCCGGTGCCGGTTTCCGGCAATATGGAATCGCGATCCACGCGTGTGGAACTCCTCCCGGAGGAGAGGGGCGGAAACGCCAGCCTCATGTTCGCGGGATCCCATCCCAGGCAGGACCATGTCCAGTGCCGGATCGAGGACGATTCGGACGAAACCGTCGAATTTTTCCCGCCTGCGCTTCATTCCACGGACAACCGTCTGCCTTCGCCGATCATCGACCTTCAGCCGCTTTCGGACTGCGAGTCCGTGGTGCTCGACGCGTCCAGCTCATCCGATCCGGACGGGGATCAACTGTTTTTTGAATGGAAATCCGCGGGGGAGGCCATCGGCGCCGGACCCCGCATCGTCCACCGTTTTTCAGGACCGGGTCTGTACAAGGTCACACTGACGGTGCGCGACAATTCGGGATTCGTTGCGGACCGCAGGAAACTGGAACGGGACGTGCGCATCAATCAGCCCCCGGTTTCCCTGCCTGCCGCGCCTTCGGGCGGAGCGCCCGGAGAAATTCTCGTGTTTGACGGCAGCGGATCGTCGGACGCGGACGGCCGGATCACGGCCTGGCGCTGGGATTTCGGAGACGGGGCCGGCGCATCGGGCGCAGTCGCGCGGCACGCGTACGCTGTACCCGGCCATTACCGGATCACTCTGACCGTGGAGGATGACAGCCGTTCGTTCTGCGCGTCGGACGGCCGATCCGTTTTCGTGCGAATCAATTCGCCGCCCGCGGCCCGTCTGAGAGTCCAGTCCCGGGCCGCGGTCGGGGAGGAAGTGCGTGCGGACGGCGGCGGATCGGATGACGCGGACGGAACTTTGATCCGATATGCATGGGATTTCGGTGACGGCGCGACCGCCGAAGGCGCAGGAGCCGGCCACCGATACACAGCGCCGGGCGTTTACCGGATCCGCCTGGCCGTGACCGACGACGCGGGACGCATCAACAGCACGCAAACCGATTCCGCTCTGGTGCGGATCAATGCGCCGCCCGAGGCAAAGGGAAGCGCTCCGGCCGTGGTCGCGGCGCGTCAGGAGGCGCTGTTCGACGGTTCCGCGTCGCGCGATCCGGACGGCCGCATCGTCGCAATCGAATGGGATTTCGGGGACGGATCCCCATCCGCCTCCGGACCGGTCGTCCGGCACGCGTATGATCAGCCGGGCGTCTATGAGGCGATTCTGCGGGTTCGGGACGATTCGGGCGTGTCGAACGACACGGACACGCTCCGGATTTCCGTCCGTGTGAACGCGCCGCCCGTTCCGGACGCGGGCGGCGACCGGGTGCTGAACGAAAGCGTCGCGCGGTTCGACGCGTCCGCATCATCCGACACGGACGATCCGATTGTCCTGTACCGATGGGATTTCGGGGACGGAAAGTCCGCCGAGGGCCTGCGGCAGAGTCATGTGTACAGCCTGCCCGGCGTTTATGAGGTCAGCCTCACGGTCACGGACGCTTCGGGCACGGCATCCGCATCGCAGACGGATCGCATACGGGTCACGGTGAACCACCCGCCGGTCGCGGACGCGGGACCGGCCCGCACCGTGGCCCCGGGTGAGCCGGTGCTTCTGGACGGCGGATTCTCCAGCGACCCGGACGGCCGCATCGAATCGTTCCGCTGGGAAATCGAACCCGGGATTTTCCGGGAGGGCCGGCGGGTGGAAGTGACGTTCGACCAACCCGGACTGCGCCAGCCCCTGCTGTTCGTCCGCGATGACGCGGGCGCGGAGGATGTTTTCGCGACCGAGGTCCGGGTCAATGCGCCGCCGGTTGCGGTTGCCGCGCCGGTTCCGGCGGCGGCGCCCGGCGACACCGTGGTTTTCGACGGGAGCGGATCCAGCGATCCGGACGGCCGAATCGCCGAGGCCGTGTGGGACTTCGGGGACGGAACGCCGCCAGTCAGCGGACTGCGGTCCGCCCACGTGTATACGGAACCCGGCGTCTTCTCCGCGGTCCTGAGAATCCGGGACGACAGCGGCGCGGCCAACGGGGCGGCCTCTGCGGTGTGCGCGGCCGCCGTCAACCACGCGCCTGAACCGGACGCGGGCGGCGACCGCAGCCAGTGCGGGCTGATGGTGGATTTCGACGGATCCGGAAGCCGGGACGCGGACGGCGACGGCCTGTCTTTGAGATGGGATTTCGGGGACAGCACCTCGGCTTTCGGCCGGCGGATCCGCCACCGTTACCCGAAACCGGGACTGTACCCGGTGCGGCTCATCGTGGACGACGGCACCGGACTGACGAACGGCCGGGCCGAAACGTTCATCAAGGTTCACCTGCGTTCCGCGCCCGTGGCCGTTCTGGACGCGCCGGGCCAGGCGTGCGCAGGGGAAAACGTGCTGTTCGACGCGAGCCGGTCCCTTGACGAAGACCGCGACCTGCTTCTCTTTGAATGGGATTTCGGGGACGGATCAAAGGGAGAGGGGGCGACAGCCGAACACACCTTCCGGGCCGGAGGGTTGTACCGGGTGCTGGTGACCGTGCGGGACAACAGCGGACTGCCGTGCAATGCATCCACGGCCGCGGCCGTCATACGCGTCACCGACGCGCCCGTGGCGCAGGCCGGACCGGACCAGACGGTATGCGCCAATCAATCCGTGGTGTTCGACGGATCGGCTTGCGACGGCGGCAGTCGGCCCATTCAGGGATACGAATGGGATTTCGGCGACGGCGGCCAGGGCGGGGGCGTCCATGCGGCGCACGCCTACACGCGGCCGGGGCTGTACACCGTGCGGCTCCGCATCACGGTGCCGGCAGAAGGGAATTGCGAAAATTTTTCAGAGGACGAGATGACCGTGCGGGTTCTGCCCTCTCCGGTCGCATCCTTCGAGGCGGACAGAGTCGTCTGTCCGGGAGCGGACGTGGTGTTTGATGCGGACCCTGCGGATCCTGATTCGGCCCGGACCGGCCGGTATGAATGGGATTTCGGCGACGGCGTCACGGGTTCCGGACTCCGGATGACGCACTGCTTCGTGAATGCGGGGACCTTCACGGTCCGCCTGACTGTGACCATGGACGGGGAGGAGGGCTGCCGGACGGCCGCGGCCGAACGGACGATCATCGTGAACGAAAGACCCGAGGCCGGAATCGAAACCGGGCGTGCCGGAAGGTCCGGACCGGGCGAGGCAGTCCGTTTCACTGCTTTTCAGAGCCGGGACGGGGACGGGCTCATCCGCTCCTACGCATGGGATTTCGGAGACGGGGAAAAAGCCGAAGGGATCGAGGCTGTTCATCGCTACCGTTCGCCCGGTGTTTTCCGGGCGGTTCTGCGGGTGGAGGACGACAGCGGTTCGGAATGCGGCACGGATACCGCTTCCGTGACCGTGCGGGTGGAAAAACCCGGTGATGTGTGGACCCCGGAAGGACCGGCGGCGCTGGCCGTCGGCGAACCCGGCATCTTCTCCGTACCGGAAAGCCATGCGTCCGGAGAAACGGTCTGGACGTTCGGGGACGGGGATACGCTGACCGGCCCCCGGGTTACCAAATCCTTCCGCGCCCCGGGAACCTGGCAGGTTCAGGCAGGCGATTCGGGATCCTGGAGCCGGTCCCTGGCGGTACGGGTCGTGTCCGCTCCGCAAGTGACCGCGCCGGAACGCATGGACGCCGACGTCCGCGTGGGGGCCGAATTCCGCGCTTCCGTTTCAGGACGGGATCTCGTCCTGCCCGCCGTGGTCTGGGATTTCGGCGACGGCCGCACGCTGGAGTCCAATCCGGCTGTCCATGCCTATGAGAGGCCCGGAACCTTTACGGCATCCGTGACCGTGAGGGACGCCCGCGATCCGGCTGTCCCGGCAGCGGTACGGACGATGATTGTGACCGTGCACCCCGCTCCTGAGGCCCGGATTGAAATACAGCCCGACACTTTGTATGCGGGGGGCGGCCGGGACGAAGCGTCCTTTCTGGCCGTGCCCGCCGATCCGGATGTTCCCATTGCCGCGCAATGGGATTTCGGAGACGGGCGATCCGGACGGGGCGGCCGTGTTCTGCACGCGTACACCCGTCCGGGCGCATACACGGTCCGGCTCACGGTCCGGAACACCCGACGTCCGGCCTCCGCACCGGTGACGGTCGAAAAACAGATACGGGTGTTGCCGCGATGAGCCTGCGACCGCACATCGGATTCCGGGGCGTCATCTTCCAGGCCCGTCCGGCCGAATGCCGCCGTGCGCGTGGGGCATTCACGCGTCTGATCGGGATCTGCCTGCTCGAGTTCTGCTTCGCCGCGAACGGACCGGCCCAGTCCGGAGATGACGTGCAGGTGACGCTCGAAAGCAACGAGAGCCTGCGCTCCCTGGCCGCGAAATACCTCGGCGGCCCGAACGACTGGGAAATCATCCTTCTGGTCAACGGACTCCAATCGCCGGATCAGCTCAGGACCGGCCAGCGGCTGCGGATTCCGGTGAAACAGTTTCACCGGACCGTCGCCAGCCTGGACCGCTGCAGGTCGGCCATCGCGGCGGCCAATGCGGAGGGCGCATCCATCCTGGCCACGCAGCGAATCACGGCGGCGGCGGACCTGGAGAGCCGGGCGCTCGGCCGCAAGAAACGGGGCGAACTGGACGAAGCGCAGAAGGACGCGGATGAGGCGGCGCGGCTCGCGCGGGCCGCCCTGTCCGAGACGCGCGCCAAGCGTCACCAGTCGGTCGCAGCCGTGCTCAAGGAGAAACGGGGAACCGTACAGAAAAGGCCGCCGGATGTGCTGCGCTGGGACGACGCGGCGCTTCTGCAGGATTTGATCGAAAAAGACAGGGTCCGCACCCTGTCCCGGTCGTACGGGAACATCCAGTTCGTGGACGGCAGCAGCCTCCGCATGGACGAGAACGCCCTCATCGTCATTGAATCGTCGAAAAAGGACGTGGTGAAGAACACCAGCACGGCGGACATTCTCGTGCTGGAAGGCGATGTCTCCGCCCTGATCCGCTCCCTTTCCTCCGAAAATCCTCTCCGCGTGTCGTCGCCCGGCGTTCAGACCGGCGTCAGGTCCCGTCATTACATGGCCGGCCGGGACCGGGACTGGACTGCCCGTTTCTCGAATTTCGAAGGGGAACTGGACGTCTCCGCGGCCGGACGCACGGTGAAACTGGCCGTCAACGAGGGAACGCGCGTGAAATCCGGGGCCGTGCCGGAGAATCCGCGGAAACTGCCGGATCCTCCGGTTCCCCTCGAACCGCGGCCGGGGCGCTCCCTGTTCACGGATTCCATTGACTTTTCCTGGCGGCCGGTTGCGGGCGCGGAATCCTTCCGCGTGGAAATCGCCGCGGATCCCGCGTTCCAGTCCGTGGTGAAGACCCTGGCTGCCGCAGGCGCCGGTGTCCGATGGACCGATCCGGAAAACGGGGCCTATTTCTGGCGTGTCCGGGCCGGGGACCGCGACCGTCTTCAGGGGCCTTTCTCCGCTCCGACCGCCTTCACCGTGCGCAAGGATCATACGCCTCCGTTTCTGGAATGGAATGCGCCCGCGTCCGACACCGCCGTTTCCGGCGAACGCCTCCGGATACGCGGAAGGACCGAGTCCGGCGCGGTCGTGACCGTCGGGGCGGACACGCTGATGCTGTCATCCGGCGGCGCATTCGATGCGGAAGTCCGGGTTGAACCCGGAATCGGGATTCTCCGCATTGTCGCGGTCGACTCCGCGGGAAACCGGAGCGTCATCAGCCGAGGGGTGACCGTTTCCTCGGTACCGGGACTGTTCATCCTCGATACCCAGCCGCCCGACCGCACGGCGGCGAAAAATCTCACGCTCGCGGGCCGGGTGAAACCGGGCGTCCGGCTGTGGCTGAACGGACGTGCCGTCGACGTCGGGGAGAATGTCTTCCGCCTTTCCCCGGCGCTCAGGGAAGGGGAGAATATTTTTCACTTCAGGGCCGTATCGGCGGAGGAAGGGGAACAGTCCCGGACCGTCACCGTCATTTCTGATGTCACGCCCCCGGTTCTCCGCATGCCGGAGTTGCCGGAATACACGAACCGGCCGGAATGGCGGTTCGAGGGGGATGTGTCGGAACCGTGCGTTCTGCGGCTGAACGGACGGCCCGTGCCGTTCGACTCCGTCCGTTTCGGGATGTTGGTGCGTCTCATGGACGGGCCCAATGCGTTCCTCCTGGAGGCCGTGGACCCGGCGGGAAACGCTTCCGAGCGCAGGGTTACGGTTTTTCTCGACACCCTGCCGCCGGTTGTCGTCTCGACTTCATTCTCAGCGCCGAGGACGCACGGCGGGGAGAAAATCGAAGCGGTCGTGCGGGCCGCGGACGCCGGGGCCGGGGCGTCGAGAACCGCGTCCTGTGTCGTGGAGATTCTCCCCTGCGGCGCCCGGATTCCGGTTCTGCTGAAGCGCGCCCCGGATTCGGACGAATTCCGGGCGAGCCTGGCGGTTCCGTCCGGATGCGCCGGGACGCCTGTTCTGAGAGACCTGATGGTTTCCGATTACCTGGGCAACGCGCGGCGGATTCCATGAGCATTCCCCCTGCGCCGGAATCGTTCCGGCTCAGGCCGTGCCGCCGGTCCATCCACTCCTGAACGAAGACGACGATGAAGGCATTCGAGATTCTCAATAAAAGAATCCTGTTCTTCACTTTTCTCGCCGCGTTCCTGCTGGTGTCGGTGCTGCCTGTGCTGATTTCAGGCTTCATCATCCTGCACCGCACCGAGGAGGAGCTGAAAAGCTCGCTCAATGAGAGCAATTACCTGATCGCGCGCGCGATCGCGGTTGAAATCAGCGACTCCAATCTGCGGCCGTGGGCCGCCCTGCTCGGGGGGCTGGCTTCAACGCCGTCCTCCGGATCCGGGCTGCCGGAATCGTTCGACGTCCTGGTGGACCAGGCTTTCCGGCAGGAGGATCAGCTGGCCGTGCTTTCGGTGCAGACGGCCGGGCGGCCGGAGCCCCGTCATTACATCAACCGGTCGTTCCGCGAGGAGCTGAACCGTCAGAATCCGGCCGAGCTGACCCGTCTGTTCTCCTTTCAGCGGACAGGAGAGACAGTGGGACGGCCGGTTCTGCTCGATTCCGGACGTTCCGTTTTTCTGCCGGTCGAAGCGGCGGACCGCACCGGGGGAAAGCCCCAGCTTGCCGTGCGCGGCGTCTTCCGGATGAATCCTTCGCTCGAAGCCTTCGACCAGGATGTCTCTCCCATGCGGCGCCAGATCTACGTGCTGGACCGGAACGGGAACGTCCTGTTCAGGAACATTTTCGCGGAAATCAGCGCGGGAAAGCAGCTGCCGTATCCGCTTCCGCCGGCCGGAGCCCGCGCGGCCTCGGTTTTTCGGACCGTGTCTTTCGATTTCCACGGAGAGAGACACCTGGGGTACGCCTATCCCATGGCGGTCACGGGATGGCGCGTCGTCCTGGTGTATCCCCAGGACAGGGCGTACGCCCTGGTTTCGGGAACGCGCCGGAGCATCCTGGCGACCCTCGGAACCGCCGTGCTCCTCAGCCTGGTCCTGTCCTTTCTGCTGGCCTGGTTCCACTCCAGCGTGATTGTCCACGCGAAGGAGGCGCTTCAGCGGTACGCCGACAAGCTCGAGCAGACCAACGCCGAACTGGACGCGTTCGCCTCTTCGATTTCACACGACCTGAGCGCGCCGCTCCGGCACATCATGGGTTACGCGGACATCCTGGAGATGCGCCTCAAGCCGACCCTTGATCCCAAGGACATGGGACACCTCGAGAAGATCGCCTCCGCCGCCCGGCACCTGCACGCGCTCATTCACGATGTGCTCGTGTTCTCCAAAATGGGGCGCTCGGAGATCCATAAAACCCGGGTCTCCCTGTCCGCGCTCGTCGACGCGACCCGCAGCCGGCTGGAGCCCGACATCCGCGGCCGAGCCGTCGCCTGGCGGACGGAAAGCGGCGCGACGCTCTGGGGCGATTCCACCATGCTGCAGCTGGTCCTGTTCAATCTGATTTCGAACGCCCTCAAATTCACCCGGGACCGCGAGCATCCCCTGATCGAGATCGGCGCCAGGCCCGGCCCCGAAGAGACGACCGTGTTCGTCTCGGACAACGGCGTCGGTTTCGACATGCGGGATCAGGACAGGCTGTTCGGACTTTTTCAGCGTCTGCACGACCGCGACGCGTTCGAGGGGCACGGCGTCGGGCTCGCCCACGTCCGCAGGATCATCGCCAAACACGGCGGCCGCACCTGGGCCGAGAGCCGGCCCGGCCGCGGCGCCACTTTCTACTTTTCACTCCCCGTCGAAACCCGGGAACGGGTGGAGAAATGAGAAGCTGAATGGAAGCCGCGCGTGAACTGAAAATCCTGTACCTCGAGGACAATCCGCTCGATGTGGAACTGACCCGGTCGCGCCTGGAGGTCGAGGGACTGCTCCACCGCATGACCCACCTCCGGACCCGGGCGGAATTTCTCGATGCGATGCAGAAGGGCGGGTTCGATGTTTTGATGATCGACTATTCCGTCCCCGGTTTCGCCGGCCTGGAGGCGCTGGAAATCGCGCGCGCCCTTTACCCGGACGCGCCCATCCTCATCATCTCCGGCACCATCGGCGAGGAAATCGCCATCGACACCATGCGGCGGGGCGCGAACGATTATGTGCTCAAGAACCGCATCTCCCGGCTGTCCCCGGCCATCCGGCGCGTCGTGCAGGAAGCCGAGGACCGCCGTCGCCGAAAGGAGGCGGAGAAAGCCCGGCGGGAGGCGGAGGCCCGGTACCGCACCCTGTTTGAGGCTTCGCCGGAAGCCGTTTTTCTCATCGACGGTCAGGGGATCATCCGGGACTGCAATCCGGAGGCGGAGCGGCTTCTGGGCATACCGGCCGGCCGCATCGTGGGCCGCTCCGGCTCGGCATTCGGATTTCTCGGCCGTTTCAGCGCCGGAGACGCGGCGGCGTCCGCGCGGGACGCCGGTGATGCGGGCCATCCATCGCCCTCCGAGGAACGGATCGACGCGACCGGACCCGGCCGATGGGTCGAGGTCATTCCGGGCCGGGTGAGTGTGGACGGTGGACGGGGTTTTCAGGTGATCGTCCGCGACATCACCAGCCGGAAACTGGCGGAAGAGCGCATCCAGAACAGCCTGCGGGAAAAGGAAGTCATGCTCCGCGAGATCCATCACCGTGTCAAGAACAATCTGCAGATCATCTGCGGCCTGCTCGCGTTCAGGAGCGATGCGTCCGGGGCCGGACCGGGCGGGATGTGCCTCGACTGCCGGAACCGGATCACCACCATGGCCCTGATCCACGAGCGGCTGACCCATTCGGACGATCTCTCCCGCATTCCCTTCCGGGAATCCGCCCACAGCCTGGTCAGCGAGCGCGTGCTGAGCATGCCCCCGCCCAGGCGCGTGTCGTTCGAACTGGACATCGCGGATGCCACATTCACCCTGCCGCAGGCCGTCCCCCTGGCGTTGATCCTCAACGAACTGGTCAACCAAAGCCTGCGGAACACCTGTGAAGCCGGCCGGAAGGGAAGTCTGCGGGTGAGCCTGACCTCGGACGGACGAAATGTCTGGGTTCTGGAAGTCAGGGACAACGGCGCCGGCCCTGCGCCGGAATCCGGCGCGGACGTGGAAACCGGCATGCGTCTGGTCCAAATGCTCGTCGAACAGATACACGGCGAAATGACCGTGACCGCGGAGAACGGAACGGTCTGCCGGATACGGTTTCCGGCCGCGTCCGATTTTGTGAAAGGCGCTTGAACCCGTGAACGGGTCGGAATGCGGAACCGGCGGCATCCCCCCGGGGGCGCGGCCGGCGATCTTGATTTGATCAACGAAGGGAGCCTTCAAAAAGTCATGAGCGCCATGAAAAAACGCACTTCCTCGCGGACCGCCGTCCTGCTGATCCACTGCCCGGACCAGAAGGGACTTGTGCTTGCGGTGACGGATTTTGTCTTCAAGAACAACGGCAATGTCGTGTATCTCGACCAGCATGTGGACCCGGAGCGGCGGCTGTTTTTCATGCGGATCGAATGGGAGCTCGCGGATTTCGCGATCCCGGACGACAAAATCGGCGAATTTTTCGGGGTTCTGATGGCGAAGAAGTACCGCATGAAATGGCAGTTGACCTTCTCGGACGAAAAGCCCCGGATGGCCGTGTACGTGTCCCGGCTGTCGCACTGTCTGGACGACATCCTGCACCGGATGCGTTCGGGCGAGTGGAAGGCCGAACTCCCCGTGATCATCAGCAACCACCCGGACCTGGAGCAGGTCGCCCGGAAAAACGGCGTCTCCTTCTCCTGCATTCCCGTCACGGCGGAAAACAAGCGGGAGGCGGAGAAGGCCCAACTCAGGGTGCTGCGGGCGCACCGCGTCGAATTCGTGGTGCTTGCGCGCTATATGCAGATCCTCTCTGAGGCATTCATCGCCCAGTATCCAAGCCGCATCATCAACATCCATCATTCCTTTCTGCCCGCGTTTCCCGGCGCGAAACCCTACCATTCCGCCCATGAACGCGGCGTCAAGATCATCGGCGCGACGAGCCGTTACGTCACCGGCGAGCTGGACGCGGGTCCCATCATCGAGCAGGATGTGACGCGGATCAGCCACGTGGATACGGTCGACGATCTGGTCCGGAAGGGCCGGGACCTGGAGAAACTGGTTCTGTCGCGCGCGGTCTGGCTCCACCTGCAGCGGAAAATCCTGACCTGCGGGAACCGGACGGTGATTTTCTCGTGACGATTGCATTCCGATCAATCCTATGGAACAAAGAGGGAACACGGATGATCACGGAGGGGACGGATTTGCACGGATAAAAAGGATGAATGGAGTAATGCGTTGATTTGGAGTTCAGGGACGTCTTAACGATTCCAACCCGGAACACGGAACACGGAACCCGGAACGCGAAACTCAACGATGTCCGAAAGGCCCGCTGGGAAACGCGGGCCATTTCGGACCTACGAACTACAGATCCGGACTCGGAACTCGGAACCCGGGACTAATGAATGTCTTTGAACTTTGAACTTTGAACTTTGAACTAGAGGTTCCCATGGGTTTCTTCAACGCCGATCAATTCAAGAGAAAGGAAGTCCTTCCCGGCATACGGGTCGGTTCCGTTTTTCTTGAAAAACTGATGCTGACGCATTTCACCATGGAGGCCGGATCCGTGGTGCCCCCGCACGCGCATCCCCACGAGCAGATCAGCTTTGTCGTGTCAGGCGAACTGGACTTCACGCTCGAAGGCGAGACGCGTCGTGTCGGCCCCGGTGAGGGGTGCGCGGTTCCGGCCGGCGCCCGGCACGAGGTCCGGGTTCTGAAACAGGCCGTGGTCATCGACTGCTGGCATCCGCTTCGGGAGGATTATATCGTGAACGAAGGTTCATAAGGAAAGGAAATGGGCATGAAAAAACGCGTCATTCTGCTGCTGGCCGCGGCCTGCGCGCTTCACGCCGGCGAACCCGCGAACCGGGTCATCATCAGCGCGGACATGGGCAAAGACACGATCAGCGCGATGATTTACGGTCATTTCGCCGAGCATCTCGGCGCCTGCATTTACGGCGGCATCTGGGTCGGGGAGGACTCGCCGATTCCGAACACCCGCGGCGTCCGCAACGACGTGGCCGCGGCCCTGCGGGAGATCAAGCCGGCCGTGATCCGCTGGCCGGGCGGATGCTTCGGCGACACCTATCACTGGATGGACGGCATCGGCCCCCGTGCGTCGCGACCCTCCATCGTCAACACGACCTGGGGCGGGGTCACCGAGGACAACAGCTTCGGCACCCACGAATTCCTCGATTTCTGCGGACAGGTCGGCGCCGAACCCTACATCGCGCTGAACGTGGGAAGCGGCACGGTGCGCGAGGCGGCGGACTGGGTGGAATACGTGAATTCGGACGCGAAAAGCCCGATGACCGAGCTGAGGCGGAAAAACGGCAGGGAAAAGCCATGGAACGTGAAGTACTGGGCGGTCGGGAACGAGAGCTGGGGATGCGGCGGTAACATGACGCCGGCCTACTACTCCGACCTCTTCCGGCAGTTCGCGACCTACATGCGGGCCGGAAAGCTCTATCGGGTCGCGAGCGGAGGCACGGATCCCGATGTCGACTGGACGGAAACGGTCATGGACCGCCTTCTGAACAATCCCCACAACGCCATCCGGTCGCTCATCCAGGGGTATTCCTTTCATTATTACACCTTCGCCCGGGGCTGGAACAACAAGACCTCGGCGACGCGGTTCGGTGCAGAAGAATGGTTCGACACCATGAAACAGACCTGGGTCATGCAGGAGAGCCTGGAGAAACACATCCGTGTCATGGACGAGTACGATCCGGCCAACGAAATCGGCCTCATCGCGGACGAATGGGGCAACTGGTTCGATGTCGAACCGGGCACCAATCCCGCCTTCCTGTACCAGCAGAACACGGTGCGTGACGCGGTCACGGCGGCTCTGTATCTCAACATCTTCAACAATCACTGCGGCAGGGTCAAGATGGCCAACCTCGCCCAGACCGTGAACGTGCTCCAGTCCGTGCTCCTGACGCGCGGACCGGAGATGGTCCGGACGCCGACCTATTACGCGATGAAGATGTTCCGCCCGCATCAGAACGCCGTTCTCCTGCCGGCTGAAACGGTGTGCGAACCGCTCACGTCCGGCGGCCGGAGCATTCCCGGGCTCTCGGCGTCCGCGTCGCGCGACGGCAAGGGCCGCATTCATGTCTCCCTCGCCAACCTGGATCCGGTCCGCGACAAGGACGTGCTGTGCGACCTGCGCGGACGGGGCAAGACGGGTCGGGTGACGGGTGAAATCCTGACCGGCCGCACGCTCAACGCGTACAATGATTTCGGAAAACCGGAGGAAGTGAGGCCCGCGGCATTCAGCGGATTCAAGGTGTCCGGAAACGCCGTGACGGTCCGGCTGCCCGCGAAATCCGTGGTCATGCTCGAACTGGAGTAGGGCCGGCGGCATGCGGAATCCGAAACAGCCGGTCCCCCGGCGGACGGGAGATCAGGCGGATAAGCGGCCCCGGCCGGAACGGAAATCCCGGCACACGCGGGTTTTCATCGGATTGCTGGCCGGCCTGGCCGCGGGTTTCGCGGTCCGGTTGTCCGGCCTTCCCGAAGATACTGTCGAGAGCATCGTCCGCTGGGTGAAACCGGCCGGGGACGTCTTTCTCCGGATGTTGTTCATGACGGTCATGCCGGTGCTGATCTCCGCGCTGTCCCTCGGCGTCTCGGAACTGGGGGACATCAGGCGCGTGGGCCGCATCGGCCTGAAAACCCTCGGATTCACGCTGTTCGTCTCCGGCGCGGCCGTGCTGACCGGGGTTCTGGCCGTGCATGTCGTGAACCCGTCCGGCGGACTCTCGGAAGCGGACCGTCTGGCGCTCCTGAAACGGTTCCCGGTTCCCGCATCGGCCCAGACCGCTGAAACGCAGGCCGGCGGCGGCATGATCGACGCGCTGGTGAAAATCGTGCCAAAGAACCCGCTCGAGGACATGGTCCGGGCCTTTGACCCGTCGTACACGGGCGGCGGCATACTGGCGGTCATCTTTTTCGCGTTCATGCTCGGCATCGCCATGGCTTTGGCGCCGCCGGCAAAAACGGCCGGCCTCAAGGCTTGTCTCGAGGGATTGTTCGAGACCATGATGAAGCTGATCGACATCGGCATGCGCTTCGCGCCGGTCGGCGTGTTCGCCCTGCTGTTTTCGCTTTCGGCCACCATGGGCTTTTCCATACTGGCGATCCTGTCGCGGTATGTGGCCGTGGTGCTGGCGGGTCTGCTGGTTCACCTGTTCTTCACGTATTCCGTCCTGCTGTCCTCATTCGGCCGGATGCGTCCCGGATTTTTCTTCCGGAACACGGCGGAACTGATGCTCATCGCATTCTCAACCAGCTCGAGTAACGCGACCCTGCCGGCCGCGCTCCGAACCGCCACGGAACGGCTCGGGCTCAAGAAGGACGTCAGCCGTTTTGTGCTGACACTCGGCGCGACCGCCAACCAGAACGGAACCGCCCTGTACGAGGGTGTGACCGTGCTTTTCCTCGCGGGCTGTTTCGGTGTGCACCTGACGTTCGTCCAGCAGATCACGGTCGTCGTGCTGTGCGTGCTGGCCGGTGTGGGCACGGCCGGCGTTCCGGGAGGATCCCTGCCGGCCGTGATCATGATTCTGGCGGGCATCGGCGTGCCGGCCGAGAGCATGGGCATCATCCTCGGCATCGACCGCCTGCTCGACATGTCCCGGACCGTCGTGAACGTTCAGGGGGATCTCGTCGCCGCGGCGGTTGTGAATAGAAGTTCATAGTTCAAGGTTCAAAGTTCAAAGAAAAAATGGGGGTGGTGGGAAGGTACTTTGAACCTTGAACTTTGAACTTTGAACTTGATGGAGTGCGGCAAGTCGATCGTATCGGAACCTTCGAAGGGTAAAGGAGTCCTCATCGCATGAGTCATTATTTATTCGCCCGCAAACCGCTGAAACTGCTTCTGGAGGAGGCCAGGGGAGAGAACCGCCTGCGCCGCATTCTCGGTCCCGTGGGGCTGACCAGCCTGGGCGTCGGCGCCATCATCGGAACCGGCATATTCGTCCTCACCGGCGTGGCCGCGCACGACAAGGCCGGGCCCGCCCTGATTCTGTCCTTCGTCATCGCGGGGTGCGCCTGCGTGTTTGCGGCCCTGTGCTACGCGGAGTTCGCGTCCATGGTGCCGGTGGCGGGTTCGGCCTACACTTACGCCTATGCGACGCTCGGCGAACTGTTCGCCTGGATCATCGGATGGGACCTGGTTCTGGAATACACCGTGGCCTCGGCGGCCGTGGCGCACGGATGGTCCGCGCACTTCCAGGATCTGCTCGCGAGCTTCGGCGTGCACCTGCCGTTCCGGTGGACGCACCCGCCCTTCGACTTCAATCCGGAGATCGGCGCGTTCATGTCCACGGGCGCGGTGTGCGACCTGATTTCCATCGGCATCGCGGCGCTGATCACGGTGATCCTCGTCAAGGGGATACGGGAGAGCGCGGGATTCAACGCGCTCATGGTCGGGTTCAAGCTGGCGGTCGTGCTTTTCGTCATCGTGGTCGGGGCCTTCTACATCGATCCCGCGAACTGGAAGCCGTTCGCGCCGTACGGGTATTCCGGTCTGAGCTTTTTCGGTAAAACCATTTTCGGCCAGCACGGCCCGGGCGGCGAGCCGCTGGGCGTGCTTGCCGGCGCCGCGATCATTTTCTTCGCCTACATCGGTTTCGACTCGGTATCCACGCACGCCGAGGAAGCGAAACGGCCGAACCGGGATGTGCCCATCGGCATCATCGCCTCTCTCATCATCTGCACCGTGCTCTACATCGCCGTGGCCGCGGTGCTCACGGGCATGGTGCCCGCCGGCCAGATCGACATACACGCGCCGGTGTCGGACGCCTTCCGGCAGAAGGGGCTTCCGTTCGCGCGACGGCTCATCGACCTGGGCGCGATCACGGGCATCACGTCGGTTCTGCTCGTCATGATGCTGTCCCAGCCGCGCATCCTGCTGGCCATGGCGCGCGACGGGCTCATTCCGCCGCGGTTCTTCGGCGCCGTCCACGACCGGTTCCGAACGCCCTGGAAATCCACCATGCTCACCGGCCTGCTCGTGGGCGTCATGTCCTCCCTGATCCCGCTCCGGGTTCTTGCCGATTTGACGAATATCGGCACGCTTTTCGCTTTTATCATCGTTTGCTCGGCCGTTCTGGTCATGCGGCGGATGCACCCGGAAGCGGAGCGGCCGTTCAAGGCGCCGCTGTTTCCGTGGGTTCCCATACTCGGCATTTTCTTCTGCGTGGTGCTCATGTTTTCCCTGCCGGTCGAAAACTGGTGGCGGCTGTTCGCGTGGCTCGGGGGAGGTCTTCTGATCTACTTCCTCTACGGCCGGTCCAGGAGCGTTCTGGCGAGGATACGGGCGGAGGAGAAACCACGTTAGAACGTTCCAACGTGTGAACGTTCTGACGTTAAACGGAGTTCGGAACAATCGGGTATTCCCGAGCCAGGGACGATACATGAGAAAGTGGGATTTGTTCTTTGAGCTGTACGAGAGCCTGCCGCGTCAGGGGCCGGGAGACAATGCCTCCACGCGAAAGGCGTTCGAGATGATCCGCGGGCTTTCCCGCCGCCCGCGCATCCTGGACATCGGGTGCGGCAACGGCATGCAGACACTCGAGCTGGCCCGTATTTCGGGCGGAACCGTGCTGGCGCTGGACAACCACCAGCCTTTCCTCGACCGGCTGAAGCGCGACGCGCGGTCGGCCGGTATGGGAAAATCCATCCGTACCGTGCGCCGGTCCATGAAAGCCATGGGATTCAGGGACGGATCCTTCGACATCGTCTGGTCCGAGGGCGCCCTGTATCAGATGGGATTTTTGAGGGGCCTGAAGCGGTGCAGGCGGCTTCTGAAGCCGGGCGGCTGGCTCGCGGTCACGGAAGCGGTCCGTTTTCGAAACCGTTTTCCCGCCGAAGTGCGGCGGTTCTGGAGGGATGAATACCCGGACATCACCACGGTGGAGGCGAACCTCCGTAAAATCCGAACGGCCGGATTCACGCCCGCCGGACATTTTCCCCTTCCGGTCCGCGCCTGGATCGCGCCGTTTTACGCGCCGATGGAGATAACGGTCCGCAGGCTCGTCCGGAAATACCGGGAAGACGCCCGGGCGCAGGCCCTGCTCGAGACCTGGCTCGCGGAAATCGATATCTACCGGCGGTATTCCGATTTCTTCGGTTATGAATTTTTCATCATGCACAGAGAATAGCGGAGGCGGACGCTGATGCATCATCGATCTTCCGGTTTGCGGGTCGTATTCTGGGCCGCGGTTCTGGCCTGTGCGCATGCGGCCGCTCCGGCCGCGGAACCGGCCGGGGCGCGTGAACGGCTGAGAATGGACGCCGGCTGGCGTTTCGCCTTCGGCCATCCGTTTGACGTTTCGAAGGATTTCAAGCACGCGACATCCTATTTCTCCTGTTTCGCCAAGGCGGGATTCGGTGACGGCCCGACGGCAAAGAACTTTGACGACAGGCCCTGGCGGATTCTCGATCTGCCCCATGACTGGGCCGTTGAACTGCCTTTCGACGAGAGGGCCGGATACAGCCACGGGTACAAGGCGCTCGGCCGGAATTTTCCGGAAACCTCGGTCGGCTGGTACCGGCGGTCTTTCCGGATTCCCGCGTCCGACCTGGGCCGCAGGATTTCGGTC